>DKBG01000198.1 GCA_002451155.1 Ignavibacteria bacterium UBA6906
ACGCAGCAATCCATATCTCTCCTTCCGGCCGTCAAATGTCAATCGTCCACCCTCAATTGGTGGGGTTTATTTTGAGGACTGGCTGTGCTAATCGGGAATGAAAAATAGGAGATAGAGAATACGTAATGCGGTGGGGGAGGCCAGGGGCGGCGAAACGCTCCGGCTGCGGCGGGACTCTAGTTGTTTTTCGCGCCCTCCGCGATCCAGGTCCGAATCCCCGCAATCTGATTCTCGTTCAGAGGGTTTCCGGAGGGGGGCATGACAGGCAGACGCCCTTCGATACGGAGCACGAGGGTGCTGGACTGCGGATCCCCCGGCACGACGACTCCCGGTGTCGTGACAACTGTACTGGCCCAGGAGGTAAGAGTGAGTGGACTCTGATGTGCCCCGTCGCCGTGGCAGGGTCCGTAATTACAGGCCTGATTAAACAGGACCTGGACATGCTCAGCATATTTCACATCGCGGGTGGGGAAGATGACATTGGAAGGGCTGTCTCCATCCACCGGGTTGTTCTGGTCTTTGCAGCCCTGAAAGAGCAGGGCTGTGGAGAAGATGCTGCCGACCAGAAGAACCAGACGCGTACTTCCTTTCATGCCGGCCTTTCCCTCTCCATGGAATCGAGATAGAGGGCGCCGGCCAGGTAGGCGGAGACGAGGTATGTGTAGAAAATTGTGAAGAGTATGCCGACGATGAACAAAATAAGTCCCACAGAGGCAAGGGATTGGATCCCCACCGAGAGGAGCGCGACGATCAACGTGCTCTGCCAGTGCCTCTTGAAGGTGCCATAAATCTCGCCGATATCGAGGGCTTCCGCCATACGTTCGTTGGCAGCGAACCGGTAGATGATGATCGGCATAGCGATCGTCAGCGCGACGCCGTATGGAATGACGAGGAGGACGTATCCGAACATATAGATGGCGAGCAATACCTCAAGTATCACGACTCCCTGAGCCGCGTCACTCGCGACAGATAGTCCGATCAGGGGAATGGTCAGCGCGAGAACCGGGAGCAGATAGATAATGTAGACGATTATGAACTTGAAGCCGATGACAAAGATCTCGCTGAGGTTCTTCCACTCGGGCATAGCATCGGGCTCGTTTCGCATCACTCGCTGAGTCACCCGTATCAGATATCCCGCAATGAAGAACACGCCGATGCCAAGCAGGGAAAGGAACATAAAAAGCGCCGCCAGGAGGAATTTACTCCCCCACGATTTGCCCTTGAATGGGAATGCGAACGCCTGCTCGAGATTCTTCACCCAGCTCCGGAATCGGCCTCCTGTTTTGAAAATGTACAGAAATGCGGGGGGAGATTCAAGGTTCGCGACGGGCGCGTTGACTTTCCACCGCTGATTCGGTATATTTTTGCCAGTATTTGATGCGGGTCTTCATTTTCAGTTTTGATCAGTGCGGGGCTGTAGCTCAGCTGGGAGAGCGCGTGAATGGCATTCACGAGGTCAGGGGTTCGATCCCCCTCAGCTCCANNTGATATCACTCCCCTTGACGAGGGGGGCAAGACTCTGTGGATCAACCGAGATGAATGCCTGTTGGATACCGGTGCGGACGGGGTCCAATTACTTCCCTCCTCGCACTGGCTTCCGGCATGTGAGGGGGACTCATTCCTCAAGGGCGACACTACCTGTGAGCCCGCTCGTGACATCCACCACCGCGTGAAGTGCAATCGGCACCCAGAGTGTTTCGGTGAGCAGATACGCCACGCCGAGAACCACACCCATTATCGTGGCTCGAAGCACCCCGATACCCCATCCGAGGTAGAGATGCGCCACCCCGAAGACAACCGCTGAAGCCAGCACAGCGGCCCCCTCTGGAAGCCAGATCATCGCATACCACACTAAGAACCCACGGTAGAGAACTTCCTCACACAATCCAGCCGTGAGGCTCAGACCGATCCACATCCGGCGTTCGCGGTTGTCTCGCGGTACCATCAGCACCGGGACACCTCGGAACTGCTTCCGCACCTGTTCCCGCGCTTCAGCCGAACCACGAACCACTGTGACTTGGTGCCCAAGGGGGATCGCAAGCACGACAACGATCATTATTCCAACCCAAAAAGCCCATCCACTCGGGACCCCGAGGCCAACAGCGGTTGCCGCTCGACCTGACCACAACCACCACGTGATGACCACCCACGTTAGCAGCCACAGCTCGATCATGTTCCGGCGGTAGAAGCCAGATCGAGCGTGAGTTCCACCAGTCTCCAGGTGAAGCCGGAGCCGTCGATACCAGTCCAACATGAAGTAGAGCGGATATGCCACTGCGATCAGTGCAACAAGCAGATGGTCGCCGGGACTCGGTATCATCCTTTAACCTGGGTCAGTGTTGGAGCGAACTATGGGCATAGATGAGGGCTCGCTGTCGAACGACTCCGATGTAGGCGCTGGCCACGGTAAAGACAACAGCAAGCATCTCGTTCTTCTTCATCAGGGGATATCTCGATTTCTAAGTTTCGGCCCCAGGAAACAAGAAGATCAAAAAAAGGAAGAGTCTCAATAACGACGCGGGTGGAATTGAGATTGTGAGGAGGCAGTCGAGCCGGAATAGGGGTGCATATTTTTGGATTTGTTATTCTTGCCACGGCGCGGGGGAAGGTGAGTCAACCCAATCTGGCTTGAATGGAGGAGGGGTGGGTACTATATTATCTTAGCATACGCAATTGGCCGGAACAACCGCGAGAGGGGCTCCCCTGAATATCACTTTTCTATCCTTCAAAGGCTGCCCGAACACGCCGGCCTTGTTTGAGTCTCTACAGGAGGCGGTCAACACCCTGGACACCAAGAGTGTAATCGAACCTCTGGATATCTACGAGCTCGCAGAAAGGAATGACCTTCGGGCCGGTTATGGCTCACCAACCATCCTGGTGAACGGCGAGGACCTGTTTGGAGCTCCGATGCCTCAGAGCAGCGAACCGGCCTGCAGATTCTATGGAAAGATGCTGCCCGGGAAAGAGGAAATCGCTTCCAGACTTCGTGCATTCCACTAGGCGCATTGGAGATTGCGTCCCATCTCACGGAAGGCTATCATGAGTAGGGGAGGCGAACTTGGGAGCCAGTCGCGCGTGAATGGCATTCACGAGGTCNNCAATTCTGATCTCAGATATCTGAATTCAGAATTTTGTTTTCCGCAATGACTGTGAGCGGCGAGAAGGAACAAGGGTCCGGAAAAACCCGGGCCCTTTTCTATGATTCCGATTGTGCCCAAGTCACCGCAATAGGAGCAGCTTGCGCAACTGCACGAAGTCTCCCGCCTGCATTCTGTAGAAGTACACTCCACCTGCGAGATTCGAGCCATCAAAATCTACAGAATACGTCCCCGGCTGTTTCATCTCGTTTACCAGCGTCGTCACCTCTTTTCCCAGAACATCATACATCTTGACAATAGTCCATTGTCTCTCTGCAATCGTGAATTGGATTTTCGTGGAAGGGTTGAAGGGGTTGGGGTAGTT
>DKBG01000067.1 GCA_002451155.1 Ignavibacteria bacterium UBA6906
AGCAGGGGTGTCAGAAGGCCAAGGAACTCATTGACCCGTCGCATCGGGACACTCCAGACCGCCCCGCCGATGTACTCCAGGGCAACCATGAACACCGCGCCGACAGCGAGGCTTGCCACGAAAAGGAAGAGCACCAGGTTGTCAAACGCCGCCCGACGAGGATCAACCAGATACGCGGCAAAGACAATGCACGCACCCAGCACGAGCAATCCCCACCCTATCCGGACGGTGCGCTCCGGCAGTGGCCGCGGGTCTATTGCAGACGGTGTGGCGTGTGTGCTCATTTGAAATCGGACTCCTTCGGATTCTGCGCGCGCTGGAGCACGCGGATATAGTGCACGATTGCCCACCTGTCGTCTCGCGGGATCTGCCGCTCGTACGACGGCATGACGTTCTGTCCATCCGTGATCACATGGTAGATGCTTCCGTCCGGCCAGTTCCGAATCTTGTCCGAGTGAAGGGTTGGCGGATTTGGAAACTGTCCCCGAAGCCTGCTGTCCCCGGCGGCGAAGTTCCCGTGACACGGACTGCAGAACGTGAGGAACTTCTGCTTTCCGAGCGCGAGAACCTCACGCGTCGGAAGGAGCGGATTGACCAGGTTTCTTCCCGCCTCGTCCGGTTTCCCTTTGTAGGGATAGGGGAGGAATCCGCGCGCCACGGTACCTGCTACGGGGGGACGCATTCCGATCCCATCCGGGAAGAGCTCAGAGGTCTGCTGCGCTTTGAGCTTCGCCTGGACGCTCATCCAGTTGAACGGAACCATAAAGAGGATCTTGTTGAGCGAGACGTACGTCACGCCTGACATGATCAGCGCGGTGGCGACACAGATGGCGATGAACTTCGGTTCGAAGAGCCTCGGGCGCTGGGCGCCGTACGGATCGTCAAAGTGGACAGGCGCCACCTCGCGCGCGCCGAGTTTCTTGAGGAAGACGGTGACCGCGGCCTCGTCGAATTTCGGGTCGTCCGCCTCGATGTAGAGCCCGAACATGTCCGAGGAGACCCGCTTCATATATCGGGAATCGTGGATCGGATGACTCGCGTTCGGAAACTTAAAGTAGATCACAATCATCGAGATCACCGTAAGGACGGCGGTCATGAGGACGGTCACCTCGAACGCAACCGGAACAAACGCCGGCCATGACCAGAAGGGCTTCCCTCCGATCACCAGCGGATAATCGACGAGCGTCACCCAGGTCATAAATCCGACCGCGGAAACCGCTCCCAGCAATCCAAAGGCGAGAGCGAAAAGGCCTACCCGCGTCGGGCGGAGACGCATGGCTTTATCCATCCCGTGTACCGGATAGGGGGTATTGACATCAAACCGGGTGTACCCTGCTTTTGACGTCTCCTCGGCGGCGCGGAGAATGCCGTCGGGCGAATCGAAGAGGGCCGTGACGGCGTACAGGGGATGCTTAGTCATGATGCGGCTGCGCTCCTTCCACGACTGCTTTCACCTCCGAAATCGAAACCACCGGGAGGACCCGCACAAAGAGCAGAATGAGAGTGAAGAAGAGACCGAAGCTTCCGATGAGAATGCCGACGTCGTACATGGTCGGGACATAATGACCCCAGCTTGTCGGGAGGAAGTCTCTCGACAGCGAGGTGACGACAATGACAAATCGCTCGAACCACATCCCCACATTCACAACGATTCCGATCGCGAACATCAGGGGGATCGACCGCCTGATCTTCTTGAACCAGAAAAGCTGGGGGAAGATCACATTGCACGATACCATCGTCCAGTAGGCCCAGGCATACGGACCGAGGGCCCGGTTGATGAACACAAACATCTCAAACTGGTTCCCGCTGTACCAGGCGGTAAAGAACTCCATGGCGTACGCGTACCCGACCATGCTTCCAGTCAATATCATGACCTTGTTCATTTTTTCGAGATGGTCAAGCGTGATGATATGGGTAAGCTTAAACGTCTGACGGACGATGATCAGGACGTTCTGAACCATCGCAAAGCCGGAAAATACCGCGCCCGCGACGAAATAGGGGGGGAAGATCGTGGTGTGCCACCCCGGGATGACTGCAACGGCAAAATCGAAGCTGACAATCGTATGGACGGAGAGGACAAGCGGAGTGGCAAAGCCGGCCAGGATGAGGTAGGCCCGTTCATAGTGTTGCCAGTGCCGGTTTGAATGCCTCCACCCGAGGCTAAGGACAGAGTACGCGACCTTCTTCACAGCGTTCGTTGTCCGGTCGCGGAGCGTCGCCAGATCGGGGATCAATCCGAGGTACCAGAAGACGGCGGAGACTGTCAGGTACGTCGAGACCGCAAATACGTCCCAGAGTAGCGGCGACGTGAAGTTGACCCAGATCCCGTGCTGGTTCGGATACGGGGTCAGGTAGATCGGCAGCCACGGCCGTCCTGTGTGCAGCAAGGGAAAAAGGCCGGCGCACATGACCGCAAAAATCGTCATGGCTTCCGCGAAACGCGCGATGCCGGTTCTCCATCGCTGACGGAGCAGGAACAGGATCGCAGAGATCAGCGTCCCCGCGTGACCGATCCCGACCCAGAAGACGAAATTCACGATGTCAAAACCCCAGGCGACCGGCTGGTTGATCCCCCAGACACCCAGCCCCTCGAATACTGTCACGGCGATACAGAAGACCCCGAACGAGAGCATGGTCAACGTGACCGCAATCGAGATCCACCAGGTACGAGTCGGGAATTGGTCGAGCGGGGCTGCGATGGCTGCATCGAGCTCAGCCGCATGGGGCTTCCCCTCAACGACGGGGAGTTCCCGCGTGTAGTCCACAGCAGCGGTGGTCACGATACCTTCTCCGTGTGAATATTCCTGAGCTTGGCGACGTAGGTCACATTCGGACGAACATTCAGGTCTTCCAGGACATAGTATCCGAGACTGTGTTTCCTGTAGCGGGAAATCTCCGATTCCGGATCGTTCATGTCGCCGAACACGATCGCCTGGGCCGGGCAGGCCTCCTGGCATGCGGTCCGGACGTCCGTCCCCTTGACCGGTCTCCCCTGCTCGACGGCATGCTGGCGTGCCTCCATGATGCGTTGAACACAGAATGTACATTTCTCCATGACGCCGCGGGACCGCACGGTGACCTCCGGATTATGCAGGAGGGCCAGCGTATCCTGCTCGTAGTAGGCGTCAGCGAAGAAGTCCCGGAAGTTATAGAAATTGAAGCGCCGGACCTTGTACGGGCAGTTGTTTGAACAGTACTTCGTCCCCACGCATCTGTTATATGCCATCTGATTCAGGCCGTCCGGGCTGTGGTTTGTTGCCGAGACGGGACAGACGTTCTCACACGGCGCCTGGTCGCAATGCTGGCACAGCATCGGCTGGTGGGTGAATGTCGGATCTGCGGCAGATCCCGAAAAGTAGCGGTCGAGTCTGATCCACTGCATCTCCCTTCCCCTCCCGACCTGGTCTTTCCCGACGACGGGCACGTTGTTCTCGACATTGCATCCCGCAACACATGCGTTGCAGCCGACACATTTGTTCATATCGATCGCCATAGCCCACTTCACGCCCTTGTACTCCACCTCTTTGGCGATGCTGAACAACTCAGGTCTCTTGTGCTCCTTCACCATGAACTCCGGGTCTTCCTGGTATGCAGCCAGGGTTCCCTCCCTGATGATCCCCCGCTTCGTGCCGAGATCCTTGAGATCGAGCGGTCCGGTATCGAGCCCGTGATGCTCCTGTGTGGAGACCAGCTCATACCGCCCGCTCACCTTCTTCACCCGGACATCACGGAAGACTCTGGCCCCGGTGAGGCTCGCCGGCGAAAGGAGGATGTTTGCGTCGGTCCCTACCCCGGAGCCGATCGGGCCCGCGTTGGTCCGGCCGTATCCGAGTTCAATCGAAACGAACCGGTCTGCCTGACCCGGCTGGACATACACGGGGAACGTCTGCTTCGCGGAACCGACGGACACCTCTATCATGTCGGAGGTCTGGACTCCGAGCTCCGCCGCAGTCGCGGGCGAGAGCGCGGCATAGTTGTCCCACACGATTTTTGAGACCGGATGCGGGAGTTCCTGCAGCCAGCCGTTGTTCGCATACCGCCCATCCCCCAGATATGAGTTCGGCCGGAGGCCGGCGGCGAACTGCGGTGCCACTCCTGAATGGCCGACCCCGGCCAATGCCGCGGTCGCAAACCGCCGTCCCGATTGTTCCGCCTCCCGCTCCTCCAAAACTCCGTCGTGAAGTGCAGAGAGCCAGAACGCTGAAAAATCGGATCTCGAGCGGAAGCGCGGGTAGACCTCCTTCTCCCAGCGGTTCACGAGATAGTCATGGTACACCGTCTCCGAGTAGGAGCCTTCGGGGCTCATCCAGGTCAAAAGAGCCGCTTCAACCTGACGGCTACCGTGCAGGGGCGAAATCATCGGTTGTTGAAGCGAAAGGATGCCGGATCTGACGCTGTGGTCACCCCATGATTCGAAGGTGTGACTCACCGGCAGAAGATACGTACACCATTGTCCCGTCTCGTCCTCTGCGTCGGCAAAACTGACGGACGTCGGAACGGAGCGGAGCGCCTCTCTGTACCCCACGCTCGGGGGGAGATGATACACCGGGTTCGTCCCGCAATGGATGACCATACCGACCCGGCCCTCCTTCATCCGCGCCACCAGTGCCTGGATCTCCGCGGGAGTGCTGAGCGATGCGTGCGAGAGGAGTGTCTGCCCGGGCACGTACAACTCGGTGTTTCCGAGAATCTCATTGAGGTAGTTGACTGCAACGTGGAGGCTCTCCGAAAGCGTGTCGCCTGCATAGACGATGCTGGTCCCCCGATGTATCAGGAGATCATCCACGAGACGCGTCAGGACCGTCAACGGAAGACCGTAGTTCTTTTCAAGGGCATGGAGCGAGACTGTCGAGGCGACCTGGAGGATCTCCGGATCCATCCTGGCTTCTCCGCGAACGAAGCAGATCTCATTGAGCAGGCCGAGCACGAAATCGAGCTGACCGTCAGGCCGGAGTCGAAGGCGGTAGTCGGCATTCGTACCGGTGAGCGAGACGCTCCCTTCCACTGCATACAGACGGTTGAAGCGGTCGCCTGTCATGATATCGCGACCGGCAGCGAATTTCCTGATCTGCTCGAGCGTATTGCCTTCCGTTCCAAGAATATCTGCTTCGAGAAGGACGATGACGGATGCCTTTTCCCACGCAATCACCGGAGGCGCGGAGGTCCCGTAGCAGGACTCCCATGCGGCCCTGCGAGTCGAGTCGTTGAACAGTTCGTAGGAATAGCGGCGCGTTGTCGGAAACATCGCCCCGAACTCCGCGAGCAGTTTTGTCGTTGTCGGTGACGTCAGGGTGTTCGTCAGCAGCGCGATTTCCTTCCCCTCGCCCACGCACTCCCGAAGCCGTTTCCTGATTTCGGAATCAACAGTCTCCCAGCTCATCGCACCCCGCTTGCCGGAAGTGGATCCGTGTTCCGGACTGCGGAGCCTCGACGGGTCGTAGAGATTCAACACACTCGCCTGTCCTCTCGGGCAGACCGCCCCACGATTGACCGGATGGTCTGGATTCCCGTCAACTTTGATCGGCCGTCCCTCCCGTGTCTTGACCAGGACGCCGCAGGAATTTGAGCAACCAGTACAGGTCGACGCATAATAATCGGCGATGCCTGGCGTCACTTCCTCAGGTTTCTTCGTGTAGGGTACGATGTCACCCTTATCCCTGTAGGCGTTACACCCGGCAGCGGCGAACGCCGCAGACGCTGAGAGCAGGGCCAGGAATTGCTTCCGCGACATCGTGCCGAGGTCATCAATTCGGAAGTCGTCCGTTACGCCTGACATGAACTCATGGGCTTTCGTTTCGCTCACGGATTTCCCATCGTACAGCTCCTTCAGGCTTCGCCAGTATGTCGACTCCGGGGCGTTCATGTCGTCGCGCTTCTCAACCATTCGTGTTCGGGCCTTTCGGGGATCTTGGGACTGCGAGCGGATTCGACTTGACGGTCACCAGACGCGCAGGTTCTTTTGACCCGCGGCCGGCGCGGAAGAGTCCGGGAAGAATGCCGGCGGCGGCGAGGATCCCCCCGAGTGAGGCCGCGCCGAGACCGAAGAATGTCCTGCGCTTCAGGGAAACAGGCCGGGAACTGGAATTCATTGCAGAATCTCCTAACGGTGACAGGTGTTGCAGTTGTCGGGACCCTTCTGGATTCCCGCTATGTCGGGAAGACGGTCCGGTGCGTTGCGGTGGCAGCTCAGGCAGGCGGCCATCGTGAATTCTGAGACCTGCGAAACGACATCCATGTTCTCAACAGCCCCGTGGCAATTGACGCAGCCAACCCCTTTGTTGACATGCACACTGTGGTTGAAGTAGGCAAAGTCGGGGACTCTGTGAACCCGTTTCCAGGGGAGTGCTTTCCCATCCTCATAATATTTTGTCAGAGCGATGATCTCCGGGCGGTTCTTTCTCGCAACGGAGTGACAATTCATGCAGGTGGAGACCGGCGGGATTGTGGCATGCGGAGAGACTACGACGCCCGTGTGGCAGTACTGACAATCAATCCGCATTGTTCCCGCATGGAGCTTATGGGAAAACGCCACCGGCTGCGTGGGGGCATACCCGATGCCGTCCCGTTCCGCCCTGGACAAATAGTATGTCACGACGGCCGAGAGGAGTGCAACGAAGAGGACAACAGGGAGACGAATGCGGAGAATATAATCAAGTGACGAACGTTTCATAGGCCGTGTCTCTTCGTAACGGTGGTATATCCGCTGGGCGGGAGGCTGGTCCCGCAAGATTGTGTTGCAGCAGAGAGGACTGCGAGGAGAATCTGGGACAAAAAGAGCAAGGGTGACTCGGACAAATGTCTGCAATTATGCCGTTGAAGGAGTCATCGCCCATTCGTG
>DKBG01000338.1 GCA_002451155.1 Ignavibacteria bacterium UBA6906
CCGCGTTTCCGAGAGCTAATGAAGCAGTTGAATCTGCCCCTCCCGGAACCAGAGGACTAAGGCATGACGTGATGACAACTAGGGTTCTGTGGGACCCCCATCCGCCCCGCATAAGGGTCTCAGAAATGAGACCTTTTTGTTTTGTGAACGGCTCGATCCCATAGAGAAGGGCTAGTCAGCTCGACAATGCTGCCGCATCGAACCTGACCTCTTGTACTCCCGCATCCCTTCTCTCGTTCACCAGCACCGACACCTCGCGACCGAGCAGATCGAAAACTACGAGCCGCACATCGCTGAGTACCGGCAACTCAAAGCTTACCACTGTCGTCGGGTTGAACGGGTTAGGGTAATTCTGATAGAGTGAAAATCCATCAGGGACCTCTCTGCCTGCATGGCTCACAGAAGTAACCCCACCGTTCGTCGTCCTCAGGATTGCCCAACCGACAGCCGTGCCGGTGTTTTCATCGGTGAATGAAACAGCAAAAAAGAAATAGGATGTCCCGCTTTCTTGTGAAGTCCAGAGTATTCCTCCGTCAGTGGTCCTGAGGATTGTCCCTCCTGCGCCAACGGCCGTACCGTTGTTGGCATCGGTAAAGCTCACACCATACAACGGTGTCCCCTTCTTCCCGCTCGACTGCGAAGTCCAGCTCGCGCCGTTTGTGGTTCTCAGGATTGTGCCGGAATCACCGACAGCCGTGCCGGTATTCGCATCAGTGAAACAGACCCCAAACAGTGCGTTTGTGGTTCCGCTTGATTGAGAAGTCCAGTCTGTTCCTCCGTTTGTGGTCCGGAGGATCGTGCCAGAGTCACCAACGGCAGTGCCGGTATTCGCATCGGTAAAGGAGACACCGCGCAACCGGTGTGTTGTCCCGCTGGCTTGTGAAGTCCAGGCTGCTCCTCTGTTTGTTGTTCTGAGGATCGTACCAGAGTCACCAACAGCCGTGCCTGTGTTTGCATCTGTGAAGGAGACGCTACACAGATCGTTTGATGTTCCGCTCGATTGTCGAACCCAAGTAACGCCGCTTATAGTCCTGAGAATCGTCCCAGAGTCACCGACAGCTGTGCCGTTATACGCATCCGTGAATGAGACACCGTACAAGGCGTTTGATATCCCCGGATTGTGCAATGTCCAGGTCGTGCCTCCGTTTGTCGTTCTGAGGATTGTGGAAAAACCGCCTTCACCGACAGCCGTCCCATTGTTTGCGTCGGTGAAGCTCACACCATACAACGGTGGTGTGTGTCCGCTTGACAGTTCAGTCCAGGTTGTTCCGCCGTTCAAGGTCCGGTGGATTGTGCCTCCGCCACCAACAGCCATGCCGGTATTTGCGTCAATGAAATGCACACCGTTCGGAGACCACCCGATTCCGCTCTCCTGCTCAGTCCAGGTCGAACCCCCGTTTGTGGTTCTGAGAATAACTCTGTCGCGATTCGGATTAAAAGCACCGCCAACGGCCGTACCGGTCGAAGCGTCAGTGAAGGAAACATCATTCAGCTGCATTGACAGGAGGCTTGATTGTGAAAACCAGTCTGCTCCTCCGTTCGTGGTTCTGAGGATTGTCCCGGAATCACCAACAGCTGTCCCGGTACTTTGGTCTGCAAAGGAGACACCATACAAGGCACGTGTAGTCCCGCTCGTTTGGCCGATCCAGGTCGTTCCGCCGTTAGTGGTTCTGAGGATTATGCCGGAGTCGCCTACAGCTGTCCCGGTATTTCCATCGGTAAACGACATATCGTACAGATTGTTTGTTGTTCCGCTTGGCTGCCAATTCCAGACTGTTCCACCGTCTGTGGTTCTCAGGATTGCGCCATCAGAGCCAACGCATATGCCGTTATTTGTATCGGCAAAGAAGACCTCGTACAAACAGTTCTTTACACCGCTTGATTGGCGCGCCCAGGTCAATCCCCCGTTTGTGGTTCTGAGAATTATTCCATCAAAAGTCCACCAGTCATACCCAACAGCAGTCCCGATATTTTCACCGATGAAGTAGACACCAAAGATCGACCCTCTCTCTCCGCTTTTCTGCAAGGCCCAGCTTGCTCCTCCGTTCGTTGTCTTGAGGATTGTACCATATTCACCAACAGCCCAGCAAACTGTCGATGAAACGAGTTGTACGCCCACAAGATGATTCCCTTGAGGCAAAGGGCTCTGCCAGTACCACCCTGGTTGTGCATTCGTCTTCCCGGCGGAGAAGACGAGGAGGGCAAGCAGGCAAAAGGCTTCAATTGTCTTCATATTGGGCCTCCTCACTTGGGGTCATTGTACCGCGTGCGGCTCGAAGCAGGATCTACCGGGTCGACGGACAGGTCGGTGGAGCGGAATTGCCCCTCGACGTCCTCTCGCATCGCTGGAAGTCGCCCGGGGCAAACATGGCGTCACATCAACCCTTCGATGGACTCAGGGTTGCCCCCCACAACCCCTCCTTCGTGTCAGGGCGCGCAGCGTCAAGGAACGGTTGGACGCTCTGCGGTGTACTCAGAGAAGCGGCTCGTCGGTGTGGGCTCTACAACAGAGGAACTGGATCAGGGTCCAGGGCGGCGGCCCTTCGGCTGAGGAAACCGTCAGGCGCCAGTTGGTGTGTAACAGAAATCTACGCCAGGCAACATAAACAATCAAGTCCGGATCTCATTGCCCGGGCGGAGAAAGAGCGGGAGTTGAGGTTGCGCACAACGGGGGCGACTAAACAGGCGCGGCTCGTTTATGCAAGAAAAGCGGACAGAGAAATGAGGACTGAAGGATTTCTCTGCCACTACTGTGGCCAGCATTCCCGGGGAGTTATCGCAAACGATTGACAATAGAGGATGGAGGATTGACAGTTGACGACCGAAGAGAGGAGTCCCGGAGGGACGACAACCGGATCCTTTTAGCCCACGGCGACAACACTGCCGGACACAGGAGGAGCCGTGGGTTTGCGGGGAGAACATTCCCCTGCGGAGCCCCCCGGGGGCGACACCAATCGATTGACAATTGACGATGGAAGATTGACAGTTGACGACCGAAGAGAGGCGTCCTGCAACGACGAGAACCGGATATTTCTCGCCCACGGCGACAACGGTGACGTACATGCGAAGAGCCGTGGGATCGGGAGAATTACGCGAGTTAGTGGAGCCCCATCGGGGCGACAACCCGATGACAATAGATGATAGGCCGCTGACTGGAGCCATGCAATACACCTTCTGACATCAACGCAGCCCGCTCCTGCCTCTCCGCACCTCCCAACGGCCTGTATCCGGCACCCGTTCTCGAGGATTCAAACCCGCTTTCCAAGGAATCGCCTCTCCACGAAAGCGTTCACCACCCATGCAAGAATTATCCCCGCAATGATGTCCAGAACAAAGTGTTGCTTCACAAACAGGGCGGAAACGCTCACACCAGCAGCCGCGGCAAACATCAACACCGCCATCAGACGATTTCTCTTCCGGCAAACAAGATAGAACAGCCATGAGTACGCCGCATGCAAGCTCGGGAAATTGTTTACAGGCCATTCAAGCCCTTGCTCCCAGGAGAGGAGCACCGCGGCAGGTGAATCGATCGTGTATGTTGCTCTGGGACAGTAGACAGGAAAGAGAAGATACGTACCAAAGGCGATCGCGGTAATGATCCCAAACGAGATAAGCAGAGCGTTAAATCTATCCCTGTCAGCAAGACAGAGTAGCGGCACAAACGGAAGGATATAACAGAGGATGTAGAGGTACTCGAATTGCGCATTGAAGGGGATCCAGTCGTCGAGCGGAATGGCAAGGGAGTGTACGGTCATCGACGAGGTGTGTATCGCGATGGCGCAGTAGGTTACTCCCCACACAGCATACAACACAAGGAACAAACCGAAATATGCACACCGCATCTTGAGAGTCATGATTGGAACGGCTGTCCCGCCTCAGGGGAACGAAGAGGATTTTGTCCAGGGTGATCGTGATCGGCGCTACGAAAAACCCGCGGGAAGTGAAGGCTCGTCCTCGGAAAGAGAATTGGGCCAGAGACTTCCAGCAGCACGTGCACAGCACGCCTGGTTCCGCGAAGATAGAAGTATTCTTCAGTGCACACTGCACCCACCTGCTCTTTCAGCCAATAGGAGGTCTGTCCAAGATCGAGGTGTTCACACCCTCGTTCGATCGCAAGCGCGATGATCCCGTAGACCAGATTGAAATACACGTCAAAGCGATCGCGCGACGGATAATCGAGGCCCACGAGCAGAAATGTCATTCTGGCGGAGTCGTTGATCAGAAGCGCCACACCCAAGACCTCCTTCCCCTGAACCAGAGCGAGTATTTCGAGCTCGCCGTGCATTGCGGCATAGAGGCGACAGAAGAATTCCTCATTGAGGATCTCCATTTTTGCCCTGGACCGCTTCATTACTTCTCCGTAGAGGCGGAAGAAGAGCCTGGGAGGGCAGACTTTCTCATCGGAGAGGACCAGCCTGGGCAGATCTGTATTCTGTCCGGAATCCAAGTTGCGCTCGATGACCGGCGTTTGGAGTCCGATCTTCTTTAGGCTCTTCAGGATATGCCTCCGGTGTCCATGCCGCATGGCATCGAGATAGCCCTGAAAAGTCCTCCATCGGATCGGGAGGGAAGCGTACGGAATGCTCCGCTGTCGAAGGAAATTGAGATCCAGGAGGAAATCCATCGCGGGGAGTTCGGCTTCGGTAAATTCCTTGACCGAGAGAAGCGGAATGCGCTCCTGTTTTCCCAGCGAGCTCATCGCTGCAGCAAGACGGGACAGGACCAGCGCCGGAGAAGCCGAGTCGCTGATTGCCAGGGCGTTTTTTCCCAGAGAAATCGGGAGTCCGCAAAAGAGGATCCGCGGGGCCATAAATGACGGAACCACCCTCCGGATCGACGAAAAGATCCGCTGTATGTGAGGACCGAGGAACAAATCGAGCTTGACGCGGAATGAGGTCAACACAGCGGTGGCGACGAGCCTTCCGCCGGAATACATCAGAAGATACCAGAACTCGCTCTCTTCGACCTGTGAATCCTCCACCGCGCCTATAAACCGGTGGGTGTGAAACAGGTCCTTCCGGGCGTTGAGGCCGTCCCAGAGCGCCGGCTCAATCTCGTGGATTGATCTACGCACGACGATGGAGAGATCATCCTCCGACGACCCGAGCAGAGTTCCGTTCGAAGGAGACCCGTTTGAGGCCATTTCTGACAGCGGCACAGAGACTTCGTGCCGTTTTTGAGAGATGAGGCTCATCATGGAGAGAGAGGGGCTGGTTCATCCCACCCGGCATCACGCACGACGCGAAACGCTGCAAGGACCTCATCCAGGAAGCGCCTGTCCTGTGCAGCGGTCGCGCACAGGCGCAACCTCGCCTTTCCCACCGGCACGGCAGGGCTGACAATACCCAGAGCAATGACGCCCTGCATGAAAAGAGCGTGGGAGAGCCGGTAGGCCCGTTCATCACTCCCAACGATGACGGGAATGACCTGCGAATCGGTGTTTCCGATGTCGAAGCCAAGGCGAATCAATCCCGATCGGAGGTATGCGGCGTTGCGGCGAAGCGCAACAATCCGTTCGGGTTCCCGTTGCAGCACCTGCAGAGAAGCCCTTGCTGATCCCACGGCAGGCGGGCTCAGGGCTGCTGAGAACATGAAGGCCGCCGCGCCATGCTGCATGTAAATGATCAAATCACGGGCCCCCGCAATGAAACCACCGTTCGACGGTATTGCCTTTGAAAGGGAACCCATCCAGATATCAACTGCATCCGGCGAGATTCCGAAATACTGATCGACCCCCTTTCCTGAAATTCCCAGGGTCCCGAAGGAATGCGCCTCATCCACCATGAGGAAGGCGTTCTCCTTCCTCTTCAGGGCAACGATTTCCGCAAGCGGGCAGATGTCGCCGTCCATTGAGTAGATCCCTTCCACTACTATCAGCGTTCTCTTCCCGCGTGCTTCCTTCTGTAATTCCGACGCGAGCGAACAGGGATCGTTATGGGAGAATCGTCTTACCTGCACACGGGCGAGTCTGCACGCATCCACTATGCTCCTGTGTGCCCGGCTATCCAGTATAACAGAATCGCCAGGCCCAAGCAGCGAGGAGATGACCCCCAGATTCGCCATGTAGCCTGACGTGAAGGTCATCGCAGCTTCAGTCCCCTTGAAAGCAGCCAGTTCCGTCTCAAACTCCTGATGGAGCGTCGTCGTGCCGGTCAGGAGCCGGACTCCGCCGGTGCCGGTGCCGAATTGCCGAATCGCCGCAATTGCCGCACTCTCCACCTCGGGATGACCGATCAGCCCCAGGTAATCGTATGACGAGAGCATGAGGTAATTTTCGCCGTCGAGTGCGATTCGGGGTGCGGCTTTTTCCTCAAACGGTTGTTGATAGCCGTACAGGCCGGTCTCCATTCCCCAACGGATGACACGCAACCATGCCCGCGCGGCGTGATGATCAAGAAGATCGGTCCCCGTTCTCCCCTTCTGCTGCCCGCGCTCAAAGTATCCCTGAAACGGATCCTGGAACTTCCGGCCAGTTCGACTGGCTTCGCTTTCCTCGACAACGTACGAGGCACTGTCCTGTCGGGTCATCTCGCCCCCTCCTCTTCTCATTGAGACGCTGACATAGAATTTTCTGCCGAAGGAGCCCTGTTCCAATCGCGTGTGCGATGATCTGACACGATCGTCGACCGATGGTGCCGGTGGGCGCCCATAAGTTGAAGAGCTATGCGCACGGCTCCCGACCAGAGTCGAAGATACCTGAGGGTCCAGATGGGAGGTCGGGTACGGAGCATCAGTCTGTTCGCCCTCCTCAGATCCACTGTGGTCCTGGCGTATACGCGGAGGAGTGACCGGTAGTACTTCTTCAAGGGCATTCGGGTAGGAAGGACACAGTGGGTCAGATCCCACAATTCGTGCCTCTTGCGGCTGACCGTGACCTGAGGTTCGTACTCCTTCCATATGCGGGTCCCCGGCAGCGGCGTGAGCGGGGAGATATTCACATAGTAGATCCCCGTTTCTTCGATAAATCTCCACAGATGCTCCCAGTCCGCCGGTGTGTAATCCGGAGACGTGATGAAGGAGCCGTAGGTGTCGACCCTGTGCTTGTGCAGGAGCGCTACCGCGCGTCGATTATGGTCAACGGTAGTGTTCTTTTCCAGCGTCGAAAGCTCGGGATCCGTTGTTGCTTCCAGGCCTATGAGCACTGCTTTGAGTCCAAGTGCCGCCCATTCTTCGATTATCTCCTCATTGTTGGCAAGGAAATCAGCCCGGGCGTACACCAGATAGTTCTTTCTGATGTTTCTGGCACGAAGGAGTTCCGCGATCGCGGCAAGGCGCCGAGAATTCATGAGGAAGATGTCATCAACGATGTACACTTCTCTGGCCTGGATCGTGGCAAGTTCATCAACGATGGATTCCGGGCTTCGCGCATAGGTCAATCCGTCCGTAATGCGACAGGGGTAACAGAACTTGCAGTCGTACGGACATCCCCAGGTCGTCTTCATCGTTGCGACCGGTTGGTGGAAGAGGTAGTAGTATCTGGATGCCAGGTGGGCAACGAGATTCCTGCACGGGAAAGGGAGCGAATCGGGATCCGGCATATACTCTCTCCCGGGGGTGAGGAATACCTCCCCGGGGGCTCGGGGGAGTGCGAGCCCGGGGAAGTTTTCTACCTGGGAGCCGTCCTGAAAAGCGCGCAGGAGGGGCGCAATGACCGACGTCCCGTCACCCAGGACGATGCAATCGACGGATTCATCCGCGAAGTCCTCGGGCGCCCGGGACGCGTGAACTCCCCCCACAATCGTGATGCATCGGCGGTTCCAGGCTTTCGAGGTGCGGCATATTTTCAGGACCTCATTGACCCCGGTAATGTAACAGCTGGTGCCAACAACGTCGGGCCGAAATGAACGAAGTCGGGAATCCAGCCCTCGCTCTACGAGCATGTCGAGAATCTGAACTTCATGTCCCGGAAGCCCGGCAGCGACATATTCCAGTTCCAGCGGCTCACAGATCATAATGTGCTTGAGACCGATTGTCTCACGGGCGACCGGCGGACGAATGAGGAGGACACGCATCGGACAACCTCCTACGGTACAGTGGGCACAATTCGGAGTGGATCTGTCAGGAACATTCCACCATAGCTACACGATCCCGGGACAAATGCGATGGTGAACGTGGTAACGATAGTGGAGGTTGACAGCCCATACCACTCCGCGCATATAGAAACCCAATGAGGCCCTGTTATGAAGCACACGGCGCAACAATGCTTTCCAGCTGAACAGTCGTTCATACAGACCCCAGTATTGATTCTGGAGTTGTTGCGCATCAATCCACGTGGGCCTGAAGACCACCTGTCCACCCGTAAACCGGCCATAATCCGTATGGAGTATCCTCCCTTGTTGCAGGAGTTCTTCATACAGCGGCGTACCCGGTATCGGTGTGATGATGTGGACGCGTGGCACGGAAATACGATTATCCTGGATGAAACGGAACGTACGCTCGAAGACCCCCCAGTCATCGTTGTCAAGGCCAATCATCATTTCCGTTGAGACATCGATCCCATGCGAGCGCAGCAGTTCAAAGGCTGATGCATACCGGCCGGGTCTGTTCCATTCCTTATCGAGATCGGTCAGATTCTCAGGGCTCGTGCTCTCAATGCCGAACGAGAGCATCCGGCATCCGCTGCGTGCTGCAAGCCGGATCAGATCGGGTTTCTCGGCTATGTGAATGCCGCATTGACTCATCCATATTATCTTTTCGGGAATCAACGCTTCGCACAGCGAACCGAAGTACGCTCCATCGATCGCAATATTGTCGTCCATAAAAGCGATATAGCGTGTCCCGTTGCGCTTTGCGGCCCGAATGTCACGTACGACCTGCTCAACCGGACGTTTTCGATACGAATTCTGGAAGAACGCTGTCGTCGAGCAGAATGTGCAGGTAAAACGGCAACCCCGCGTGGCCTGCACGGGACGCCAGAGGCCGATCTTCAAACCCTTCATGAGTTCATAGCGGGGTGTCGGAAGCTTATCAATTCGTGGTGGCCGGGGCATGGCATAGTGCGGTCGGAGCCGTCCAGATTCAACATCCGCAATCACCGTCGGCCAAGTTTCGTCTGCTTCTCCCGTGACAAGCGCGTCCGCATGCGCCATCGTGAGCTTCGGGTCCCCGAGACTGGCGGCAATGCCCCCGATCACCACGGGCACGTTACGTCTCCGGAATTCATCACCGATCTGCCACGCACGGACGATCCCCGAACCCATCCCGGTCAGTCCGACCAGATCCCACGGCTCATCATAGGGAATCTCGTCGATGGTCTCATACAGGAGACGCACCCGGATATGTTCCGGCGTCGCCGCAGCCAGCAGAGGGAGTGTCAGCGATGGGAGATGGAGGCGGTGCTGCTTTATCGGCCTTCCCTGATAATCCAGAGCGGTCGGCGCAACCAATAGGATGTTCATCCCTGGCCCTCCTTGGGTGAGTTACGGCTCCGCAGCCCTGGGTCAATCATACCGCTGTACACCCGGTGACGCTTCGCAAGAGAAAAGCCGATTGCTTCGAGGATACGGCGGGACGGCGCGTTCCCTTCCGGGAGCCAGGAAAACTCGGCCCTTTCGTATCCCGCCGACATCATTCGTTCATGCACCCAGCGGATGAGGCGCGCTTCGATGCCCGTGGGCCTGTAGGCAGGAAGGATACCTGACACCATGACCCTCACCCCCCTGATGAAGCGGCGGGCTCTCAGCATCTTGAATATCCCTGTCAGGCTGAGCCTGCCATTGAGAGTCCTGAGGATTTCATTGATGTCGAGCACACCCAGAATACACCCAACGGGCTTTCCATCGCACTCCGCAATACCTATCAGCTGTTCGTCGGAGAACCGGAGTATCCGGCCCATTTCTCCCGCTTCGGCCTCGGTCAGCGGTACAAAGCCCCAGACGTCGCCGAATGTGGCGTTGTACAGCTCCCGGATGATCCGGACATCGTCGTCCCATCGGCGTCGGCTGAAGGGCCGGACATGAATGTTCTTGTGACTCATGGCCCGCGCCAACACCCGATAGAACTTCGGGGGAAACATGTGCCGGACCTCACCCGTGTAGCTGAGCAAATCGACTGCTTTTGAAAGGCCGCAGGCTTCGAACAGGTCCTTGTAATACGGTGGAGCGTAGTTGGTGAGCACTCTCGGGGCGGAATCAAACCCTTCAATCAGTACTCCCACCTCCTCATTCGTCGTAAGAGTCACCGGGCCAAGGAAATGGCTGCACCCGCGTTCCCCCAGCCAGCAGCGTACCGCCTGAAGAAGCGCGGCGGCCGACTCCCGATCATTGATACACTCAAACAAACCGAAGAATCCCGTGCGGTCATTGTAGTGCGACTGCCAGCGGGGATTGTGGATGGCCGCGACTCTGCCAACCATCCGGCGATCTTGTGAATGGACAGCAAACAGGGCGAGATCTCCATATTCGAAAAAGGGGGCCCTTTTCCTGTCCAGCTTTCTTCGTTCTTCTCTCAGAAGCGGGGGAACCCAATACGGATCAGATGCATACACATCCCAGGGGATGCGCAGGAATTTTCGCAGGCCGGCGCGCGATGTGACAGGGACGGCAGTCATAATACCGGTCCCGATACATCGGGCTCCAAAGTCCGCATCGGTTGAGGGATTTGCCCGGACGGAGGAATGACTGCGGGGACGTCTGCCTCCCTGTATGCACGGCGTGAGGTCTTCGGCTGTTCACCGTTGGGACTCAACTGATGCCGGATCATTCCGGACAGGCTGTACAGTAGAACAAACGGCAAGAGAAACAGGGATGTCAGGGCCCCTCCCACCACCCGGAGGGGAGCATCGCGAAGAGCCTCATACATCACCCGCCGCCAGCGTCGTTGAAACTCCCGGCCGGAGAAAAAGAACCCACTCATGAATGCGAGAAGAAATAGCGGAGCGAGCATCGTCCGGAGGATAGATGCCCGATCAAGGTATTCTTCCTGGCCCATTCGCTCCAGTGTCTTTACGCCTCGGAAGAGATTCTCGAACATCTTGAAGACACTCGGTCCCCCCTGCCGCACCAGTTTCCTGTGTGTCGAATCGACAAAACCCATGACTTCTTCGTGCGTGAAATGCTTATAGCGAAATGTGGCGCGGGTAACCCCTACCCCCTCATAAAGCTCGTTTGTAAGGAGGCGGCCCTCCGCCTTCATCCTTCGCCACAGCGGCGACCCCGGCGGGGCCTGCAACGGCATAACCTGATACAGAGTAGGATTAAGCGCCACGAAACGACCGATATCCTCCTCAATGTTCTCCGGCGTCTGACCATCCCAGCCTATGATCATTGATCCCAGCGTGTGAATGCCGACACTGTGAAGCTCTCGGAAGAGCTGTGCGATTTCACGACCGGACCGCTTCCGGGCGGTTTCGTTTTCAAGTATCTCTTCCTGAAATGATTCCACCCCGATAAAGAGGACGCCGATCCTCGACCGGATCAACTCGGACAGGCTATAGTGCGAAAGAGACCTCACTGACGTGAAGACCGTGAGCAACAGCGGGTGTCTCCTGAGCCAACGATCGGCATCTAGATAGCCGATGAATTCCATCACGCCGCGCCGGTCGGCGA
>DKBG01000117.1 GCA_002451155.1 Ignavibacteria bacterium UBA6906
GGCACCTGGATCATGATTGTCGATGCGGACGAAGTGGTGACTGCGGGACTTGCCGCCGAGATCCGCGCTGCGATCTCCGATCCTGGTGATATTGAAGGGTATGAAATCTGCCGGCGACCATGGGCATTCGGCAAACCGATCGAGCATGGAGGCTGGTACCCCGACTACCAGGTCCGTCTGTTCCGAAAGGAGAAGTACCGCGTGAACCATGCGGAGGTGCACGGCGGCTTCCGGGTCGAGGGAAAAACCCGGAGGCTTTCGGGGATCGTTGAGCACTATACGTATGACACGGTGTACGACTATCTCGCCAGGATGAACGAATATACCTCCCTGGAAGTCTCCGGCAAGCTGGCGTCGAGGCCGAATCAATCCGTCAGCCGCGGGAAACTTCTTCTGAGTCCCGTGAGCCACTTCTGGCAGATGTACGTGGTGCGTAAGGGGTACCGGGATGGGTTCCACGGGTTTATCCTGGCGCTGCTCGATGCGACATATGCGCTGGCGCTGTATTCCAAAGTGTGGGAATACCGGTCTGCGCTCCAGGCAGGGCGAGCACTGCCGCCGATCACGAACGCGCAGCTGAACCTGATCAAGAGGATCTCATGAAGATCTACTGGAGAGTGCTGAAGTACTTGCAGCGGTACCGTCGCAAGCTCGCGCTTTCCATGCTCTACTCCCTCATCTTTTCGGTGTTCAGCGGAGTATCGATTTATCTGACGATCCCGCTTCTGGAAACCCTTTTTCAGAGCGGCGGCCAGGCAGCTGCCATGACTCGCGCGGAACAGGTGTCCGGGGTCATCCCCGGATGGTTCGTCGGTCTCAAAGAGTCCGTCTCCTCCGCGTTTCAACAGCTGATCTTTCGCCCGGACCCGAAGGATTCGCTCTTCAATATCTGCATTGTTATCCTGGTCGCCTTTTTCGTCAAGAATCTCTTCGGGTATCTTCAGTCCAACCTGATGACGATCGTGGAGCAATCGCTGGTCCGGGATCTCCGCAACGACCTCTACCGGCACATTCACCAGTTGCCCCTTGCCTATTTCACGAACGAGCGAACCGGAAATCTGATCTCGCGGATCATGAACGACGTGAATGTGGTGAACAGCGGGGTCTCGGCGACGTTCAACACGATGATCAAAGAACCGTTGCTCGTGATGGTCTACCTGACGATCACGGTGATGCTCAGCTGGAAGCTCACACTGCTGGCGTTTATCGTGTTCCCGCTGACGCTGGGGATCATTGCGTGGATCGGGCGACGAGTGCGGCTTGAGAGCGGCCTCGTGCAGGAACGTATCGCGGACCTGACGTCGGTGCTCCACGAGACGATTTCGGGTGAAAAGGTGGTCAAAGCGTTCGGGATGGAGGATTTCGAGAACAGGAAATTCGGGCAGACGGCAAACCGCTATCTGGACACTGTGCTGAAGGTGACACGTATACGGAATCTGGCGTCGCCGGCCACCGAATTCCTGGGTGCCGTTGCCGGTGCGGTGATCATCTGGTATGGCCGGATGCAGGTTCTCGCGCTGGATTCGCTGAAGGCGAGCGAATTTCTCGGATTCCTGTTTGCGATGTTCCAGCTCATGCCCCCCATCAAGGAGCTGACCAGCGTGAATAACCGGATCCAGGAGGCGTCGGCGGCCGGGCAGCGGGTCTTCGACGTGCTGGACACGGAGCCAAATATCCGCAACGCTCCTGATGCCGTCAAGCTCTACGACTTCACCAGTGCAATCGAATTCAGGAATGTCTCCTTCAGGTATGACGGGGGAGACCTTGTTCTCGCTGACATCAGCTTCGCGATTCGCAAGGGTGAGGTCATCGCCGTCGTCGGCCCGAGCGGCGCGGGAAAGTCGACACTGGCCGACCTTGTGCCACGCTTTTACGATCCGGTCTCGGGATCGATCACGATTGACGACATCGACCTGAAGAACGTGGACATCCAGTCGCTCAGGGACAAGATCGGGATCGTCACGCAGGAGACGATTCTCTTCAACGACACCGTCCGGAACAATATCGCGTACGGCCTGGACGATTGTCCCGTGGAGAGCGTTGTGGAAGCGGCGAAGGCGGCCAATGCGCACGGGTTTATCTCGCAGATGCCGAGAGGGTACGAGTCGGTGATCGGTGAACGCGGGGTCAAGATCTCGGGAGGAGAGCGTCAGCGACTTGCGCTTGCACGGGCCATCCTCAAGAACCCTCCGATCCTTATTCTGGATGAGGCAACGTCTGCCCTCGACACCGAGTCCGAACTGCTCGTCCAGCAGGCGATCGAGAACCTCATGGCGGGNNGTTGAATCGGGCAAACATGAGGAACTGTTGAGGAATTCGAGGGGGTTGTACAAGAAACTCTACGACATGCAGTTCAGGGTCTGATGGACGTTATCCCCGAGCGACAGAGGGTGGAGCACACCGACGACCTATCTGCCCCGGGCGGTCTTCGCACCGCCCTGCAGACTGTGTTTCTGCTTTTCCTTGCTTCCTCCTACATTTCGATCGCAGTCAATTCGATCAGTCTTGGATTCATGGCGCTACTCTGGGCGGCCCTGATGGTGCAGGAGCAACGCTGGCTGGTCCGTGCGACGCCGCTGGATTATGTCTTTCTGGCCTATTTGCTCGCAGAACTTCTTTCAAGTGCGCTGTCGGTCAATCCGATGCAGTCCCTTCTCTTCTCCCGCCGTATTCTTCTGATCGGCATCGTCTACTTCATCGCCAGCATGATCACTGAGGAGAAAACCCTTCGCCGGGCGGTGGCGGTTCTTCTTGGAACGGCCGTCATCGTCGGGATCCTCGGGACAATCAGATCGCTTGCGACGTCTTCCGCTACCGGCGATCGGCTTACGATCTTTCAATTCTATATGACGACGTCGGAGCTGATGATGATTGCGGGACTCTTTCTGCTCGCGTTCCTGTTGCATGCCGGGACGCCGCCGAAAATCCGGTTCGCGGCGCTTGCGGGACTGCTCCCCGTGCTGTTTTCGCTCTACGCGACTGTGACGCGAGGTGCGTATCTGGGCTTCCTTGCGGCCGGACTGCTGATCATCTTGGCGCGCAATAGAAGACTTCTGATCCCGTTCATCGTGCTGGTCATTCTGGTGATTATCATAGCGCCCCCTTTTGTCGAGCAGCGGATCCAGAGCATCGTGGACCTGAACCATCCGGAAAACCAGAGCCGGCTGATGATCT
>DKBG01000118.1 GCA_002451155.1 Ignavibacteria bacterium UBA6906
TTCAGGCCGCTGAAACTGAAATCGAACGACGATCCTCCGAGATAGGCCCTCGGAAATTCGATTGCATGGCGGTCGCCCTCCCTTGCCATCCGGTCGATGACGGGGCCACCGGGGTATCCCAGCCCGAGCATCTTCGCCACTTTGTCGAATGCTTCACCGGCGGCATCATCCCGGGTCTGCCCCAGAACTGAATGCGCAAAAGGGCCGTCAACCCTCACGAGCATTGTGTGTCCGCCTGACACAATCAGGGAGAGGAACGGATAACCGTGGGGGGGCTGCCCGAACAGGTTTGAATAAAGATGACCCTCCATATGATTCACACCAACGAAGGGCACCCCCAGACCGTACGCGAGGGCCTTCCCGAAGCTGAGACCGACGAGAAGCGCCCCTGCGAGCCCTGGGCCGTACGTGGCAGCCACACCTGTCACTTCATGCCTTTCCGTCCCGGCAACCCGCAACGCCTCTTCCACGACCTCAATGATCAATCGCTGGTGCGCGCGGGAGGCGAGTTCAGGCACGACGCCTCCATACCGGGCATGGATGAGCTGGGAGGAGATGACGTTTGAGCGGACGAGGCCTTCATCCACGACGGCTGCCGACGTTTCGTCACATGAAGTCTCTATTCCCAGGATGCGCATTCTATTATGGTACACAACGGAGTAGTGATTTTCAAGGAACAGGTTGCGCCCAAGCGGGATTTTGTGTATCTTTAGGGTCAAGAAAATTCGGGATGGACGTATGGCAAAAATCTGTGACATTTGCGGCAAGCGGCCGTTAAGCGGAAACAACATCAGCCACGCACACAACCGCACCCGGCGACGATGGGTCCCCAATCTCCAGCAGGTGCGTGCGCAGNNTTGGCGGCAGGACAAAGCGCCTGACAGTCTGCACGTCGTGCCTGAAATCCAATCGCGTCCAGAAGGTCGCGTAACGCCGGCCTCCCCCTTACGCAAGCCGGTTTCAAAGCCATCTTCCGTGGGCGTTGATGGCTTTTTTGTTCTCCTGCAGGGCTATGGCGAAACTCCAGGTCGAACTGACGCTTCCAAACCAGCTGACGATTCTCCGGGTTCTCCTCACACCCGTGTTCGTCATCTTTCTGCTTTCTCCGACACCGCTCTTTCTGCAGCTTTCTCTCGTCGTCTTCATCATTGCCGCGATCACCGACTGGTACGATGGCTGGGCCGCGCGAAAACTCGGGTACGTCTCCCGGTGGGGGAAATTCATGGATCCGCTGGCGGACAAGGTCCTCGCGTCCGCCGCTCTCCTCGCATTTGCGTGGCTCGGACTTGTCGAGACCTGGATGGTCTGGCTCGTGATTGTCCGGGATTTCCTGGTNNGGCTCCGCACGTTCGCAGAATACTATGACCGCCCCATCGTCACGTCCAAAAGCGCCCAGGCAAAAACGTTCGGGCAGTTCGTCGTCATCTACTATATCCTGATCCTCTTCGTGGCCCGTACGGTCCCGTCGATCCAGGAGACGTATGGTAACCTGATCGACAGCCTGATGGCCCCCCAGGTTCTCTTCGGCATGATGCTGGTGGTTACGATCACCACCGTCGGGACCGGGGTCGCATACCTCTGGGACAACCGGAAACTCATCGCCGAACTTTATGCGCGCTTCAGAAAACGGGCCTGACCCCGGGCTCGCGGCACATCCTCCTCTGGCCGCCAGAGTCATCGCAACCGGGTTCTTCGTAGGATATCTCCCTTGGGCCACAGGCACCTTCGGCAGCCTCCTCGCCCTGATGATCTGCATGATCCCCGGTGTCCATGATCCCGTGGTCCTCGGCGTCCTGCTGGTCATCGGTCTGCTCGTCGGTGTTCCCTCCGCAGCTGCGGTGGCACGGGCAGAAGGACACCGGATCACACCAGTTGCGGCCGCAGCGAAGGCCGCCTTCCAGGGATCAAGTCATTCCACACCCGACCCCTCCTCAGTCGTGATCGACGAGATCGTCGGAATGTGGGTCACGCTTCTCTTTGTGCCCCACTCAATCTTTCTCATGGTGATCGGATTCTTCCTGTTCCGCGTGATGGATATCATCAAGCCGCAACCGGCGAGGTACCTCGAGAAATTCCCTCATGGCTGGGGGATCATGCTCGACGATGTTGCGGCAGGCATCTATGCGAACATTCTCCTCCAGCTTCTGATCCCCCTCCTCCGCTCAACTGTCGCAGGGGCATTCTAAGATCCCATGAAGAGACCGCTGACAGCCCGGTGAACGCAGAGATCATTACCATAGGAGATGAACTGCTTATCGGGCAGGTCATCAATACCAACCAGGCCGTAATCGCGGAGACGCTCGCGATGGCCGGGGTTCTCGTGCGCTCGATGCGGACTGTCGGCGATGAACGGGTGGAAATTGTCTCGGCTATCGAGCAGGGGTGGAACACCTACGATCTCCTCGTTCTCACCGGAGGCCTTGGCCCCACACACGACGACGTCACGAAAAAAGCCCTCTGCGAATTTTTCAAGACTGACCTGGTTCCGAACGAGCGCCTTCGCACTCACATCGCATCTCTCCTGAACAGAAGAAACCTGCCCTGGAGCGCGGCCGCGGATGATCAGGTGCTCGTTCCCCGGAAGGCACACCTCTTCGATAACCCTGTCGGCACAGCACCCGGCATGCTCTTCGCAGAGGAAGGGAAGATGCTCGTCTCGATGCCGGGTGTCCCCTATGAAATGATCGCAATCCTGGAGGGACAGCTTCTCCCTTTTCTCAGGCAGAAAGTCACGGGATCGGCAATCCACCACCTCACTCTGAGGACGACCGGAATTACTGAAAGCGTGCTGTCTCAACAGCTGGGCGACCTCTCCCCGATCCTCGAGGGTGCCTCTCTGGCCTTTCTCCCCTCCCCGACCGGAGTCCGGCTTCGAATCAGTGTCCATGATACCGATCCGGCCCGCGCAGCCACACGAGCCGCCGCAGCCGAAGAACGAATCCTCTCCAGAGTCGGAAAATTTGTGTACGGACGGGGGAATGAAGAACTGGAGGAGGTCCTGGGAGCGCTCCTCGCCAGCCGTCGCATGACCATTGCCGTGGCTGAATCCTGCACCGGCGGGAGAATCACTGACCGGCTCACGAACGTCAGCGGGAGCTCCGCGTACCTTGAGCGAGGTCTGGTCACGTACAGCAACGCTTCGAAGATCGAGATGCTGGGAGTTCCTGCACTCATGCTCGAACGTCACGGCGCGGTGAGCCGTGAGATCGCCGAGGCGATGGCACTCGGTGTTCGGAGTTTGGCGCACGCCGATATCGGGGTTTCAACGACCGGGATCGCGGGCCCGACCGGAGGAACCCCCGACAAGCCCGTTGGCCTTGTGTGGATCGGGTATGCCGACGGCGAGACAGCCGTGGCGATAAAACACAATTTTGGGGACGGACGGCTGCGGTTCAAAGAACGCGCGTCACAGGCCGCTCTTGAACTTGTCCGTAGAAAACTTCTCAGCCTGGAGTGACACGGTGGCTCACGTGCGTCTCTTCATCGCCCTCAGCCCTCCCCCACCCATCAGGAGAGAGATTTCCCGCTGCGTTCAGGAGCTTGAAGAGACACGGGCACAGGTCCGGTGGGAACGGGAAGGAAAATTTCACTGCACACTGAAATTCCTCGGTGACGTTGAGGATCGCACACTTCCGGACATTCTCTCCCGACTGGCCACCGCTGCGGAATCGAGCCTCCCGGCACGGGTGTTATTTGAGCAGGTCGGGTGTTTCCCCGATCTTCACGATCCGCGCGTTATCTGGATCGGGATGACCGACCCGGACCGGAGGGTCGCAGCACTCCAGCAGAATGTCGAAGACGCAATGGCACTGTGCGGATTCGATCGGGAGACGCGGCCCTTCCATGCGCACGTGACGGTTGGACGGGTCAAGGGACGTGCCCACATCCGGGAATTGACTACCAGAATCAAATCCGTTACCTTCCAAAGCCGGGAGGCGACGCTGGCCGAGATCGAGCTAATCCGGAGTGATCTCAGGCCGTCCGGTTCCGTGTACACACCTCTTCACACGATTCACCTCGGCCCGCCGGACCAATGAACATGAGAACGACCAAACGCCGCTCCGGAAAATCCGGGATGGTGCGGTAGTTATTGAGAAAGAAGGAGAATGATATGTCGGACGAGAAGAGCGCGAAAAGCCAGGCCCTCAAGATCGCTCTGGAGCAAATCGAGAAGCAGCACGGCAAGGGGGCGGTGATGCGCCTTGGCGAAGGACCTATCCAGCAGGTCGAGGTCATTTCGACAGGCGCCCTTTCCCTGGATGCCGCACTCGGCATCGGAGGGATCCCCAGGGGCCGGGTCATCGAGATCTTCGGACCCGAATCTTCGGGAAAGACAACGCTCTGCCTTCATATTATCGCCGAGGCTCAGCGGGCGGGTGGCATATGCGGGTTCGTGGATGCCGAGCACGCAATGGACATGGGGTATGCGAAGAAACTGGGCGTGGACACCAATAACCTTCTCCTCTCTCAACCGGAATTCGGAGAGCAGGCTCTGGAGATTGTGGAAACGCTCGTCCGAAGCGGCGCGCTGGATGTCATCGTCATCGATTCGGTGGCCGCGCTGACACCCCGCGCGGAGATAGAAGGNNCTCACGTCCGCGATCAGCAAATCCAGGACCTCGGTGATCTTCACGAACCAGCTCCGGATGAAAATCGGGGTGATGTTCGGAAATCCTGAAACGACGACCGGCGGAAACGCGCTGAAGTTCTACGCATCAGTCCGTATGGATGTCCGTCGCATCGAGGCAATCAAGGACGGGCAAAGCATTGTCGGAAACCGGACCAGGGTGAAGGTAGTCAAGAACAAGGTCGCGCCGCCCTTCCGTGAGGCCCAGTTCGATATCCTCTACAATGAAGGTATTTCAAAAATCGGCGACCTGATTGACTGCGCGGTCGAGCAGAACGTCATACAGAAGTCGGGCTCCTGGTTCTCGTACAAAGAAGACCGCATCGGACAGGGCCGGGATTCCGTCAAAAAGTTCCTTCAGGAGAACGAAAAAACCTGCAAGGAAATAGAGTCGACCATGCGGGCGCGCCTTGGACTTCCGGCACTCCAGACTGCCCAGGCGGCGAAAGCAACCGCGCAGACTCCCCCGGCTCCGGTGAAATCCGCCCCGGCACCCCCGCCAGCCGCGCGACCTGAGCCGGCTCGGAAAAAATAGCAGGAACAGAGGGCGTGCGCCTGACACGCATCACACCCCAGAAGAAACGCCCGGACAGAAGAAACCTCTACGCCGACGGAACATTCCTTTCCGGCGTTAGCACGGAGACGCTGGCCCGGCTCGCCCTCAGGGTGGGCGACGAAATCGGCCCGGAGCAGCTCCAGGCCATCCTGAAAGCCGAAGAACTCCACAGCGCCAGGGCTGTCGCTCTCCGGCTCCTCGGGAGAAGGCCGAGGACGGAAAAGGAAATCCGGACCCGGCTTCGAGAGAAAGAATTCGCCGACAGCGAAATCGCCACGACCCTTGAGGATCTGAAGCGGTCAGGCCTGGTTGATGACGAGGAATTTGCGAGAGCGTTTGTCCGCGACGCCCTCAGCCTTCGACCCGCCGGCAAAATGCTCCTGAAAAGAAAGCTGCTCCTCCTCGGTGTCTCCCGGGACATCGTCGACCGCGTTCTCGCGGAGTCCATTGACGGGGGGGCAGAGGAATCCCTCGCCCGGGACCTCGCGGAGAAATTCCTCAGCAGGGCCCGATCGTCAGGACGAGATGAGCCGCAGGCAAAACTACGCGCACGCCTCTCAGCATACCTCGCGCGCCGGGGGTTTGCGTGGGAGGTTATTCAGTCTACTGTCTCAATCGCCCTGAAGGATGATGAATAGAGTCGTTTTCGACATCGAAACGATCGGATTCCCCCTGGACGCGTTTGACAGTGATCAGCAGGAATACCTGCTGCGCAACGCGCACTCGGAGGAAGAGCGCAATGAGGCCGTCCAGAAATTGAGTCTTGCGCCCTTTACAGCTCAGATCGTGGCTCTGGCAATGTTGAACCCGGACTCAGGCCAGGGCAAGGTCTTCTATCAGAACCCTTCGGGGGAACCGGAATTCTCGATCGACGGCCTCGCTGAGTTCGTCCCCGGATCGGAGGAAGAGATCCTGGCAGAATTCTGGAAAACTGTCGCCCGATATGGACAGTTTATTACCTTTAACGGCCGCACGTTCGACTGCCCCTTCGTGATGCTCCGCTCCGCCCTCCTCGGAGTCAAACCCACTCGGAATCTTCTCCCTTACCGATACAGTGCGACGGAACATTGCGACCTGCTTGATCAGCTGACCTTCTACGGAGCCTTCCGGAAATTCAGCCTGGACTTCTACTGCAAGTCGTTCGGCATCAAGAGCCCAAAAGGCGGTGGAATTTCAGGTCTCGATGTTGCCCCCCTGTTCAGGGAGGGGCGCTATCGTGAAATCGCGGAGTACTGTCTTGGAGACGTACGGGCGACATCCGAGCTCTTTCAGCGCTGGCTGACGTACCTCTCCTTTGAACGATAAGGCCCCGGACCTTCCCCCCTAAATACAAAAAAACGCCGGGACGGTGAGGTCCCGGCGTCTGCCCGATACGACTCTGCGCGAATGCTACGGAAGGCGCGGCCAGCGCTTGCGGACCTCATGATAGATCATTGCGGCCGCGGAGAGCTTCAGGACATCCCACCAGGAAAAGATCAGAAAGCCGGCCGCGAAGGCCTCCCCCGCGTCCCGGAGATAGACCGCGTAGAGTTGCGCTGTCCCCGAAGCAAAGATGACGAAAAGACCGGTAAGCATGCTCAGAAACGTCCAGGGAAGCGTCGCCCGTTTGCCAACCATGAATCCAACGAGGGCAGCCGCCACTGGAAATGCCAGCAGATACCCCCCGCTCGGACCGAGAAGGCGGGCAAACCCAAACGCCCCGCCTGCGAACACAGGCATTCCCAGAATCCCCGCCGACAGATAGAGAATCTGGCTGAGAGCGCCGTTCCTCGGTCCGAGGAACGCACCGGAAAGTAGAACAACCAGCGTCTGCAGTGTAAAAGGAACCGGCTCGTGAGGAATCTCCACGCGGGCGCCTGCTGCGGTCATCGCGGCGAAGAGGACTATCCAGAGGAACTGGGCCAGCACGGACACACCGGATGTAGCCGCGAACGTCGGCGCGGCGCTTTTTGCCGAGAGATTCATGGGGGAAATGCTCCGGAACTGGGTCGTCTGAGTCGCGCCCTCAGGGAGGGCTGTCAATGCACAACCTATCGAAAATGGTTTGAAAAGTCAACTTCCCCGGTACTCGAGCTTGCGGGAAATTCTTTTTTTCCTTACCTTAGTAAGCTAAATTTTCCTCGGGTTTGCGCTATGCCTCACATGATGGTTTTCTCGGGACGGTCAAACCGACCCCTGGCACAGAAGATCGCCAGGGAGATCGGAGAACCCCTGGGGAAAGTGGAGATCAAGAATTTCAGCGACGGCGAGCTCTGGGCCAAGTTCAGCGACAATATCCGGGGAAGTGATGTGTTCCTCGTCCAGTCGACGAACCCGCCCGCAGAAAACCTCATCGAGCTGCTCATTCTTATTGATGCCGCGAAACGGGCTTCCGCGAGGAAAGTCGCAGCGGTAATCCCCTATTTCGGATATGCTCGCCAGGACCGGAAAGACCAGCCCCGCGTGTCCATCACTGCGAAGCTTGTCGCGAATCTCCTGGCTACCGCGGGCGCGGACAGGATCATCACAATGGACCTGCATGCCCCCCAGATTCAGGGATTCTTCGATATTCCGGTGGATCACCTCTACTCCTCCGCGGTCCTGGTGAAATACTTCCGACGGCACCGGATCCCGCGGTTAACGGTCTGCTCTCCCGACGTGGGAGGGATTAAGATGGCGAGAGCATACGCGAAACGCCTTGAGGCCGATCTCGTGCTCATCGACAAGCGCCGGCCGAAGCAGAATGAAGCCGAGGTGATGAATATTATCGGCGATGTTCGCGGAAGGAATATCCTGATCGTCGATGACCTTGTGGACACCGCAGGGACTCTGTGCAATGCCGTCAGGGCATTGAAGGACAATGGCGCGCATGACGTCTATGCCGCAGCGACCCATGCAGTCCTCTCAGGATCTGCGGTCGAGCGTCTGCGCACATCGGGATTGAAGAAGATCGTGGTGACCGATACGCTTCCGCTCTCCTCCTCGCTCCCGATGGTTGAGGTCGAAAGCGTGTCGAAGATTTTCGCTGAGGCGATCAAGCGAACCGTCAAATACAAGTCGATCAGCTCGCTGTTCGACGTAGACAAGGGATAGAACGAGAGAGCCGTTGAAAGGAGCACGAAGACAATGCAAGAAGTCGTCCTGACCGCTGACCTCCGGGAATCAACTGGAAAGCACGCGAAGATCTCACGGGCGAAGGGGATGGTCCCCGGCGTGTATTATGCGCACGGAGAAGGGAACCTCTCAATCGAAGTTCCGCAGGGAACCCTTCAGCAGCTGCTCGCTTCATCGCAGGCCCGGATCATCGCCCTGCAGTTGAAGGATGGGACATCAAAGCGCTGTATTCTCCGGGATGTCCAGTATGATCCGGTGTCTGATCGCCCGATCCATTTTGACCTCCAGGGTCTCAAGGAAAACGAGAAGCTCACGGTCGAGATTCCGATCTCCCTCACCGGAGGAATTCCTGTCGGCGTCCGGGATGGCGGCATGCTCCAGCAGTTTGTGCACAAATTGAGGATCTCCTGCCTCCCCAAAGATATCCCGGCCCGGATTGAAATCGCGGTGGGTGAGCTCGCCATCAACGATTTCATTCACGTCAGCGACCTGAATATTCCGGAGGTGACCATCCTCGACACGGCTGAAAAAGCGGTCGTGGGAGTGATGCCTCCGCACATTGTGAAGGAAGCTGAAGTGACCGAGGCAGCCGCGCCAGCGGTAACGGAACCCGAACTCGTCGGCAAGGGGAAGAAAGCCGAGGAGGGAGCCGAGGGAGCTGAGACGCCGGCGAAAGAGCAGACAAAGCCGGCGAAAGAGCAGGGGAAGAAAGAATAGGAACGGCCCGGGCAAACGGGAAACGCCGTGGATCGCATCCTGGTCGTCGGACTCGGAAACCCCGGCGATGAGTACGCGGAGACCCGCCACAACATCGGATTCCAGGTGCTCGACATGCTGGCGGATGCGGTGGCCGGGAGGTGGGATCGCCGCGGAGGAACGTATGCGCGGGTCACGATACGCGCGGGAGGGCAGACCCTCATCCTCTGCAAGCCGCTCACGTACATGAACAACAGCGGCGATGCGGTCGCCGATGCCCTGCACGACACGGGCGTCCGAGCGGAAGACCTGCTGGTAGTGACTGATGACTTCGCCCTCCCCCTGGGTACTCTGCGGTTGCGAAGACGGGGAAGCGACGGAGGCCATAACGGCCTCCACTCAATCATCAGGTCGCTGGGAACCCAATGGTTTCCCCGCCTCCGTTGCGGGATACGCCGGGAGCCGATGCCAGCAAAAGAGCAGATCGCCGATTTCGTCCTCTCCCCCTTCGACCGGGAGGAACTCCTGGCGGCGAAAGATATGAGAGTCCGGGCTGCGGAGGCGGTCACCGAATTTGCCGTAGCCGGATACGACAAGGCTATGAACAGGTTCAACAAATAACTCACGCGGTATCTTTTCAGGTCCGACGACCCACGAAGGCGATACCCCTCTACCCTCCAATTCACCGCCCGGTGAGTATTGGAGGGTCAACAGGATTCACCAACTGTCCACAGGGAGGTAGCAATCATGGACACTGCAAAACGTCTCTATGAGACGACGTTCATCGTGAACGCGTCACTCGATGACCCTCAGGTCGAGGCAGTCATTACGCGCGTTCAGGAAACCATCACAAAAAACGGCGGCACCGTTGTCGCAGTCAACAAGTGGGGGCGCAAGCGGCTCTCCTATCCGATCAACAAGAAAACCAACGGGTTTTACGCCAACCTTGAATTCGAGGGAACGGGGTCATTGGTCGGCCCGCTCGTGCGAGCCTTCCAGCTCGACGAGATGATCCTGCGCCATCTGACCATCGTTCTCGACAGGCGCGCCCTCAAGGCCCGCGCTGCTGCCGCGGCCTCTGCAGCTGCTGCCGCAGCACTGCCCGAAGAGCCCGCCGCTGTCCCCGCGCGGGAACCGCTCTTCAAAGAAACCGAAGATCAACCGAAAAGCTGAAGAGGAGACTACCAGCCGTGATGCGCCCACGCCGCACCAGAAGAGAACGCGACAATCAGACACCGCGCAAGAAACGGACCTGCCGGTTCTGTGACGCGAAAGACATCTATATTGATTACAAGGATGAAAAACGACTCCAGAGATTCGTGACCGAACAGGGAAAGATCATCCCGAAACGAATCACCGGCACCTGCGCCAAACATCAACGCCAGCTGGTGCAGGCAATCAAGCGGGCACGCCACCTCGCCCTGTTGCCGTTCGTTTCGGATACGATCCGGTAGGGCGGCGGACGGTCGCCCTGAACACCCAGTCGTTCACCAGAGGAGAGAATTCCCCATGAAAGTCATCTTACGAAAGCCCCATGACAAACTCGGGCAGGTCGGCAGCGTCGTCGACGTCAAGAATGGCTATGCCCGCAATTTCCTTATCCCGCAGGGCCTCGCCTACCCTGCAACGGAAGGAAGTGTACGCGCCCTGGAAGAAGAAAAGAAACAGGCCGGGCGACGGGAACACAAAGAGAAGAAGAGCGCCGAACACCTCGCCGGAGAGCTGGAGAAGGTCTCACTGACGATCTCCATGAAGGTGGGAGAAGAAGACAAACTCTTTGGAACCGTGACCTCCCAGATGATCGCCGACGAGCTGAAACAGAAAGGCTTTGAGCTCGACAAGCGAACGATTATCCTGGACGAGCCGATCAAAGCACTCGGCATCTACTCCGTCGAAATCAAGCTTCACCACGAGGTTACCGGGAAAGTCAAGGTCTGGGTGGTACGGGAATAACCCCCCGGCCCCGAAGGGGCCCCCAAAAGAGGTCCCCCTGAACGATCGTCCGCCCGGGAGCCCGCAGGCTGAAACCGGATGGCCTTCCGCGGTGTTCTATATATTACGGAGAGTGAAAGACAACACCCCATGGCAGCGAAAAAGGTACGAACCCTCGAAGATGTCACCATCCGCTTTGCCGGAGATTCGGGCGACGGGATGCAGCTGACAGGAACGCAATTCACCAATACGGTCGCCGCCCTCGGGGCGGATCTGAGCACCCTCCCCGACTACCCCGCCGAGATCCGTGCCCCCGCCGGAACCAAGTACGGCGTCAGCGGCTTCCAGGTTCGATTCGGCAGCACCGAAATCCTGACGCCCGGTGACGTGTGCGACGTTCTGGTGGCAATGAACCCCGCCGCACTGGTCACGAACCTCCGGTTGCTCCGGGACGGCGGGACGATTATCGTGAACGAAGATGGATTCACAGAAAAGAACCTGAAGCTCGCGAACCTCTCCAGCAACCCGCTCGAAGATGGCTCACTCACCAAGTTCTCGGTTCATCGAGTGGCGATCAGCAAGCTCACGGCAAACGCCCTGAGCGACATGAACCTCTCCCCACGACTTGTCGAAAAGACCAAGAATTTCTTTGCGCTCGGCCTGATGTACTGGCTCTACAACAGGCCCCTGGATCAGTCTGTGCGGTTCATCGAGGAAAAGTTCGGACAGAAAGACAGGGATGTCGCAGAGGCAAACCTTCGCGTCCTCAAGGCAGGCTATAATTTCGGAGACACGACCGAAATCTTTACCACCAGGTACGACGTCCAGGCGGCGAAATTACCCCCCGGGAAGTACAGAAGCATTATGGGTAACGTCGCAACCGCGCTCGGCCTTGTGGCGGCAGCCCGGAAATCCGGACTCGACCTATTCCTCGGGAGTTACCCAATCACACCTGCGAGCGATATCCTCCATGAGCTTTCCCGGTTCAAGGAGTTCGGCGTAAAGACGTTCCAGGCTGAAGATGAGATCGCCGCAATCTGCGCGGCCATCGGCGCATCCTATGCGGGCTCGCTTGGAGCGACAACGACCAGCGGACCCGGACTTGCCCTGAAAACTGAAGCGCTCGGTCTCGGAATCATGCTGGAGCTGCCCCTCGTGGTGATTGACGTCCAACGGGGAGGACCGAGCACAGGGCTCCCGACGAAAACTGAACAGGCAGACCTCCTCCAGGCTGTGCACGGGCGAAACAGCGAAGCCCCCCTCTGCGTCCTCGCAGCGGCAACGCCGGCGGATTGCTTCGCAATGGCCTATGAGGCGTCCAGGATCGCGGTCAAATTCATGACGCCTGTGATATGCCTTACCGACGGGTACCTCGGCAACGGCGCCGAGCCCTGGCTGATCCCCGATGTCGATGAGCTGCCCGAAATCCCGGTGGAATTCGCGAAAGACCCGGCAACATTTCAGCCCTACAGCCGGGACGACAAGACCCTCGCACGCCCCTGGGCCATCCCTGGAACACCCGGGCTGGAACATCGGATCGGCGGCCTTGAAAAGGAGAATGTCACAGGAAATATCAGTTACGATCCGGACAACCATGACTACATGGTGAAGATTCGGGCGGCGAAAATCCAACGGATTGCCGAGGATATTCCTCTGCAGACTGTCGAGGGAGACGAAAGCGGGGACCTTCTCCTGGTCGGCTGGGGCAGTACGTATGGCTCTGTCAAGACCGCCGTCTCGCGCCTTCGCGCAGCGGGACGTTCGGTGTCCCACGCACACCTGCGGTACCTGAACCCGCTCCCCCGGAACCTTGGCGAAATCCTCCGGAAATTTAAACATGTCCTGGTTCCGGAAATCAACAACGGACAGCTCGTCCAATTGCTTCGAGCCACATACCTCGTTGACGCGCGAGGCTTCAACCTCGTCCGGGGTCTTCCCCTGAGTGCCGAGGAAATCGAAGAGAGAATAGAGGAATACTTCGGAGGAAACCATGCCTGAGACCATCGACTCTGCCGCTCCGGCAGTCAAATACACGATCAGGGACTTCCAGTCGGACCAGGATGTTCGCTGGTGTCCGGGCTGCGGCGACTATTCAATTCTGGCTCAGATCCAGAGGGTCTTCCCCGAATTCAACCGCCGAAAAGAGGTCTACGTTGGGGTCTCCGGAATCGGGTGCTCGAGCCGTTTCCCCTACTACATGGATATCTACGGAATTCATGGAATTCACGGACGCGCCCCCGCCATTGCTTCCGGTGTGAAGCTCGCCAATCCCGATCTCGACGTCTGGGTGGCAACAGGCGACGGAGACGGGTTGAGCATCGGCGGGAATCATATGATCCATATGCTCCGCCGGAACATCAACATCAAGGTGCTCCTGTTCAATAATCAGATCTATGGTCTGACGAAAGGCCAGTATTCCCCCACGTCACTTCTCGGACAGATCACCAAGTCGACCCCCCTCGGCGTGATTGACTATCCATTCGTTCCGGTCTCCCTCGCCCTCGGGGCGGGAGCCACGCTCGTCGCACGGACAATGGATCGTGACCCGAAACACCTGCAGGAGATGATCCGCCGCGCGGAAAATCACCACGGAAGCGCGTTTATCGAGATCTACCAGAACTGTAACGTGTTCAACGACGGTGCCTTTTTCAAGTTCACCGAGAAGGACACACGCGACGACAACGTTGTCTATCTGGAGCATGGAAAGCCTCTCGTCTTCGGAAAGCAGAAGGAAAAAGGAATCAGGCTGAACGGGTTCACCCCCGAAATCGTCGAGCTGAACAGCGGGAACGCCTCGGTCAATGATCTGCTTGTTCATAACGAGGAAGACTCAACACTTGCGTTCATTCTGGCAAACATGATCCACGACCCCCGACTCCCCCGTCCGATGGGCGTGTTCATCTCGGTCATCCGCCCCTCGTACGAGGACCAGCTCACACAGCAGATAGCTCGCGCCCGGTCGAAGAAGGGCGAGGGGAATCTTCAGAAACTGCTGGACGGAGACGAGACCTGGATTATTCAGTGAACAGCTCACCGGCCCGGTGTTCACGGAAAAAGTCCGCCGACGGCGGACTTTTTCATGTCTGGTGAATTGGCTATATTGATTGGACAGTGCTTCGCCCACGAACGGTTTCACATATGAACTCTTCCCTCAAGTCCATCGTAGCACTCCTCCAGACGCACCGGAAATTCGTCCTCACGTCGCATGTGAACCCGGACGGAGACGGGATCGGATCAGAGGTTGCCCTTGCGCTTGCGCTCCGCGACGCAGGGAAGAGTGTTACGGTTCTCAATCATAGTCCGACCCCGGCCGTCTACGATTTTCTCGCCGCAGATTGTCCCGTCAGAGTCTTTCAGCCGGCAAGGGATGCGGAAACCGTGGCCTCCGCCGACGTCATTCTTGTGCTCGACACGAATCATCCGGACCGTCTTCGATCGCTCCGCGGGCCGGTCGAAGAGAGCCGGGCAGTCAAAATCTGCATCGACCATCACCTGGAGCCTGGCCCGTTTGCTGACCACTACCTGATCGACGAGAACGCCACCTCCACCGGCGAGATCATCTATCGAATTCTTCAGACCATGATCGGGAAGGTCCTTTCACCCCCCATTGCGGCAGCCCTCTACACGGCGATCCTGACGGACACTGGCTCGTTCCGATATCCCCGCGTGACCGCCGACACCCATGAGATCATCGCCCAGCTTATCCGCTGCGGCGCGGATCCCGTGCGCATCTACAGTCTCGTCTATGAGCGATGGACAGACGGCCGGATTCACCTCCTCGGCGAAATGCTGGCGAAACTGCGAACGGCATGGGGAGGTGCGCTCGCATACGTCAGCGTCACTCGCGACATGCTCGCCCGGACTGGAACGTTGGAAGAGGACACGGACAATTTCACGAGCTACCTGATGAGCATCGACGGAGTGCGGGCGGGCATCCTGTTCCTTGAACTGGCGGACGGCGTCAAGATCAGCTTCCGGTCCCGCGGGGAGATTCCCATCAACGAACTTGCGAAGGAGTTCGGAGGCAACGGCCACAAAAATGCCGCGGGAGCCCGCCTGCCCTCCGGCTCGGTACCAGAAATCGAGACCCTCGTCGTCACAGCAGCCCGAAAGTACGTATGAGAACATTGACCGTCATCCGCGCTGCGGCGTCCTCCACCCCGTCCGACGCCCTCGTCTATTTCATCCCTGAGGATCCGCAGGCCCGGGACAGATTGGCAAAAGAACTCGTAAGGCTCTACCGAATCCCTCCCACACCTGTCGGGCAGGCGTCATTCCGCGGAACTGAGGGGGAGATACTTCTCCTCTTCCCGGCTCACCCGAAGATACGACGCATAATCCTTGCCGGTGTCGGCAGGATCGAGACAGTGTCCGCTGAAACGTTCCGGCGTGCGTCATCGTCTGCCGCACGCCTCGCGCGGTCTTCCCAGGCAAGAACACTCGTGATTGCCGAACCCGATGCGACTCTACTCAACGGCTCCACACTCCACGGAACTGCCGATCCCTGGGAGACATTTGCCTTCGCCGTTGCTGAAGGGGTACTCCTGGGCACGTACCGGTACGAAAAGTACATCAGTACCCGGAAAACCCCGGAAGGCGATCTCCGCTCCCTCGTCGCCCTGACGCAGTCCGCCTCGCGGAAGGTTTCAATGACCAGGGGATTCTCCACCGCCCGGATCGTGTGTGAAGGGACGACCCTCGCACGTGATCTCGCAAACGCTCCCGGCAACGAGATTTACCCTTCTACGCTCGCAGCTCACGCGCGCCGCCTTGCACGAAAAGCCGGCTTTTCAGTACGCATCATGAATGAACGTGACATCCGAAGACTCAATATGGGTGGGCTCCTCGCCGTCTCACAGGGAAGCGCCCGGCCTCCGAGATTCATTGTCCTCGAGCATAATCGCCAGGCCGGTCGGAAGGGGCGTATCGCGCTGGTCGGAAAGGGAGTGACCTTTGACTCAGGCGGGATTTCCATTAAACCCTCCGCCGGAATGGCGGAAATGAAGATGGATATGGCCGGAGCCGCTGCAGTCCTTGCGACGGTGTATACTGCTGCCAGACTGAAGATCCCTGTCCATCTGATCGGGCTTATTCCCGCAACGGAAAACCTGCCCGGAGGGAAAGCGCTGAAGCCGGGAGACATCGTCCGACACCTCACCGGATTGACATCCGAGGTTGACAATACCGACGCAGAGGGGCGGCTCATACTCGCCGATGCGCTCGGGTACGGTACCCGCTACAAACCGGATCTCATGATCGACCTCGCAACGTTGACCGGAGCCTGCGTTGTAGCCCTCGGCCATGAAGCAACCGGGATGATGGGGAACTGCCCTTCGTTCATGTCGCGCCTCCAGGAATCGGGCGAGACAACGTATGAACGGGTCTGGCCACTTCCATTGTTCAAAGAGTACGAACGCCTCATCAAAAGCGATATCGCCGACCTGAAGAACGTCGGAGGTCGGTGGGCCGGTGCCATCACTGCCGCAGTATTCCTCAAGAAGTTCGTGGGAGACACCAGCTGGATCCACCTCGATATCGCGGGACCGGCGATCATGGAGGAGCCTTTCGAGTATATCCCCAAGGGAGCCTCAGGCGTCGGCGTCAGGGTGTTGATTGATTTTCTGCGCAACTGGAAGAAGGGATAGCTGAGCAATGCGAATCGACATCTGGTCACTCTCCTGTGCGGCCCTTTTCCTCGTTCCGTTCACTCTGCTCGCCCAGCCGGGGCCCGGGTCGTTCCCTCCCGTGCCTCGAAATGTGTTCATCGAGACGGTTACCTTTCCGGCGAGCGATACCTCGCTGGTCCGGGTGGATGTCCACTACCGGATAGAGAAGAACTTCTTTGTGTCGGAGCGGCGGACCGAACCGGGAATCCTGGGGAAATTCCAGCGGGTGGGCGAGGTGATGGCTGAGATGAGCAGCCCCGAAGACAACTCGCACATGCGGAAGCTCGACCGCATCACCATTGAAGAAGACTCACCCCCGGAAGCCGGAGAGGGCATACAATGGGTGCAGGGGGCCTTTTCGTTCGAGGTCAAACCTGGACAATACCGGCTCTTTGTGGAAGCGAGCGACCTGCAATCCGACCAGCGCTTCACGGACCGAACCCGGAGCATCGTGGCCCAGCGGCGCTCCCCCGATTCACTCCTTCTCGCCGGCCCCCTGCTCCTCCTGAACCCGGAACAGCAGTCCGATTCTGAGGTCATCGAGGCCCTGAACTACGGCGGCGACGTTCTCTACGGATCGCCCGCAGTCCTGTATCTGGAGATCGCTTCCCCCCGCAGTGACAGCACAGCAGACATTGACTACGCCCTCACGATAATCGACAGGAGCGAGGACCTCAGGACACCGTTCGCAACGCGGCGGAACCCCGGGGTGAAAGGGCATGCCACGCGCCGCCTCGTTCCTGTCGGACTTTCACCCGGTCCTGTGCGGTACAAATGGTCCGACTCAACGGCCGGAACAATCGCCTTCCTGCTGCCCTTCCCTGCGGACACCATGCTTCTCAGGCCCTATGAGCTGGAGCTCACCGCGAGCCAGGGCGACCGGAACGCGAAGCGGACGCTCATGCTGAGGGTCGTCTGGCCCGATCAACCGGCCTCTCTGCGTGATGTTGATTACGCGCTGAAGGCGCTGCGATACATGGTGAGTGGCCATGTGCTTGATTCGCTGAGCAGCGGATCCTTCACAACCCGCCGAGACAACCTGGAGAATTTCTGGTCAACGTACGATCAGACGCCGAAAACACCCTACAATGAACTGATGACCCAGTATTACCGTCGGGTTGACTACGCGTCGAAGCAGTTCGGCACGCTGCGACAGCCGGACGGAATGAGCACCGACAGGGGCAGAATCTATATTCTCTACGGGCCGCCGTCGACAACGGAGCGCTCACTCGACCCGGCCAGAGGGCACAGCGAGACCTGGGTCTATGAGAAACTCCGTCGGACGTTCGTGTTCGTTGATCGGGCCCGGAACGGAACGTACACGCTGGAGACAGGCCCGGAATGAGAAAGCCAATCGTCGGAATCACGGTCGGCGATTTCAACGGGGTCGGACCGGAAGTGGTGCTCAAGGCAGTACGGCATTCATCCGTCCGCGCTGCATGCGTGCCCCTGCTCATCGGCCCCCCCGTCGCATTTGAATACTACGCCAGGATTCTCGGGTACCGCTTCCAGGCTGAGCCTGTCACGCCCCTCACGGTAGGCACCCGGAGACCCGCCAGAGGCGCAACAGAGGTGCTCTGCTCCTCCGAAATCATCAGGGGCTCAATCAGGCCGGGCAAAGTGAGTTCCCTGGCGGGAAGGGCGGCAGCCCGTGCAATTGAGGAGGGCGTCCGGCTCGCACTGCGCGGAACGATCGCCGCTCTGGTTACTGCCCCGGTCTCCAAGCGTGCACTCCATGCC
>DKBG01000155.1 GCA_002451155.1 Ignavibacteria bacterium UBA6906
GCCGAGATGGCTCGGCGGGCGAGCCATCATTGTGAAGAGCTTTGCGAGAATTCACGAAACGAACCTGAAGAAACAGGGAATGCTTCCGCTCACCTTTGCAGACCCCGCGGATTATGATAAAGTGCGCGAGGATGACCGGGTGTCTCTGGTGGGACTCGAATCGTTCGCGCCGGGAATGCCCCTCCGGCTATTCTTGAAGCACTCGGACGGCACGGTCGACGAGTGCGTGCTGCATCACAGCTTTAATCAGAACCAGATCGCTTGGTTCAAGGCGGGAAGCGCGCTGAACCTCATCGCAGCCCAGAAGAAGGCGAGAGGTCCAAAACGCCTTTCCCGGCCCCGGGCAAAGAGTCCCGCCCGCCTCGCGAAGAAGCGGGCAGCAAAAAAGGTGAAGAAAGCCGTCTCAAAAAAGCGAGTCCGACGCGGGAAGAAAGCCGTAAAGAAGTCGTCAAAGAAGGTAGCCGGACGTGCGCGGACTGCGGGTCGACGGAACCTCCGCGGGAGAAAATAGGTTCTAAGAGAGGGTGGGTGCCCGGCCTGCTTTCTGAAATGGTGGCCGGGCGCCCGATAAACCTGTTCATTTCCATACAGACCATCGAGGGGGTAACGTATGCGGTATGATGAGAGGATGATCGCACCGTTCAGGGAAGAATTGACGCGCATCGGGTTCCGGGAACTCCGGACTGCAGAAGCGGTGGACAGTTCTCTGAGCGACGCAAAAGGCACAAACCTGGTCGTAGTCAATTCGGTGTGCGGGTGTGCGGCGGGGAAAGCGCGGCCGGGTATTGCGATGGCTTTGCGGCAGTCGGCTGAGAAGCCTGATCATCTGACGACGGTGTTTGCGGGAGGGGATATCGAGGCCACGGCCCGTCTGCGCGAACGAATCGGAAGTATTCCCCCGTCGTCGCCTTCGATCGCGCTCTTCAAGGATGGGCATCTGGTTCATTTCGTTCCCCGGTTTCAGATAGAAAGCAAGGATGCGCTACAGATTGCCCAGCACCTCCAGGAAGTGTTTCGCGAGCATTGCGGCACTCCCTTGACAGAGGCGACGAAATAGGCGTGCATGAGGGCCCCCCGGGTCTGAGAGTTACCAAAAGAAGAGGCGCACTGAGCATCACGCTCAGTGCGCCTTTTGTGCATCAGTCCGAGGGCGGTTGGCTGTGCGACACGCAACCCACCGGGCTCCGATATGTACCTCTATTTGTATTTCACTGAGCAGCCGTATGGCCTCGATGTCTTGGTCTTCACTTCCTTTCCGAGCATGGCCGTGTCCAGGGTTTCACTGACGTAGTTGGTTGCCCGTGCGATGTCGTCGTGATCTGTTGAGGCGATATTGTCGATGCCGCCCGCGTAGATCAACACTCCCTCCGGATCAATCACAAAGAGGTGCGGCGTTGTCTTGGCACCGTATGCCTTTCCCGTGGCGCCGTTCTGGTCAAGCAGGTAGCCGGTGGCGTTGCTCTTTTCGGAAGTGATCCGCCTCTTCAACTCGTCCCCTTCAAAATACCCCTGTTTCCCTGGTGCGGAGGAACAGATTGAAAGCCAAATAACACCTTTCCCGGTGTAAATCTTCTGCAACGACTGCATGTTGCCGGAATCGTAATGCTTTCGAACGAACGGACATCCGAAATTGACCCATTCAAGCACCACGAACTTCCCTTTGAAATCGGAGAGCGAATGGGTGGCCCCGTTGCTGTCCATCAGGGTGAATCCTGGTGCGGGGCGGCCGACCTCGGCAGGGTCGCCTGCAGCCAGGGCCCCCGTAGCAATGGCTGCAGACAGCGTCAGTCCGGTGAGAATGAATCGGGCTGGTTTCATTATTCCGCTCCTCTCCTCTGTTGCGACTGGAAATTCATAGATCCGGCTCTTAAAGATAAAAACACTCACCGGTGGAGGAAAGTTCGTGCCGGCCCAGCGGATCGGCGGAGAAGCCCCGGAGCATGTGACGGCTGGGTGGTCCAGGGGGAAAAGAGGGGCCGGCGGATGGCCGGCCCTCGAACGGTGTTGGGTCTATCGGATTCAGCCTACATATGCGCAATAATCGCGTCACCGAAGGCTGAACACTTCACCTCGGTTGCGCCCTCCATCAGCCGGGCGAAGTCGTACGTTACGATCTTCGAGGTGATTGCCTTTGTGATTCCCGATAGAATGAGATCCGCGGCCTCGGTCCATCCCATGTACCGGAGCATCATTTCGCCGCTCAGGATAACTGACCCCGGGTTTACCTTGTCAAGTCCCGCATATTTTGGTGCGGTGCCGTGGGTGGCCTCGAAGATTGCATGACCGGACAGGTAATTGATATTCCCACCGGGGGCGATTCCAATGCCGCCGACCTGTGCGGCCAGGGCGTCGGAAATGTAGTCGCCATTGAGGTTCATTGTGGCGATTACGTCGTATTCCGCGGGCCGGGTGAGAATCTGCTGGAGAAATGCGTCGGCGATCACATCCTTGATCAGGATCTTCCCGGCGGGCGGGTTTCCCCCGCAGTCCTCCCAGGAAACCGTCTGACCGGAGTATTCCTTCTTGGCAATCTGGTACCCCCAGTCACGGAATCCACCCTCGGTGAACTTCATGATGTTCCCCTTGTGAACGAGGGTCACTGATTTTCGCTTGTACGCGATCGCATACTCGATCGCCGCTCGCACAAGCCGCTCTGTTCCTTCACGGGAGACAGGCTTTACACCGATACTTGACGATTCGGGGAACCTGATCTTCGTGATGCCCATGTCTTCACGGAGAAACTTCACTACCTTTTCCGCCTCGGGAGTTCCTGCCTTCCATTCGATACCCGCATAGATGTCCTCTGTGTTCTCCCGAAAGATAACCATATTCACCAATTCGGGTCGCTTGACGGGGGAGGGAACACCCTGAAAATACTGAACGGGGCGCAGGCAAACATACAGATCGAGCAATTGACGGAGGGCCACGTTGATCGAGCGTATGCCGCCGCCGACAGGTGTCGTCAGAGGGCCTTTGATCGAGACCCGGAAATGCTTGATGGCTTCCAGTGTGTCGGCATGGAGCCACGTTCCTTCCCCGTACACGGTGTTGCACTTCTCGCCTGCGTACACTTCGAACCAGACAATTTTCTTCTTCTCGCCGTAGGCTTTCGCAACCGCAGCCTCGATGACGCGCCGGGCTGCCCGCCAGATGTCTGGACCTGTTCCATCCCCCTCGATGAAGGGAATTATGGGCCGGTCGGGGACAACTAGCTTTCCGTCCCGGATGGTAATCTGGCCGCCGTCTTTCGGTGGAGTGATCTTCTGATAGGTGGGCATGGATCAGTTCCTTCGTGGGTGAGCGTAGCGTGCAGCATCAGAACATTCAATACTAACAAAAAGCGGCGGAAAAGTCAATGAAATCAGGGGTGTTTCTTGCATTTGGAGGTTGCCTTGTTTATATTAGGCGATTGAGATTATGTCCTCATTCCCATCCCTGGAGCAACCATGACCAAGTACGTCCCATTTGTGATTCTCCTCCTGGTCGGAATTCTCTTCACAACCACCGGCTTCCAGTGCGGGTCGGCTGAGACGACCAGCGCCAAGCTCTACATGCAACAGAAGAACTGGCAGAAGGCGGAGGAGAGCCTGCTAAAGGAAGTTTCAAAGAACCCGCAGAATGGAGAGGCGTGGTTCCTTCTCGGGCAGACCCGGCTGGAGATGAAGAACTACAGCGGAATGCTCGAGGCGTATGAGAAGGCGCTGGCCGTAAGCGACGAGCACAAATCGGATGTGACAAGAAACCGCATGGCTGTGTGGGCGATGTCCTACAATGAAGGCGTTGCACAATACAACAAGGGACGGGATAGCGGCGCGGTATACTACGACAAGGCGCTGGAGAGTTTCAATACCGCAATTCTCATGGAGCCTGACAGCGCCGGCACGTACTACGTCGCTGCGCTCGCGATGTACGCAAAAGAGGATGTCGATGCTGCCGCCCGGCTCCTGACGCAGGCGCTCGAACGGAAGCCTGATTTTGCGGATGCGGCGAAGCTTCTCGGACAGATGTACTACATGCAGGCGGGACAGAAGGAGCAGGCAAAGGACAGCACCGTAGCGTCGGCGCTCTTCGTCAAAGCCACGAAAGCCTTCGAAACCGCGTATCAATATGAACCCAGCAACTCCGAGAATATCACGAACCTGATCGAGGCCTATGAACGAACGGGCCAGACCGGGAAAGCGCTTGAACTGACGCGAAGCGCCGTCGCAAAAGAGCCGGATAATAAGATTTTTCGGTACGCCTACGGGGTGTTTCTCCTCCGGCAGGAAGAATTTGCCAAAGCGATCGAACAGTTCGAGGCTGCAATCAAGATTGACCCGAATTATTCCGACGCGGTCTATAACTGCGGTGTATCATACCTGAACTGGGGTGTCGCACTCAAAGAAGCCAACGACAGAAAATATGAAGAAGCCCGAAAGGCGAACAAGGCCAAGGACTTCAAAGAAGATCTCTCGTTCAAAGAGAAGCTCAAGCTGGCTGTTCCCTACCTCGAGAAGGCCGCCGAAGAACGGCCCAATGACGCGAATCTCTGGCAGCAGCTTGCGAGGGTGTATGCGAACCTGAATATGACTGACAAGTCAAAGGCGGCCTTTGAAAGGGTTGACAAGCTGACGAAGGGAAAGTAGTCCTACGCAAGAGTGAACCCGGAGCCCTGCCCGCACGGGTGGGGCTTTTTTTGTCAAACGGAGGAATCTATGGCTGATCAACAGGCTTCACAGCAGATCAATATCGAACTTGGGGAGAAGGAGGCGGAGGGAATCTACTCCAACCTCGCAATCATCACGCATTCACCGGCAGAATTTGTTATTGACTTTACCCGCGTCCTTCCGGGAGTCCCGAAAGCCCGGGTGCATGCAAGACTCATCATGACGGCGCAGCACGCCAAATTGCTTCTGCGAGCTCTCGAAGACAACATCAACAAGTATGAGCTCAAGTTTGGCGAGATCAAGGTCCACGGCGAACCCCCGTCGGGGACACTCGGGTTCCAACAGGTCCACTCCGACGAGAAGGTCCACTGATTCAGCCGTTCGGAAATTGAAGAAAGGAAAAGGGATCCTGGTTCCCGGGATCCCGTCCTCCATCAGAGCCAGGAAAGCACCCTCCCTGTGCTGATTTTTCGAGTGTTGGCGGACCTCGAACGCGACTATCCTGGCATCTCCTTTGCCCCATCTCCCTCCATGTGACACTTTCCCTTCACCCCAGAACGAGGCACCAGCCGAATGGTATATCGCGGCCTTTTTGGGCCAGTAGGAATTCTACGCTTCTGTCTGCTTTCCCTTCTTGTGACGGGCTGCCTCAATCGACCGCTGGAGCCCGTGGCGCCGAAGTGGGACGCCGGACTCACTCTCCCGGTCACAAACCGTATCTATACGCTCGCGGACCTCGTCGCCAGAGACACAAATCTGCTCCATGCAAGAACCGACGACCTGCTCTACTACGACACTCGGGTAGAGGCGACCCCGACGTCGGTCGGCGATCGGATCAGGCTGAACGCATCTAGTCTTGATGACAGGGTGAGGCTCGGGTCTTTTGGAATAGGCCCCGTCCCCGAACTCTCCCTTCCGTTGACTCTTCCGGGAGTGGTTCCGGGGCAGCCGCTTCCGCCGGTCTCAAGGCTCTCGCTCCCGCCCATCAATCTGGTCATCAGTCAGTTCCGGGAAGTCACGCTTCGAACCGGCACGCTTGGGCTGCGGCTGAAGAACAATTTGCCTGTCCCGCTTACTGTTGATAGCACCGTCACGCTTCGAGACACCGCCGGAAATGTCATTACCGGCTTCGTGTTCGTTCCCGCACAGATTCCCGCGGGGGGAGAGGGAATTGCCTCTGTCGATTGTGCCGGCCTGGTCGTCCCCGGGAGCCTGACCGTTGCGAATATCTGTCTTTCTGAACCGGGAGCGCCGGCCGCCCCGCCGGGAGATCTCGTTGTCTGTACGCTGGACGCCCGGGACCTCACCGTTTCCCATGCGGTGCTGAGCAGCATCCCGCCTCAAATCCTCCTGAACGATTCTCGGTTTTCGACATCCGTCGATGATTCCAACAAGATCCGTGAAGTCTGGATCAGGGATGGATCGCTGACGATCCAGCTTACGAGTACAATTCCGATGAATCTCCGCCTCCGGATTCGCTTTGATGAAATGGTTGATGCGTTTGGCCGAGTTTACGCCGATAGCCTGATCGTCCCGGCACTCGGGACCGCGACACATCTGATCAATCTCGCGGGAATGAGGATGCGGTCGCTCACAGGAGGATTCCTTTCGCGGATTGACATGGTGGGAACGGTTGACCTGTTCGAAGGTTCCGCCGGGCGACCGGTGACGGTGAGCGAAGATGATTACGTTACAGTGCATGTAACGGGCACCACCATGGGTGTGGACAGTGTGGTGGGAGCGGTGAAACCGACGGCGGTTTCAATCAACGAGGCAATCTCTCTCCAGCTCGGGGATCTTGACGAAAGGTTTGTCGGACAGATACGGATTCCTGCGGCGAGTCTCACGTTCATTCCACGGACGTCGATCGGGTTTCCGCTCGCGCTGGACCTCTCGCTTATTGCTAAGGACGACCTGAACAACGACGTTGTGCTCGCCGTCCCGCCGGCGAAGGCTTCGGCGGTGCTGGCACCCATCGAATTCCCCGCGCAGGATGTCGGGACATGGCTTACCCGGTTGAGTGGAAATTTGCCGGACACGATCCGGATCACCGGACGTGTGATCGTGAATCCGGAGTACGACACGGTGACCATCGGTTCTCTCGGACGCAGGTCCACCTTCGGAGGCCTGGTTGATCTGAGCGTTCCGATGATGCTGTCAATCGGCGGTACGATTGAGGATACTGTGGCGTTCGGGGATACAACAGGTGACGGAAACAGTGACTATCGCAATAACAGGGAGCTCATGGAGAGCATGAATTCCGGTCGCCTGCATTTCGTTCTCGACAACGATATTCCGGTCCGGGGAATGCTGAAGGTCACCCTTCTGGACCACCAGAATCAGCCCGTCCTGACCTACCCGCGTGCCGATGGTGATTCGCTCCGCATCGAGGCACCGGCGATGGCAGGGGGGGAGGTGCAAGCGACAGTGCGCAGCGCGCGGACATTCGAGCTTAGTGGAGAAGAGATACGGGCGCTTGATCGCGTGCAGTTTGTCCGCCTCGCGATCTCTCTCGCGACTCCGGGGACCGGTCCCGTAGCGTTCAGAAGCACGGGAGCAATTCGCACGAAACTCTGGACTGAACTTTCATACCGGGTCAACCCATGAGCCGATGTGCAAGTGTGTGTCGCCTGATGATGGCCGTCGCTGCTCTTCGGGTGCTGCCTGTGCCTGCGTGCGGCGGAGAACGGACCAACGTAGCCGGCCTCGGCATGGGCCGGACGGGCGTGGCTGCATCCCGCGGACTGGACGCGATCGGCATCAATCCGGCGAATATCGCGCACGGAGACGGGTCATTCCTGACAGTGAGTCTCCTTCCCGTCGGTTTGAATATGGGGAGCGATTTCCTCACCTATGATCTCTACTCTGAATACTTCACCGGGATTGCCACGGACAGTGGAAGGTTCGGCCGGTATCTCACTGAGGCCGACAAGCAGCGGCTTCTGGAGTCCTTTCCCGGCGCCTTCGGGAACGGGGTCCTTGACGTCGAAGCGCGCGGATTCGGGCTCGGCCTGGCATTTGAAGGGCTGGGAACAGTGGCGGCGTCGATCACCGACAGGATTGCCGGAAGGGGGACGCTCTCCCGGGCATACGCGGAATTTCTTCTGTTCGGGAACCCGCCCGGCTCCGATTACGA
>DKBG01000319.1 GCA_002451155.1 Ignavibacteria bacterium UBA6906
TCCCGGGAATTCTCCGGGAGGAGGGCCGTCACGTTGAGAGCAGCGAGAAGGAGAAGCAGCCCCTGCCGGATGCTCCCTCCCCGAAGACCCCGCACACCGATGGCCAGGAACAGGTAATAGCAGAGGGCAAATGGAGTACCGAGGTGGAGACTGCCAAGTGACGCGAACGGCACACTCGCGGCACTCACCGATACGTTCAGGGTCACCCGAAGCAGGAGCCACGCCGCATGTCCGACAATCTCCGCACCCGAAGACGTGAAGAAACCGACGGCCGGTAGAAGAAGCCCGAGCACCACACCGAAACCCGACGCGGGGACGACGATTGCATTGACCAGTATTCCAATGACAGACACCTCCCCGAAGAATGAGGCGGCGAGCGGCAACGTGCCCAGCGTGGCAGCCACAGACGCACACACAACTCCCAGGATGTTGCGCGTGAGAGTGTTGCGCGCCAGGGGCCCGAGGGTCCTTCCCAGGAATGCGAACAGCGGGGGGTAGATGAAGATGAGTGAAGCGACCGCGCCGTACGAAAGCTGAAATCCGGCATCGAAAAGAGAGTGAGGGGCGAACCCGAGAAGTGCCACCCCGGATATACCCAGCGCGTTAAGGGCATGGTGCTTCTCTTCACTGCATGAAGCTGCAAGAAAGACCCATCCCATCACCGTTGCCCGGACAACAGGAGCCTGAGCACCCGTTATCAGCATATACCAGAGGAGACCGATACCTGCGAGTGCGTGTTGAAGGAACCTCGGAAGCCGGCAGAGTCGGGCGAGGCCGAGAAACAGCATCGCGATAACCGCGACATTCGACCCTGAGACTGCGAGCACGTGTGCCACCCCGCTCGTCACAAACGCCTGGCGCGTCCCTGGCGAAAGTCCGCTCCTCTCCCCCAGAAGCAGGCCCTTCAAAAACTCGCCTTCTTCTCCCCCGACATACCGGTCTATCTGCTGAAGAAGGAATCTCCTCGGGACATCGATACACCACACCAAGAGCCGGCAAGAAGGAGGCGAATCAAGAGTGAGAATGTCGCCCCGGCCAACGCACTGGTAGGATATCCCGTTTGCCCGAAGGTACTCACGGGTATTGAATTCTCCCGGATTGCGATCGGCGGGAGGATTGTACACGCGCCCCCGGAATACGATTCTCTGGCCGCTCTGCAGTAGCGGTCGGGGTGCGGCGGACCTGTCCACCCTCATTGTCGTCGCTACTCGGACTTCACCCGTCCACTGCCCGTGTTCTGCCCCGAGGTGCTGGACGGTCATTGTGAAACGGTAGGTCCGGCCGATCAACGATGGATCACATTCGAGTCGTCCAACGACAACGCACTGTACCTCCAGGACAGTCTCCGGAAGTCTGGTACGGACAAGGCCGTCTATTCGAAACGCCACAGCCTCGGCCGCAATAAGCGCGAGGGCGGAGAAGAGCGATAGCGCCCCGGTCTGCTTGCGGAGCAGTGCCAGAATCCCGGTCGCGCAGAACAGGAGAGCCAGAGCGGCGACGAGCCCGGTCGAGAACCCGAAACGTTCAAAAATCCGGGCCGTCAGCACGCCGAGAAGGCCCAGGAGAGAGGCCTTCATTGCAGGGGCAGTTGCGAAACGGGGAGAAACCAATGAAACACTCCGCGCGGGAGCGTTCAGGGCCTACGCAGTCCGCTGAATCGAGTGGATCAGGGCGGGCGTTACTCGAGTGAGGTCACCGGGGTGCGAATGATGCGCAGTACGCAACGCGACCTCTCGGTGACGGAATCCATGGAATATGGCGGGTACGGGATGCCGGGTATGTGTCTTTATCGAGCAATCCTCGAGGTTTCCATGATCGCTCGTGATCAAGAGGAGATCCGTTTCGACATCAAGGATCTCCAGAAGTCCCCCCAGAAGTGCGTCGAAATCTTCAAGCACACGGACAGCTTCCCGGATGCTGGCGGTATGCCCGGCATGGTCAGTTTTCCAGTATTCGAAAAGAACAAAGTCGAAATCGGAGAGTAATCGGGCGAGTCGCCGGCCGGCTTCCGCCGGTTCGATCACCCGTACCTCCGGATGGCCGAGCGCGTGCCAGCCCTCTCCAGTCAGATCAGCCGAAACCGCGCGGCCATCCTGAAGGTCCTCCTCTCGGAGCAGCGGAATGCCGGATTGCATGCACGCGTACGTCGTGACCGTAGCCCGCGTCGGCCTTTTTTCCACGTATTCAAAAAAGCGGTGGGGAAACGCATTCGCAAAGCAGACCTTCTTTCCCGCATCCCGGAGCCTTCGAAAGATGTTTCGCTCCGCAATGATCGGCCGAAGCGTTGAATATGGATACGGACCGAAGTGTCTGCCGATGATTGCAGCCCCGTTCTCCCCGGTGAAGAGAGCCGTCTGGCCTGTCCCACTCTGGGGCAACCCCTCCACACCGAGGTTCGCATCCAGCGGGATCAGTGTTGACTCGTCCGTGAGAATCTTCCTCTGTCCGAGAGCAGGCAATTCGTCCCCAAGTATGCTCCGGAGCGAGGGAAGTTTTGCCGCAAACAGAGGATTCACGGCTGGATCCTTCCGCCCGATGCCCACGCCGTCCAGGAACAGCATAATGACACGCATCCATCACCTTTCGAACTGGCCCGTCATCCTTTCACTATCGCTTGAACGACTTGCTATGGGTCGCGATGTACGTCGCCCACTCCTTTTCAACAGTCTCATACCCGGAGCCGAGGTACTCCGCAAAGACGGCACCCACCGATCGCGATCCGTCGAATTCCTTGAACAGGCCGATCGCTTTCGCCTCCCCGTACCGGATGACAAAGAAGTTCATCGTTTGAGCCAGCATGTACTGGACATCGTCCCGCTGCGGCGGATCCTGGTGCTGCTGAAAATCCTGGGTCAGATCGGAAAAGGAGGAGAGGCGCGCGCCCACCGGGGCGGACATTTCCCGAAAACCTCCGGAACGGTAGGAAACATACGCCTCGGACAACCAGACCGGACAGCCCTTTTCACGAGCTGTGTTCAGGACGGCCCTCGACAGCTCGTAGGAGAGGGACTTCTCATATATTCCACGGGTGATCAGTGCTTGAATCGGTTGCGAATGCAGAACATTCCTTGAATAGAGCGCGCCGCGCCAGGGTTTCTTCAGACCGGACTCCGTCAAGAATCGTCCCACCGTGTCATAGATTCTCACTTCAATCCGATCCTTCGGCGAAAAGCCGAGCTCTTTCACTATGGATTCGTATTCGGTCTGGAGAAAATCCGCCGCGTTCCGCGCCTCCAGCTCTTCGATGTCGTTCATATACCGTATCGTAAGGCCGGGAGTCTGGATGGTGCGATACAATTCCTGTGCTCCGGCGGTGCAGTTCAGAGCCAGGACGACCCAGATGAGGGCCACGAGCCTGTACCCCATATGCCGCGATTCTTCCATTGTCAAATTTCCCTTCATTCCTTATTCGACACGCTGTCAATGATCAACGTTACAGGCCCGTCGTTGACGATCGTTAGCTCCATCATCCCCCCGAAGGACCCGGTTGCAACAGCATCCGCGCCGAGGATCTCACGCAGATGCTGAACGAAAAGGTCATAGAGTGGTTCTGCCGCTTCCGGCCTCGCAGCCAGCGAAAAACTAGGTCGATTCCCCTTCTGGGCCTCCCCGTAGAGAGTGAATTGAGACACCACGAGCACTCTTCCTCCCGCCTCGCGAAGGCCGACGTTCATTTTTCCAACTGCATCTTCCAGCACTCTCAGATTGGCGCACTTGGCGGCCAGATATCGGGCATCCCGTTCGGTATCCCCTTCCCTGACTCCGACCAGAACTACATATCCCGTGCCGATTTCACCAAGAACGGAGCCCTGCAGCGTAACTTTCCCGCTGCGAACACGCTGAACAACGACTCTCACGATGTCCCCTTCCCTGGTTCAGGCGCCTGTGCCTGCACAACTCTCGGAATATGACTGTAATCATCCGAAATCGTTATCTCATCGAACCCGGCCGCCGCCAGCAGCTTTCCTACCGCACCAGCCTGACCGAAGCCGATTTCCAGAAAGAGCCGGCCGCCGCCGGACAGCCTGGTCCTGGCCAACAAGATGAGCCGCCGCATGAACGTCAAGCCGTCATCCTCATCTGTAAGCGCTGCTCGGGGTTCGAACAGTCGGACCTCCGGCTGGAGATCCGCGAAATCGCGAGCCGCGATGTACGGAGGATTTGAGATGATCAGATCATAGGTGTTCCCGGGTGGATCAGCAACAAGAATATCCACTTTCTCTGCCGTCACGTTTCGAAGAGCGTGCCTCCCGATGTTTCTTCTCGCGAGAGAGAGAGCCTCCGGATCCTTGTCGACCGAGAGAATCAGAGATTCCGGGAGGAAATGACCCATCGCCACGGCGATGTTCCCGGACCCGGTTCCAATGTCGAGAATTGCCAATCGGGGACGCCGCAACTCTCGGGCAAACGCAACAGCCAGTTCAACCAGAATTTCCGTCTCTGGACGGGGGATCAGGACTGTCCGGTCGACTTCCAGCGTGAACCCCATGAACGTCGCCTCACCCAGGATATATTGAAGGGGTTCGTGCGTGAGTCGCCGCCGGAAGAACTCTTTGAACGACTCCAGCTCATGGGGCTTGAGCGGGCGGTCAAATTGAAGATAGAGATCAAGCCGCGAAAGTCCGAGAACATGCCCGAGCAAATACTCGACATGGAGCCTGCACTCCTCGAATCCACGTTCAGCAAGATACCGCGAAGACCATTCAATGAGTCTAAGCACAGTCCAGGTTTCTGTGGACCCGCGAATTCCTCCTGACCGTTCTTCCCTCATCGGTCCGCTATCGCCCGACGTGGTCGCCATGCCCAGTCAGTGCTCCCTCCATTCGATTCTGTCATCGTGTCGGTGCCGTATCCGGAACAATCTCCCGTGGATCACGGACATGGTACAACAGGAGATACACCCCCCCGAGCGAAAAGATAACCCCGGCAGCGAAAAGCGCGGGGTACCCCAGAAGGTTACTGATCCACCCGCCGAATAATGCCGAAAGATAGACCGGCGCGAGAAGCGTGTTCATCAGGGCGATGTATGTCGACCGTTTCTCCGGGGGGCCGTATTCAATGGAGATGTTATACCGTGCCATGATTTCCGTGCCCAGATTGAATCCGAGAAATGCAAACACGAGCCGAAACCATGCCACCGATGGCGCGAGCAACGCCCACAGGCTTGCGGCAAGAGTACCCAGCGCCGCTATAAGCAATGAACGCTTGTGTCCGTAACGATCTGCCAGAATACCCCCTACAAATGCTGAGATGATTTGCGTCGATATCATGCTGAGTGTGAACTCGCCGACAAGCTCTTCTCCTGCCTGAAATCGCTGGAGGGCGTACACGGTAAAGAAGCCTATAGGCATGTTTGCGACAATCAGAACAGCGGATGAAATGAGGAACATGCGAAAGTGCCGGTTGGCTTGAATGACTGACGGGAGTTCGCGCAAATAGGAAAAGATAGGCCGCCGTTCGAGGGGAGCGCTCCGCTCGCCCTCCACAACGTACAATTGCGTGACAAGCGAACCCATCTGGAGCCCGAAGGCCACCATCAGTCCAAGCGCATAGCTGGAGGGAAATGGAAACAATGCCAGGATGGCGGTGAGAAGGAAGCCTCCAAAAAAAGCGCCCAACGATCCGAGGGAGGTACGCAGGCCCGCAAGCCGGCCCCGCCGGTTTGGAGGGGTCACTTTCGTATAGAAGTCGAACCATCCCGGAGTCGCAATGCCGGCAGTGATGTGCATCGCTCCATAGAGCAGGAAGAATACGAGAAGGGCGGCATGTGGATATCCGTGACCGAGGATGCCGACTGCAGCCGCCATCAGAAGAACAAAGCTTCTCTGTATCAATCCAGCCCAGACGGCCCAGGGTTTCTTCCAGGGAAGTGTCTCGACATATCGGGCGGCAAATATCTGAGGGAAAAAGAGTCCCACGTAAATAATGACCGGCAGCGCACCAATGGCCAAATTCCCTCCGCCGAGGCGCGTAATCAACGCGGGCAAGACGATTTGGGCCGATATGAACGCAGCAGAGGACACAAAAAGAACCCCCTCCGCCATATTCAGGAAGTAGTTCCTTCGGTGGATGTCCTGGAAGAACGCCTTCATTCAGCAGCTCCGGCCGGGACACGTGATCGGTCGAAGACAATCCGTCCACCCACCATTGTCATTTCTACCCTGACAAGAGGGATTTTACGGTTTTCGACGACCATAATATCGTCAGACATTACGACCAAATCCGCCCACTTTCCGCTCTCAAGCGTTCCCTTCTTTGCTTCATGAAAACTGAAGAATGAAGCCCACGCTGTGTACGAGGAGAGGGCTTCCCCCCGGGTCATTCTCTCTTCCGGATACCAGCCTCCGGGTGGGTATCCCCCCTCATCCTGTCTGGTAATGGCAGCATAAAATCCTCTGAGCGGATTCGGGTCCTCAACCGGTGCATCAGACCCGGAAGCGATTCGTGACCCTGCTCGCATCAATGACCTCCACGCATATGCACACCGAACACGCTCGGGGCCGAGTCTCTCTTGAGCCCAGGACATGTCGGAGGTGCAATGGATCGGCTGCATGGAAGGCAATACTCCAAGACCGGCAAATCTCGGGATGTCATCGGGCAGAAGAACCTGAGCATGTTCCACTCTAAATCGAACGAGTAACCCATTGACATTATATGCTTTAAATGCCCTTTCATAAGCATTTAGAACGATATTATTTCCCCTGTCTCCAATCGCGTGCGTACAGAGCTGGAATCCTCCCTCCAGCGCCGCACCTGTCGCGTCCCGTAACTCGCGCTGATCCGTGACCGACAGTCCACGGTTGCCCGGATCATCACTATATGGTTGCACAAGCGCTGCCCCTCGTGATCCAAGGGCGCCGTCAGCATAGACCTTAATAGAACGCACATTGAGAAAACCGCCGTAAGCATCAACTTCTGGGCCGGTTTTGAGGTATTGTTCAACCGTTTTCCGGCTCTGTCCGTCCAGAACGGCAAAAACCCTCAATGGGAGTTCCCCTCGTTCAGCGAACCCCTTGTAGATGCCGACTCCTGTTAGATCCACCCCCATGTCGTGTGCCTCCGTAATTCCCCGGGAGGCAAGGGCCTTCAGACTGAGGCGAACTGCCTCTGTCCTTTCAGAAAGCGCTGGCGGAGGAAGCACGGAGGCCAGAGCATCGATCGCGTTGTCCACAAAGACGCCCGTTGGATTCCCTGCTGAATCCCGCACAATCCGGCCGCCGGGGGGATCAGGCGTGTCCGCCGAGACGCCGGCAAGTTCCAGAACGACCTTATTGACCCAGACTGCATGTCCATCAACCCGGACAAGATACACCGGCGTCACGCCTGACACAGCATCAAGGACCGAATGCGACGGAAACGTCTTTGTACCCCAGGCATTCTGGTCCCATCCGCGGCCTCTGAGCCATTGGCCGGGCTTCTTCTGCCTGACAGCCGTCATCACCAGATTCTGAATCTCCTCTTCAGATTTCGTCCCAATCAGATTGAGATTCATCAGCGAGGCCCCGTACCCCTCGATATGCAGATGGGCATCCACGAAGCCGGGGAAGACCGGTTTCCCCCCCAGGTCAATTATCGTGTCTGCAGAAAAGCTGAGTCTCATCGCGACCGTTGAGCCGACTTCCAGAATCTGATCATCGCGGATCGCAATCGCCTCGAAGGTCCTGTCAAACCGGCCGTCCTGACCAGTATAGATGCGTCCGTTGACCAGGATCATCGTAGCCGGCTGACGGTAGGAACGGAACAGGCCGTACAGGGTGATGAGAAGTACCGCACCGGCCACGATAAAGAATGTCCTTTTTTTCATACTGTCATCCATGCACTGGTTAAACGTGAGGCATCAGGACAGAATATAGAGAAAGAGAGCTTCACAATCCAAGAGACTTGTATCTCTCCGGCTCTTTGGGTATGTTTGCCCTTTCCCGCAACCGGATTGTCGATATGAAGAAGAAATATCCCGCAATACCTGCTGCAGACTTCCGTCGGTTCGTCCGGATCGTGCGACGTCTCCGGCGGGATTGCCCGTGGGACCGTCGGCAGACGCACCGATCCCTTCGAGAGAGCCTTCTTGAGGAGACCTACGAGGTGATTGAATCCCTCGACCGGAACCGGGTCGATGAACTCCAGGGGGAGCTTGGGGACCTTCTGCTGCACATTGTCCTCCAGGCAACCATCGCTGAGCAGAATGGGGAATTCACCCTCCGTCAGGTCATCGGCGACATCGGAAAGAAGCTCATCCGCCGGCACCCTCATGTTTTTGGCAGTCTCCCGGTGAGCGGAGCGGAAGAAGTGAAGCGGAACTGGGAAACTCTCAAACTTGCCGAAGGCCGCCGCTCCTATCTTGATGGTGTTCCGAAGCATCTGCCCGCGCTCCAGCGTGCACTTCGGCTGCAGCAGCGCGCAGCCCGCGTCGGCTTTGACTGGGAGACCTCCAGGGACGTCTGGAAAAAGGTGCGGGAGGAGACAGAAGAGCTCAGACGGACGCTCCATCGGTCGCCAAAACGGGATCGAGAGGAGGAGTTCGGAGATCTTCTTTTCGCCCTGGTCAACTATGCCCGGTTCTTTCGGATCAATCCGGAAACGGCCCTTCGTGGGGCCACCGAAAAATTCGATTCCCGATTCCGCTTCGTCGAACGGGAGCTCCACCGACAGGGGAAGGATCCTCGTGAAAGCACGCTGGCCGAAATGGATGAACTCTGGAATCGGGCAAAGAAACGCCGGAGCCGCCTTCGGAGGCGGCCCGGGAACAAACCATAGCACGTTCAGTCCAGTTTCTACGTCCCTCCACTCGTCCTCCCCGGATTCTTCAGATCCTCTCCGTCCGGCTCGGCAGCTGCCGGAGCCGCAGGACTGTGGTATTTTTCATATGCATCGATAATGTCCTTCACAAGCCTGTGTCTGACCACATCGTTTCGATCCAGGTACACGAACGAAATCCCCTCGACCCCCCTCAGGACTTCCTGGATCTGCACAAGTCCTGAATTCGCCCGGTTCGGCAAGTCGATCTGAGTCACGTCCCCCGTCACGATCGCACGAGAATTCGGACCCAGCCGGGTGAGGAACATCTTCATCTGCATCGTGGACGCGTTCTGCGCCTCGTCAAGGATCACATAGGCGTTGTTGAGTGTGCGGCCGCGCATGTAGGCCAGAGGGGCAACCTCAATGATCCTTTTCTCCAGATACCCCCGCAACTTGTCCGACGGTATCATGTCATCCAGCGCGTCATAGAGCGGCCGGAGATACGGATCCACTTTCTCCTTGAGATCACCAGGAAGGAACCCCAGGCTCTCGCCGGCCTCGACCGCCGGGCGCGTGAGGACAATCTTCGTGATCTGGCTATTTTTGAGCGCTGCAACCGCCAACGCAACCGCCAGGTATGTCTTTCCCGTCCCGGCGGGCCCAACGGAGAAGACGATATCGTTCCGATGGACCTCCTGAACATACCGGCGCTGCCCGGGTGTCTTCGCCTTGATGATCTGGTTCTTTGTAAACAGGATCACCGTGTCCAGCTCATCCCTGCTCATTGAGGAGGCGATGGTCTTCGGCAGAGCCGGCTCCCCGTTTGCGACAACAAGATCCACAACGGTTTCTACGTCGTTCGTTGTAAGATTCCCGTTCTTCCTCAACAGGTAGATCAGCTCCTGAAAGATCCTGTCAAGCTGCTCAAGTTCCGCAGGTTCTCCCCGAAGAACGACGGTATCGCCGCGGACGATTATCGTGGAATCGAATCTCTTCTCAAGAATCTGAAGATTACTGTCATTGATTCCGAGCAATCCGAGGGCATCAGACGCTTCGAGCGTAAACTTCTTTTCGGTCAACGCAACTTCTCTCCCCTCTGGAAAATACACGTACCCCCTCCTCCGCTTTGTGCGGAAAAGGGGGTACGGTTCTCACACAACGAGCTCAGAGCTCCACCTCCGACTTTACTGGCCGGCGGGGGCCATGGCCTCAGCTTTTTTCCGGTAATACTTGTTGGCAGCCGACTTTTCGTCAGAGGTCAACTCATTCCCCTTCGGAATCATCAGCTTCTGACCCTGGTGGATCACATCGGGATCCTTGATCTGATCGCGATTACCCTGCCAGATTTTCGGCCAGAGCCAGGCATTGTCGTAGATATCTTTCTTCTTCGCGATGTTCCAGAGGCAGTCCCGGTCACGCGCCCAGGTTCCGACCGTGTAGGTCTTGATCTGGTTCGCAAGCGTCGTCTTCAGGCTCTGGACCTTCTGGTTCAGCTCGGTCAGTCTGTCCCAGAATTCCGGGATCAGGGAGAGCTTGTTCCCCCAGAGACTCTTTACGGTGTTTTCGAGCGCGGTCACATCAGCTTCGCGGGCGACGAGATCTGCGTCGGACAGTCGCATGAGTTCGTCAGCCTGACGCTCAGCCGCTTCGATCTGCGCACGATACTCCGCGGCCTTCGCCGCATCAGCACCGACGAGCCCGTAGAGTTCATCCATGCACTTGGTGATGTCATTGTCGAGCTGCATGGACTGCGCCTTCAGTGAGGCAACCGTTCCCTCAAGCGACTTCAAATACGCGCTGAGGCTGTCCCGCTGCCTGGTGAATGTATTCACTTCTTCCTGCCACTGCTCTTTTGTCATCTCCACGTCCTGCGCAACCGCAAGGCCGAAGCTGACCACCAGCAGCGCAGCAAGCATGATGACAGATGTACGAATCTTCATTGTCGTCACTCCTTGTCTGGTGTGCTGGTTATTGGTTTGCAAGCCGCTGTTTCACGACGGCCTGATCATCTTGACATTTCTTTAGCTTCGCATTCTTCTCCGCTACCTCCTTCTCGAGGCTGGCTTTGCTCGCCTCGTTGGCGGAGACATCACGCTTCAGGGCTGTAACCTCATCTTTCAGGTCCGAAAGTTGCTTCATTTCCTCCTCGGAGGGCGACGACGAGCACCCCGTCAGCATCACAGAACCTGTAAAGAGGAGAGCCATGCCCAGAGCAGCGACCATCCGGTTCAGCTTGCGCATGTGGTTCCTCCTGGTAAATGAATGGTAAGAAGTTAGATGTATTGATGTGTTTTCCGGCGACAGGTACGCAAAGTATAGCAAAACACTCCAACAATGTCAACGACAAAATGTGAAGATTTACAGGTAAATCGATGAACTTCATGCCCTGCACCCTGTCAGGACGACATGAATCCCATATCCGCCATGCTCCGGTACTCTCTACCGGCGATGATGAGATGGTCAAGGAGCGGAATTCCCACGATCTTTCCCGCATCGACGAGCTGGCGCGTAATTTCAATGTCCTCCTGGCTCGGGGCAGGGTTCCCGCTGGGGTGATTATGTGCCACAATGACCGAACTCCCAAGGTGGTCAATCGCCGCCTTGAACACCTCACGGGGATGGACCATGCTGGCGCTGATCGTGCCCCGCGTGAGCTCTATCTCCGCCCGCAGCGCATTCCTCGCGTCCAACACCAGGACGAGAAAAGTCTCCTGAACACGGTCAGCGAGGATCGGGATGATCTTCCCGGCCACATCCGAAGGAATCCTGAATAATGGCCCCGACCCCGGATGAGACCTCTGGACCCTCCGTCCAATCTCCATCGCTGCCACTAGTGCTGCGGCGCGGGCGTTCCCGATTCCGGAAAATCGGCGCAATTCCGCCACGGACTTTCCCGCGAGTCGATGAAACGGACCTGCGCGATGAAGGAGATCCCGGCCCAGGTCCACTGCACTCCTCTCCCTCGTCCCGGATTGAATCACCAGGGCGATCAACTCCGCGTCGGAGAGGACCCCAGGACCATGGCGGGCAACTTTCTCGCGCGGACGATCATCAGGCTGGAGATCACCA
>DKBG01000262.1 GCA_002451155.1 Ignavibacteria bacterium UBA6906
CGTGCTGTTGGGGCCGGAGCCAATGATGCAGGGATACCCGTAGCGCGGAGAACCGCTGGTGGTATAGACATATTCGAAGACTGCCTGGAGTTCGAACTCGTACATGCCTGGTTTCGCCCGCTGCATCGCCTCGCGGTGTGCCGCGACGGAGATCTCCACCGCTCTCTGCAATCCCATCCTCAGGTCATCTGTGTTCTTCGCCCGCCTCATCCAGTTGACGATCGGTGCCGGGTCGCTCAACGGCCAGGCGTTGCCGCTCCTCCTCTGGAGAACGGACGCCTGGATGACCCTGTCAGTCTCGGGATTGATGCCGAAGGTATACAGGACCTCGGTCTCCTCGCGAAGGGATGCGTTCAGGACATGGGAAAACTGGCTGTATTCATAGGCCGTGTCCGCTCCGTACCGGTCCACCGCCCCGCGCGGGCCTGCACCAGGTCCCTCATACGACTCGCGCCGCCGGTCTCTGGGCCGGACAAACATGATAAACCGGTGGCCCGATCCTGACGGGGCAAACATGAGGATCGACTCCGGTTCTTCGAACCCGCTCAGATAGTAGAAGTTGCTCTCTTGCCTGTATGGATACTCCACGTCCGGATTCCTCTGCACTTCGGGCATCGACGGGAAAATCGCCAGGCTGCCCCGAGGCAGCCGGGAGGCGAATTCGGCCCGCCGATGTGCGAAGACAGCCATGTCCGGATCGAACGGTTGCGTCCATGCCATCTGGACGGCGAGAATTGTGAGGGTGAAGAGGGCCTTCATGGATAGTCCTGTGTGGATGGTTGGGATCGCCACAAGATAGCTGTTTGCCGGCGGCCGCGCAATGGGATTCCTTCCGGATCGTCAATCGCCGGATCGCACCCTGCGCCGGCCCGCCTCGTGAAGGAACAGCGCAAGTGCCGAGGCAACGTTGAGAGAATCTGTTGACCTCAACATCGGGATACGCACCCGCTCATCCGAAAGGGCAAGTGTACCGGGAGAAACTCCGGAGTCTTCATTCCCGACGACAATGCAGATGTTGTCCCGGAAGTCCGCACGATGGATTGGCGTCTCGCCGTGTGCGTCCGCCGCGATGATCCGCGTTCCGAGCGTCCGCGCGATCCCCGCAAGGGTTTCGACGAGGTTCCGCGAGTGAAAGACCGGCAGCGTGAAAACAGCACCCATTGAATTTCGAACGGAGCGACGGACGTAAGGGCTGCTGCTGCGCTCACCGACGATGATCCCATCCGCCCCGAGCGCTGCACAGTTCCGCACCACAACGCCGACATTGTCGGCATGGTGGAGGCCATCGAGCGCCACGAGACAATGTGGCGAAGGAAGCGAGGAGAGTTCGGGCTCCCCCGGAACACGCGCGACTGCCATGACACCCTGGTGCAGGTGGATTCCCACAATGTCGTGAAGAAGACTCTCGTCCGCGAGAAATACACGGATCTCCTCCCCGCGCGCCATCAATGCTGGTTCGAGACGCCCAAACCACGTTGGAGTAAGGAGGAGAGACAGAATCGTCAGGTTGGAGCCGAGGAGTCTCTCCACAACCCGGGATCCTTCGGCGACGAAGATTCCCTCAACCTTGTGCTGTTCTGGCCGCCGCAGTGTGCGATACGGAGCAAGTTCAGGCAGATCGAGAGTATCGACTCTCTGGATTTTGAGTCGGGTGCTCATCTGGCGCACCTGCCACCAGAGCGAAGCGGGCATGATAACGGCACCGTCAATGGGACGATCCTCCGGAATGCTGTATTCTTGGTAAATATCTGAAAACGTTTGCCGCACTTTCAAGAGCGTCTGGTCAATTGATTTTCTCGTCCGGGTTGAATATCCTGAAGTGCCTGACGATGTTCAGGCCTTGTTACACAACGGAGACACCATGATGCGTGGGACGAGAATACTATTTCTGGCCCTCTTTTGCCTCTCCGGCTTCATCGGAGCGGTCCGCGCCCAGTCGAAATCGATATCCCTGGGCCTTGTCACGCCGGTACAGATTGTCCCGAAGGAGGAGGGAGTGGCAGGATTCCGCTTGAGCCTCATCTACGGGCAGAACACGAATGTGACAGGGCTGGACCTGGGGTTGATCAATCATACGACCAGCGGCACGTCGACGGGAATTCAGTGGGGCCTCGTGAACCTGAACGACGCCAACTTCGTTGGATGGCAAGGTTCCTGGGTGAATCTCCTGCGCGGGCGCGGAGAAGGACTGCAAAGCGGATTGTATAATCAGAGCAGCCACATGAGCGGCCTTCAGATCGGCATCGTGAATAACTCGGAGACTCTCCACGGGCTCCAGATCGGTATCCTGAACATTATCAACAAGGGGGGATTCCTCCCGATCTTTCCGATTGTCAACTGGTCATTCTGAACCGGGGACGGGAACCATCGTCAGTGAGAATTACTGCAGACAGCAATACGCCGTTCATCCAGGATGCGTTTCGTGATCTCGGCGAACTCCACCTGGTCCCGACCGGTGCGTTCACGCCTGATGTCCTCCGTTCCACGGATGTCCTGATCGTTCGATCCGAGACACGGGTCGGGGCGCAACTGCTTGATGGGACTCCTGTCCGGTTCGTCGGGACAGTGACGATCGGGACCGATCATGTCGACGTTCCGTACCTGGCCAAACGGGGTATCGCGTTTGCCAGCGCCCCCGGCTCCAACGCGAACTCGGTGAAAGAATACCTCGTCGCGGCGCTGCTTGCACTGGGAAGGCGGTTCGAATTTTCCCTTGAGGGCAAAGTCCTGGGTGTCGTCGGCGTCGGGCATATCGGACGCAGGGTCGTTGAGGCCGCCTCCTCTCTGGGGATGATCGTGCTGCAGAACGACCCGCCGCTCAAGCGGAAAACCGGCGAGTCGCGGTTCGTGCCGCTCGATCAGCTGATGTCTGCGGATATTGTGACGCTCCATGTGCCGCTGACGCGCTCCGGCGAGGACCGGACGGCGCATCTCTTTGACGTTCACCGGATCAGGGCGATGAGGCGGGGTGCGATACTCATTAACACCTCGCGCGGAGGCGTCGTGGAAACTTCGGCCCTCCTCCGCGCTCTCGCGGAGGGTCACCTGGCAGCGTCAGTGCTGGATGTCTGGGAAAATGAGCCGAACATATCGGTAGACCTCCTTTCCCGGAGCGTGGTTGCCACACCACATATCGCGGGATACTCGCTTGACGGGAAAGTCAACGCGGTCAGCATGATCCGGCGGGCGGTGTGCGAGCACTATGGTCTCCCCTCCTCGTGGGATCCGTCGGATCGTATGCCGCGCCCTGCACGGCCTGTTGTAGAACTCTCCGCTGATGAGATGGCTGATGATGAAGTAATCCGGCGGGCTGTCACACACGCCTACGACCTTGAACGTGATGACCGAAATCTCCGGAAGATGCGTGCCCTCCAACCGGAAGAGAAAGGCCCGTATTTCTCCCGTCTCCGATCCACCTACCGGGTCCGACGGGAATTTTCTTCGTATGAAGTCCACCTTCCCGGAAAACGGGAGGATGTCGCGCGGACCCTGAATACCCTTGGCTTCCGGACTAAAGCCGACGCCGGCCCCGGCAGCCGTACGCTCTCGGCAACTTCACTCTCCCTCTGACAGGACAACACCATGGCTCTGAAAATCAAAACTGGAAACGCGGTAGAGTTCGATCTCCTTTCACTCGGCGAATGCATGATTCGCCTCAGTCCGCCCGGACACCAGAGGATTGAATTGACTCCGGTCTTTGAAGCATATGCCGGAGGAGGCGAGTACAACGTTTCCTACGCCCTGGCCCGGTACGGGATGAGAACCGGCTGGATCTCGAGGTTGGTGGATAATCCGCTCGGGCATTTTATCAGGAACCACGCGCGGACGAGTGGAATGGACATCAGCGAGGTGGTCTGGGTCCCATACGACGGGAGTGGACGGTCCGATCGGATCGGCCTGAATTTTACGGAGGTCGGCATCGGCGTGCGTGCCAGCGTCACACTGTACGATCGGGGGCATACCGCGATAGCGCACCTGAAGACGGGAGAGATCGACTGGAAGCGAATTTTCACCCGGCGGGGAGCCTCTTGGTTTCACACCGGCGGGATCTTCACCGCGTTGAGCGACAGCTGCGCGGATGTTGCTTTTGAGTCGATGAAGGCCGCTCATGACGCGGGGACAATCGTCAGTTATGATCTCAATTTCCGCAGCAAGCTCTGGTCGAGTAAGAAGGCAATTGAGGTAACAAAGAAACTCATGCCGTATATCGATGTTCTGATCGGCAATGAGGAAGACTTCCAGAAAGTGCTCGGCTTCAGCGTCGAAGGGGCGGATGAGGATCTGATGAAGCTCCCTGTGGAAGGGTACAAGAATATGGTGCAGAAAGTCGTCGCCGCCTACCCCCACGTGCAGGCCGTCGGGACGACGTTGAGGGAGGTTGTCAGCGGGCTGGTAAACAACTGGTCGGCTATCATGTATTATGACGGACAGTTCTATGCCTCCCGGAGGTACGAGAGTCTTGAAATCGAAGATCGCGTGGGAGGCGGTGATGGCTTCTGCAGCGGATTCGTCTACGGCCTCCTGCATGGCATGAGTCCGCAGGAATGCGTGGAGCTCGGCACGGCGCACGGGGCGCTCCTGCAGAGCACCCGGGGAGACACGAGCATGGTGACAATGGAGGAGATCCGGCATGTGATGAGCGGGGGTAGTGCGAGGATAAAGAGATAGGGATGCTCATCAGAGGAGACGCAGGCGAAGGGTTCCTCCGCCATGCAGGAATTTTTCGCAACAGAGGGGTTTCCATGGGCCCCTGTCTGACACGCGTTGGTCAGTGGTCCGTTTGGTGTTCGGGTTCGCCCGTATTCAATGAGAGAATACAGCGCTGCTTCGCATTGATAGAAGGCGGATCTGGCGTATGTGCCAGGCCATTTCAGACTGGAGAATGATCTTACGATGAGACTAGCCCTCCTGTTTTGCAGCCTGGTCGCCGCGTATCTCCTGGCGGGATGCTCGGCTGGCAGAGAATCTCACGACACACGAACTGCCCCGGTCCCCGCGACGGGGGAAAGGCAGGGGTCGCGGAGCGCTCCAGGGGCAGTGACGCTGGAGGACACCCGATGGGGACTTCTTGAACTGAATGGGGAACGGATGACGTTTGCCGAGGATAAGCTGGAGCCCTATTTTATCCTGGACAGCGGGACGAAGAGGCTTGAGGGGTTCGGGGGCTGTAACCGAATGGGCGGAGCGTACAACGCAACGGGTGACAGCCTCCGCTTCGGCCCGCTGATCTCGACGCAAATGGCCTGCCCGGATGCTGAAACGAAACTCGAGCAGGGGTTTTTTCAAGCGCTCGGCGCAGTCACAACATGGATGATCGAGGGAGAGCATCTATCGCTCTACGGCGGCGAGAAGATTCTCGCTAAACTCACACCTCGCTAGAGGGGAGAACTCTCAGAGTGCGTGAATGCCGTTCGGCCGTGCAATGCGTGCGGCCTGAATAGGCGTCACCGCCGTGCCGGCCCTGCCCGCCTGAGTCTCATCCATGGTGCTCCGGTCTCTCTCAGGGACCGGGGNNAGATAGGGGCAGGCGGGTGCGTCAGCGCCGCAGGATCCCAGGGAGATCAGGAATGGACAGGTGAGCACTCCGTTTGTTCCGTGGGCCGGGCTGCGGGTTTCGACGAGGGTGAGAACAAGAGTGAAAAGGAGAAGCAAGCCGACTGCTGCGCTGGTTCTCATCAATAGCACCGTTCTGCGTTGGAGAATCCTTTCTCCCTTCAACATCACGGTGCGTTCTCTGGTTCCGGCTCACAACCATTCGGTGCACGGAGATTGGTTGTGTACCGCTACTCCCGGTTTCCATGGCTGTGAGTCCGGGATCCCATCGCACCGGAACCGGCGATTATCTGAGCAATAGTTGCCGCCGCGCGTTCAATAACGCCAGAAGGAGAGGATCATGAAGCTGAAATTGAATCCAGGCCAGACGGTGTCGATCCGGGTCGGCAAAGGAGGCCCTGTGGAGTTCAAGCTCTCCCGCATCATGGCTCCACCTGGCAAGAAGATATCCCTGGGGAAAGACTACGATCCCGGATTTACGGGGGGATTCAAAGACAAGGATGAGGCCCGCGCGCATGTTGAAGCGAACCAGGAAGTGCTCGCCGAGCTTCAGGAACGACTCTACGCCCAGGACAGCTATTCGCTCCTCATTATTTTTCAGGCCATGGACGCTGCCGGAAAGGACAGCGCCATCAAGCACGT
>DKBG01000124.1 GCA_002451155.1 Ignavibacteria bacterium UBA6906
CCTGGAAGCCCAGCCCGACGGTTTTCGTGTCGGCGCCGTGACGTATCTCGCTTGTATCCTTGAAGTAGACCATCTGGTCAAGTCCATCTCCGAGTTTGTTCCGGCGACTGTAGAGCGTGGGGCAGGGAGCAAGAACCTCCACGAAAGAGAATCCCTTCTTCTGCGTTGCCTCCTTCATCGCTTTCGTCAGGTGGCGGACATGGTACGCTGTCCACCGGGCCACGTACACGGCCCCGCAGGATTCTGCCAGATACGGGAGATTGAACGCCTGTTCGAAATTCCCATAGGGCGCGGTTGACGCAGTGGCCGTCAGCGGCGTCGTGGGCGCCACCTGTCCACCTGTCATCCCGTAAATGAAGTTGTTGACCAGGANNCATGCCGTAGATGAAGTTGTTCATCAACACGTACGTCATGTCGATGTTGCGACGGCAGGCGTGGATGAAGTGGTTCCCGCCGATGGCGGTCAGATCACCATCACCGCTGTACACAACAACCTTGAGCTCCGGATTCGCCAGCTTCAGGCCGGTCGCGAACGGTATCGCCCGTCCGTGCGTCGTATGGAAGGAATCGAGGTTCAGATACCCCGCAACCCTGCCAGAGCAACCGATACCGGAAACGACCGCCACTTTGTCGAGATCCAGTCCACTGGACTCCAGCGCATGGGCAAAGCAGTTGACAGTGGTACCGATTCCGCACCCCGGGCACCAGATGTGGGGCATGCGGTCCATGCGGAGAAATGCCTCAACCGGGTTATGCGGCAGACTTGTCTCGGTGTCACTCAGAAACACGTTTTCCGGCATGCTTACCTCAGAGACTTCTTGATGGCGACGTAGATATCATGCGGGTTATGTACTCCGCCTCCCGCGTGGCCGACCTGCACGACCCGGGCTGCCCCGCCGGAACACCGCTCAACTTCAAGCGACATCTGCCCCAGATTCAGCTCAGGGACAACAATCGAAGTGACTTTCCTGGCAAGCTCCCGAATCCGTTCCTCAGGAAAGGGCCAGACCACGACAAGCCGCAAGTGCCCGACCCGAATTCCTTCGCGCCTCGCCATCTGTATGGCGGGGATGGCCGTTCGGGATGTAATGCCGTACGAGACAACGATCACCTCAGCGCCCTCCGTCCCCTCCTCACGGAAGTCGACGATGTCCGGCGAATTCCGCCGGATTTTTTCGACAAGCCGCCGGACTTTCTTGTCCTGCGCACCGGCGGTCATCGCGGGATAACCCCGTTCGTCGTGCGTCAGGCCGGTAACGTGAATGCGATAGCCGTCACCTGCGCTGACCATGGAGGGGACCAGATCTTCGTCCGGCTTGTAGAGGAGAAAATCGTCTTTGGGACCGCGATACAATCGGCGTTCGGTGATCTCGATCCGGTCTGCAGGCGGGATGAGAACCCGCTCCGTCATATGCCCCACGCACTCGTCGAGCATGAGCAGAACCGGAGTGCGGTATTGTTCCGCCAGGTTGAAGGCCCGAATCGTCAGGTCGAACGATTCCTGCGGTGAATTCGGACTCAGGGCGATTATCCCATAATCGCCATGAGATCCCCATCGCGCCTGCATCATGTCACCTTGTGCCGGCTGCGTTGGAAGCCCTGTCGAAGGACCGGCCCGCTGGACATCAACGAAAACACAGGGAGCTTCCGTCATGGCCGCGTAGCCGATATGCTCCATCATGAGCGAGAAGCCAGGGCCCGATGTCACGGTCATGGCCTTCTTGCCCCCCCAGACCGCACCTTGGATTGCAATCGACGAAGCAATTTCGTCTTCCATCTGAATGAACACGCCACCAACGAACGGGAATCGCAGCGCAATTCGTTCCACAACTTCCGTTGAGGGTGTAATTGGATAGCCAGCCACAAACCGGCAGCCCGCCGCGATCGCACCCTCGCTACACGCATGGTCGCCATCGATAAAGTGGGGTCCGGTCAGTACTCCCCGCGGGTCAGCTGTCATGCGGACCTCCGTAGAGGGTCTTTCTTAATCATGAACCCGTAGATGGCAAAATCCGGACAGAGCAACCCGCAGATGTTACAGCCGTTGCAGAGATCCTGTGAGACCAGCACCGGCGGGTGGTACCCCTTGGAATTGTACTGTTCAGAGAGCTTCAGGGCGTCCGACGGGCAGAACTCGACACAAAAGCCGCATCCCTTACACCGCTCTACGCTCACAACCACACTGCCGAACACCTTCTTTTCTTTGTCAGCCACACAATCTCCTGGGTAAGTGGGTGAACAGACAAGAAAAATGGCCTCCCGGACGGACCCAACTGGTCGAAGGAGGCCATACATCAAAGGACACGCATTTCGCCGAATCACAACCCCGCCAGGCAGATCCCGGGCGGGTAATTATCCATAAAGCTGCCAAATTTCAGGCACTCATGCAAGTCGGAGGTTTCCGGCTGTTACCTGCCATTTCCGATCTGTGCGGCACCTCCCCGTCAGGGCTGAGTGCAGGGACGCAAGGGTCCGGCCACGTGTGCAGAGCAAACAGTGTCTTGGGTTTTCATCCGTCCTCATGCGCTTACGTTTCACCGTAGCTTTTGTGAGAGAGAAATACCGGCTTCGCGCCATCGGGGCAGGGGGATGAAAATCAACAGGGACCCGTGATTATCTGCGGAATGCATGCCATCGGTGTGTTCCATCCATCTCCGACGGCCGCTCACATCAGCGATGGGTGCCCGGTGTCCGGATCAGATGTTCGCCGACCGTGACAGCGAGCGAAGAGGAATTGAGCGAAGATTGAAGGAGAGAACTTCGATGCCCTTCCAGCGATCGATGTATACGATCATTGTACATCGCCGTGTGTGAGCACCGATGATTGCACATCATACCTTGCATATGACCTGCAGCTTTTGCTTCTTTATCTAGAGTTGACCACTGTCACAGGATTCAATTCTACATTCTGCCAGATTGCGTTCGCATTACCGCATCTCCCCCGCACGCAGACTCAGCAGTAAATGCTTCTTCAGGGAAAGGGCCACTAGATGTCAACCGGCCAGACGCTATTCACGATCTTCGCGTTTGCTGTGCTGACGACCGTTCTTCTCAGGTTTTACGAGAACAACGCGATTGCGCATGACGATATGACCCGCAACCGGGACAGGATAATGGCGACATCGGTGGCAAAGAGCTACCTCGAACTTTCGCAGTCTTTGGAGTTTGATCAATCATCCATGTTCAGCGACACCACGATCCGGACGCCAGCCGCGATGACCCCACCCGAACTCCTCGGAAAAGACACCCTGGACGGGACAGGTATCGACGACTTTGATGACCTGAACGGATTCGAAGGCGAAGAAGTCATGTCGGATTCTAGCGCGATCTACAACGTGAGCTGCCGGGTGTATTACGTGGACCCCGAACGAGTGGACCGTCCGTCAGCGGTCCAGACATTCGTCAAACGTCTTGACGTCAGAGTGTGGCGCGCGGACGGGGGCGCTCCGAAAGATTTTCCCGTTGATACTATCGCGCTGTTCACGACCTCGGCCTATTTCAGGCCGACAAAGGGCCTTGTCCGGCCGCCGGCGCCGCCACCTCCTCCGCCACCGGTGACCTCACCGACGTATGTATCCAGGCCGCCGATCCCGCGGGTATCCCCGCCGCGTCCGCCGCGCCCGAGACCGAGGCCGGTCCCGAAACCTGTGACGTACGACTCATAACATACGCTTCTCCCCCGGCCACCGGCCGGGAATTCGACGGATGGAGCACTCATGGCAACGTTTCTTGACATTCTTCTTTCGATCATCTTCGGCGGCGCGCTGCTGCTGATCATGCTTACGGCGAATACCATTGTCGCCGAAAATACGGCTACCACGTACGGTGATCGCCTCGTGCAGGAATCTCTCGTCGCAATCTCCCAGCAGGTCGAAGGAGATTTCAAGAACATGGGCTTTGGCGTTCCCGACAGCCACCGGGTCATCGTGGTGGCGGAGCAGAACAGAATTGCGTTCCGGATTGACGTCCCGCCGTTTGGAAGCGTCGACACCCTGACCTATTTCCTCGGCCCGACAAGCGACCTGAGCTCCACGATGAACGAGCTTGACCGCTACCTTTACAGAAGACGGAACACCGACGCGGCGGAACCGGTGGGTGTCGTGACGGCATTCAAGCTCGATTACGTAAATTCCGAGTTTCAGAAACTGACCCCCCCCGTCACAAATGACAGTCTCCAGCGGGCGATCAACTCTGTGGAGATCACAATTGAGGTCCAGACCTCCGAAGCACTCTCCCGCAACACCGATTCCCTCGCAGCAGGAGAGCGGAATGCGCTCTATTCGAGCGCGGTCTGGAAGCAAACGCGTCTTGCGGCCCAGAATCTGGACAGGTAGAGGCACCGAATGAAGAACCGCACGAAAAGCGGGAGGGAATAGCCATGGTAGGGAAAGCATCGTTGATATATGTGATCGGGTTCGCCGCCCTCCTGGCATACATGAACTACAACCTGAGCCACCAGGCCACAGTTGCGAGCGATGCAAGCGTCATGTACTACGATTATGAGAATGCGCACAGTCTCGCGCTCGCGGGCGCCCATATGGCCCTGGCAAAGTATCTCCAGGACTCAACCTGGAGCACTCCCATTTCCCACGCCTCATCCGAATTGCCCGGATCCTATTACGTCAGCCGGAGTGGCAGACGCATCAGGAGCGTCGCAACCTACAGCACCTCCACAGGCGAAACGCTACTCGATACGATCGATGTCTTCCTCGGCGAACGATTTAATACCGAGAACAGTTTCTCGATCTTCGCGTGGATGACCAACAATGAGAAGGGTGTTTTCTGGATTACCGGGGATACCGTGAACGGGAAGATGCACTCCAACAGCACCATCAATATAACCGGATCGCCCGTCTTCATGGGAAGAGTCACTACCACTGCTTCATTTTCACCGCCGCCGGGAAAGAACTCCAACCACGGAGTCTTTCTGGACGGATGGGCTACAAAAGCTGAACGAATTGATTTTCCCAGCGATCTCTCGGATCTGATCCTGAATTCGGGCCCGTATCTCTACGGCACAGAGATCTGGGTCGAGGTCGACGCTGGCACCCCCTCGAGCGGCGACGGATACGCGGTCGTGCGGACCAGCCCGACCGGCACGATGGCAGACACTGTCCTTGTGAATGCCCCGGGCTTCAACGGAGTCATTGCGGGCCGCCAGAATGTCCACGTTAAGGGGAAGCTTGACGGAAAACTGACCGTCACATCCCAGAGGGACATTTACATTGATGATGATGTGTTCTACGAGATGGATCCCCGCGTCTCCGCGTCCGATGACATGCTTGGACTGGTTGCGGAGAACAATGTGATCGTGTCGGACAATCCAAACAACTGGAATAACTGCACGGTCCAGGCAAGCATCTTCTGCCGCCGCGGGTCGTTCCTCGCACAAAACCACACCTCCACGACCTCCGGGACGAACGGCGGAAAGCGGGGAACGATTTTCCTGCTCGGTTCCGTCGTGCAGAACACGCGCGGCCCCGTCGGGCGACATGTCAATGGCGTGCTCCTGACTGGGTATTCCAAGAGCTACACCTATGACGCCCGCCTGGCCAGCAACTCGACACGCCCGCCCCACTATCCGGGGTTTTATTCCTGGTCGATGCCGATCACTGGATGGTGGGAGGGGTATCCGAAATACGATTTCTCCCGGCTCGGGCTCTGAGGTCTGACGCACCATCNNCCGCGCCGGCCGTGTCGCTGCTGTTGTCGAGCATCTCCCACAACCGCATCCCTAGCCTCCTTCATCCAATCTGTAATCGCTCTTTCCAGTACGGAAGATGCAGGTTCACCCAATCCGTGCGCCATTGCTTTCTTTTTTGACTGGCGGGCAATATCATTCAGTGATTTTTAACATTTCTGCCGTCTCGTCGTTCCATCTGATGACCGGACGAGAACCAGCCGATGACCGAACCGACAGACCAGGACCTTGTGGTCAGCATCCGACGGGGTGAGCGAAATGCATTTACATCGCTGACCAAGCGGCACTACCCCTTCGCACACGCATTGGCCCTCAGAATCGTGTGCAACGAAGAGGACGCCAGGGATATCACCCAGGAAGCATTCGTCCGGGTCTGGAGAAACCTCGACCGCTTTGACGAGAACACGCGGTTCACAACATGGCTCTACCGGATCGTGACAAATCTGGGACTTGACCTGCTCCGCGCCCGAAAGCGACAGCCGAATCCCGGGACGGGAAACCCGGGGGGAGAGCCCGCTGACCCGGGAACTCCCGAGACAATCCTGAACAACAACGACATAGCCCGGATTATTCATCGGCTGTCCGGAGATCTTCCGGAAACGCAGCGCATCGTCTTCGTCCTGCGCGATCTGCAGGACCTCTCAATTGAAACGGTCTGCTCCGTGACCGGCTTGACCGGCGAAAGCGTGAGGACGAACCTCCATTATGCACGCAGGAGGATCCGGGAACGGCTGGAGAAGGAATATCAGATAGAAGGAAGCGGGCAATGACCTGTGCACAGTACGAAGAGTTGCTTCATCTCTACCGTCCCGGGGAGCGGAGTCCGGAGGAGGATCTCGCCGTCGAGCGGCATCTCCAGACATGCGCTCGCTGCGCGGAGCTCAACAGACGAATTGAGCGAGCCGGGTCGACAATCAAAGATCTCCGGGCATTCACGCCTGTTTCGCCGGACCTGCAGGATGCTCTTGACGCGCTGAGCGCTCGCCTGAGCGGCGCACCGGGTGCAGAACGCCACTCATTCCTGGGCGATTGGCTCGACCGGCTCCTCACGATGTTTGACTTCCCTTCCATGCGGTATGCCTCCGCATTCGTCGTCACCGCGATGGTGGCAGGATACCTATTCCAGCAGGTGAGAATCCTGAACGATGTTGCGGCCCTGCAGGATCGTCTCGCCGCCGGGTTCGAGGGCGGCCCAAGGCTCGAGGTCGCCTACGCAGTGAAGCCCGCCAGCGACGCGCTGGCGGCGGAGGCAGGAGAAGCACTCCGCTCCATTGATATGTCGGACCGCCTGGACCTGGCCCGCGGGATCGTCCTCTCCCGGGCGGACGTAGAAAATCTCCGGTTGCTGGTCATGCGCCAGGCCTTCTCGGTCCTCGAAGACCGGCGTGTGCCGGGGCTGGACCGGCGTACTCTGGACGGATTCATGAAGTCCGCGGCCGAGAACCTGACGGTGATGCTGAGAATAGAAAAGAAAGGAACGACCAGATGACTGCGAACCACATACAACGTAAGATGCCGACCCTGATCCTGCTGGCGGGAGTCTCCCTCTTTGCCGCGGGGTGCCTGGAGATCGAAATCACCACCCGTGTGCACGACGATGGATCCGTGGATCGATCTCTGGTCTTTCAGGGGGATTCATCAAGCATTCCAGTAGGTAGATCACTCTATGGAATCGACAGTTCATGGCTGTTGAAATACCCTGATACCGTCGGAGGAAAGCCATCAGTGACCGCCTCAAGGCACTTCGCGACGGATGTCGAGCTGGCTGCCGCTCTCAAGGGCATTCCGGGCGTAAAAGTCGACATCCGCCCCGCCGTGGAACGGCATTTCAACTGGTTCTTCACAACGTACCGGTATGCGGAAACATGGGGAAAGCTGAACCAGATCAACGAGGTCCCCCTCTCCGATTACCTTTCGCAACAAGAGCTTGGCGCGCTCACAAGGCATCTCATCTACAAAGAACCGTTCGCTTCGAAAGGGGACAGCCTCGCCGCGGAGGACGCTGGCGAGCGGTACCAGCGCTGGGAGGAGAGAAACAAATTCGAGGCCTTTTTCAGACTCGTCCTCGGGGGCGTTCGATCGCTGGGGGAACCCAGCGTGAAGGAGTCCACCGTGGAGGCGAAGAAGGACGATTTCTTCACGATCACAAAGAACTTCGACTACGGGAGCGGAAACCTGCAAAACCTGGCTGCCGCATATGACAGCGTTCTTGGGACCCGTGGTATGCAGAAGGCCTTCGATGCAAACGGGGACTCGATCAGGGGCTTCTGTGATCGCCAGAAGTTCGAACAGACCGTCATTGGATTCGGCCACAAAGTCCATGTGATGATGCCGGGCATCATCACGAAGACCAATGCACCATCCGTACAGGGGAACACCGCTTCGTGGGGCGACTTCATCGGGTTCACCTATATCGACGACTATACGCTCTGGGTCGAATCGAGTATGGTCAACTGGTGGGCGATCGGGATTTCAGGCGTACTGCTGCTTGCTATCGCGATCCTGACCGTGACGGCCCTGATTAGAGGAAAGAAGAAGCGAGCGCCAGAGGTCCTCTAGGCGGACCAGCCTGTCGGCCGAATGCGGAGAATCCAACCGGTTCTCCGCATTCTCTCTTCCCGTTCGACGATGGTCGGCGAACAGGTAGCCCGTACCCCTCTAGTAGTCGAAGGATTTATTCGGGTAGGGCGGAACCTTCGGGACTTCGACAGGTTTCAGCCTGATCTGCTCCTGCAGGTATCTGATCGCCGCGTCAAGCTGCGCGTCCTCACCTGCGTACGTTGCGTGCGGGAGATTGTCAACCACGATATCCGGCTCGACTCCCCGCCCCTCGATCAGCCACTGTCCTTCAGGACCGTACACTCCCGTCTCCGCCGCCGAGGCGATACCTTTGTCCACCAGGTAGTTCTGCATGGAGAGCCAGATCTCACCCCCCCACGTCCGCGTTCCCAGCACTTTCCCGAGTCCCAGTCGCCTGAACCCCTCGCTGAATGCCTCTCCGTCTGAGGCGGTCCACTCGTTGCATATCACAACGACGTGCCCACGAAAGGCGAACTGCATGTTCCAGTAGGGCTTCCCGGTCCTCCCTTTCCAGTAGAACCAGGCTTTCCGAAGCAGCTTCTCCAGAATCCAGCTGTCGATATTTCCACCCCGGTTATGCCGGACGTCTATGATGAGGCCCTTCCGGTCGAACACCGGATAGAAGTTCTTCGTCCACTCGGTGTAGTTCGAGCCTCCCATCGCCCGAAGGTGCAGGTATCCGATCTCCCCTTTCCCCTTCTCCTCCACGGCGAGGCGCCGCGAATACTCCCACTCCGAGTATCGAAGGTCGCTCTCGTCTGAAGACGAGATCGGTTTGACGATTGCTTCATATTCCTTGCCCGAATCGGCCGAACGGAGTTTCAGCAGCGTCTGCCGCCCCGACTGGTTCCTGAGCAGCATCTCGGGGGATTCGGTCGAGCGGGTCGGCTTGCCATTGATCGCAAGCAGGATATCTCCCTCCCTGATCCCAAGGTCCGGGCGGGTGAGCGGAGATGCCACGTCGAGATAATCCGGTTCAGCCATGTAGATATGGTCTATCCTGTATCCGCCCGCCACGGAATCCTGTGCCAGACGGGCCCCGAGAGAACCCTGAGCGATCACATCAGGTGATCGACGCGCATCTCCTCCAAACACATAAATGTGGAGCGCCGAAAGCTCGCCGACAAGACTGGCGATGAGATCATTCAGTTCGTTCCGATCGGTCACTCGTTCTACCAGAGGGAGATGCTTTGCGAGAAGACCCTTGTAGTCGATCCCGTGCAGATTCCGATCATAGAAGTAGTCCCGCTCCAACCTCCACGCTTCAATGAACATCTGGCGGAATTCTTCACGAGGGTCAACGGCCAGCCGCCAGCCCGCGAGATCAATCTTCTTCTTTGAAAGCTCCGAAGGGGCATTGCCGTTGGCATCGAAACAATAGAGATCACTCTTCTTTCGCACGAGGAGCTTCTTCCGGTCAAGCGAGAGCTCCGCAGAGGAGATTTCCTCCAGGATCGTCTTCGCTGAAACGTCCCGGCTGGCGATTTCGATGGCCGCGAGTTTTGTCTTCCCTCCGAAACTTGACTCCCGTTCAACGACGTAGAGATGTTTCTCTGTCGGGAGGAGAGTGACGTACACCCCCGCAGGAAGGGGCACCTCAAACACGCGCTGCTGGAGGCCGTCAAGGTCGACGGCGACGGTTACCTCCTTCGATTTCTTCTTGTCGTTCTTCTTTTCTTCACTCTCCTGTTTCTTCCTCGCCTCATACAGTTCATCACTCTCAAGGAATGGGAACCGGGAATCCTTCATGAGAGCGAGCGCGTAGATCTTTCGCGTCTTTTCGAAATACGGCTCTGGTTGCCGTGCTCCCCACGGAGCGGGGACGACCGATTCGAACACCCGATCCGAGATGAAATACAGCCACTTCCCGTCCACAGACCAGGCTGGCCGGTAACTGTCGACACGATCACTCGTGACGACACTGTGCTGGCCGGTGCCGACACTGTAGAGGGCGATCTGCGTGAACAGGTTTGACGCGTTGCGGGCGTACGCAAGCCACCTGCTGTCGGGCGACCAGGCAAGGTTGGCAATCCCTCCCTCTTCCGTCTTCAGGATGCGGATATTTGTCTTTTTCTCGAATCCGTACAACCAGAGTTCTTCGTTCTTGTCGGTGTAGGCAACCCACTTCCCGTCGGGGGAGGGATACCCCTCATACCGAAGCACCGACGCATCGCTCGTGAGCGCCGTTCGCGGTCCCACCCCGTTCGCCGGGAGAGTGATGAACTCCGTCTCTCCCGTCTCGTCTGACAGGACAAGCACGCTTTTTCTGTCCGGCATGAATACGGCATTCCTGTGCCTGACCCGGTTGTTGTCGGTGAGCTGGGCGAACCGGCCGTCCTCCACGGGCGCGACAAACACCTGTCCGCGCGCAGTCAGGACAATTCTCTCCCCATCTGGCGAGAGATGGAGCGTCGTCAGGTAGTCCATCGGATCCTTCACCCATTTCTCCCGCAGCTGGACCAGATCGGAGGAAAGGGTGATCGGCAGAAGTTTCTCCGTTTGTGTCCCTGTATCATAGAGGTAAAGATCAGCGCCGCTCTGGTACACGAGTCGTCCCCTGTCCACCGAAGGAGATTTTACATCCCAGCCCTTGTGAAAGGTTGCCTGTCGAAGGTCTTTGCCATCCGGGTTCATCGACCAGATATTCATAGTACCGTCCCGGTCGGACACGAAGTAGACTCTCCCCCCGGACCAGAGGGGAGCGCGGCTCGTTCCCTCATAGTCCGCGGTCAGCGGCTGCGCTTCTCCTGCTCCGGCGGTGAACTTCCAGATGTTCTGCGCGGTTCCTCCCTTATACCGTTTCGTGTGACTTCCCTGCGCCGAGAGACGGGTGAAGAAGAGTGTTTTCCCTTCTTCGTCGTAGCTGCCTTCGCTCGCCTGGGCAAGTGGGATGCGTGTCGCACGCCGGCTGTTCATTTCAAGTGCGACCAGCTGTGCATTTGGAAGCGTCGAATACCGCCCGGTCCGGTAGAGGATTCTTCCGTCCGGAGTCCAGCCGGTCACGACGGCGCCACCGTCGAAGGTCAGTCGCGTCGGGACGCCCCCTGACAGCGGCATCACATAGACGTCCGTAGCACCCTCGTACTGTCCTGAAAATGCAACCGTTGCGCCGTCAGGGGAAATCGCGCCGTTTGATTCGACGCCGGGATCCGACGTAAGCCGCCGGGCAACCCCGCCCTCAGCGGCGACGACCCAGAGGTCCCCCTCCGCGGTGAACAGGACAGTGTCGCCGTGAATGGCCGGGAAACGATAATACCCCGGACTGGTCCCCGCATAACCCGCCATGGCAAGGAGAAGGAAGAAGACAAGGAAGAGGTTTTTCATCGTAGCTTCCCGTTTATCTGGAGGAAAAGTCGGAGAATTCCGGAGATATCGATCGGTCGGAAGCCCGGGCAGGGTTCGCGGCCTCCAATCTCTACAGTATACTACATGGGAACCCTGCCGTTTGCGGATGCCTTTTCATTCCGTAAACCGCATCCCGAGCTGTTGGAAGAGAAAGGCATATACGTCGGCTTCCTGGGAGATGTACTCATTCAGACTTGTGCCGATCCCATGCCCCGCGTTGGAACTGGTCCGGAGGAGAATCGGGCTCTCAGAACCGGTCACCGCCTGCAGCTGCGCGGTCATCTTCCGGGAATTGGCAGGGTCGACGCGGCCGTCATTATCTCCGGTCAGGAAGAGGACGGCGGGGTATTTTGCGCCCTTGACCACATGGTGATAGGGTGAGTAAGCGTACAACGCCTCAAACTCTGCCGGGTCTTTCACGGATCCGAATTCAGTCGTGTTGAATTCTCCATTGGGAAAAAGTTCAACCCGGAGCATGTCATAGATCCCGACGTAGCTCACCACTGCACGGAACATGGTCGGATGCTGGGTCAGCGCGGCGCCCATGAGGAGGCCGCCGTTGCTGCCGCCCTCG
>DKBG01000157.1:0-538 GCA_002451155.1 Ignavibacteria bacterium UBA6906
TTTGTTCGCCCCCTGGAGAAGTTTTTCAAGACTCCCTTTCTTCTTAGTTTCCCACAACTTACCCGCGGGTATTAGATCCCCCAGGAGTATCAGTCCGATCCCCTCCTAAATGAAAGCCCGGGCATCGCTGCCCGGGCTGACGCGTTGTTGTGCGATTTCCTCTCCGTTAGTCCTTTGAAGTCCTCCCGCCATGGTCGCCAATCATCACCCACTTATCTCCCTGCTTCATCAGGATATCTGTCCACCGGCCCGAGGCCGACTTCTCCTTTCCCTCCGCATCTTTGTAGACTGCTGTCCAATAGTAGTGGACGTAGGCGACATTCCCAAACACACCGATACCTGCAGGTTTGATGTTGGAGACAACTGTCTTGGAAGCTTTGAACTCATATTCCACAAATTTCCGTACTGCGGCTTTGTCCATCGGCAAGGCACTTGAATAGCTCCACCCGAGGTAATCGTTGTGGACATAGGCCATGAACCCTTCAACGTTCCCCGCATCGGCCAACGCGTTGTACGCTTCCACATTCTTCCATACCTC
>DKBG01000157.1:593-12386 GCA_002451155.1 Ignavibacteria bacterium UBA6906
AGCGGAGGTACTGGAACAGGGTCCAGAGCGGCGGCACGCCTCGTTACGTCTGTAACGGGCTCGATGGCTCGGGGAAGACATCCTGCCGCAATTCGACGGCATGGTAATCACTAGTTCTTCAAATGTCAACACCGCAAACGGCTAATTTTGAGAGCGATGGAAAAGGCCGCACCAGGAGTATCGAGCTGTCGCACTCTCCTCAATCCCCCTCCCCGCCATTTGACTATCCGCCACTTCTCTCCTATTTTGCCCCAGCCCTTGAGCGTCGCAACGCTCAACGCACGCCACCGCAGGCCCGCCCATGAAAGTCAACCCGCAGAGGAATGAAACCATGAACCGAAGAACTTTCCCTGTCACCTTTGCTCTGATTCTTTTTGGATTCCTTCCCGGATCAGCCGCTGATCTTCCCCGAACAAACGCCGCGGAGGTCACTGTCATCGATATTACGGGCGACTGGGAAGCGAGAGGGGATCTCCCGCGTCAGGCGCTCCTGATCAGCCTCCAGGGACTCGCCAACAAACAGGGAGCGAACGTTTATCTTATCTATCCGGATGACCATACGCACGCCGGGACCAAACCCATTCTGGACTACTACCGGACCCGGCACGGGGTACGCACCACCGAAATGAAGTCCGTTGAGGAGGCTATTGAAAAATACCGGTCACATCTGAAAGGCTTCGTCGTCTGGGACACGGAAGTTTTACCGACCCTGATGGTGTCGTACACCGTTGCTGGCCTCGAGGACGCTCTGGTCATCACGGAGGACTATCTCCCGCTTATGGACAAACTCGGCCTGAAACCAGTTGCCGATTTCAGACAGACATTTCGCGGGAAGACCGACGCCGAGGTATTCCAGTGGGCCTACGACCAGTACTGGGCTCGTTGCAGCAGGGACTACCTTGTGTATCTCGGGGAGCACTGCAGGGGGCTCAGGCACGGACCCGGTATGCGCCCCGCCGTCGCCGACTTCGCCATTGTTCACAGGGCGTTTTGCACTGATCTATCGGCGCGTCCGGGAGCCGGGGCAGAGTACGAACTCGCCGAAAGGATTATGAGCGAAATGCATCCATACGCATATCTGTATGGCTGGCACTCGTACTGCAAGGACAAGGAGGAGGAACATATCACGATGCTCTCGCGGCACGCGCTCGTCATGGCGGAGGGACTTGCCTCGCTGCCGAACATGAGCTTCCACGGAAGCGTGCCGGCGTCGCCTGACTTCCGGTTCATCCAGAGGGGAAGATTCAATCCCAATCCGAAGGTTGAAGACAAGGTCTACCTCGCCCTCATCGAGAGTGATGGTCTGGGGATCGGGTCGTGGAACCGGGCCGGAAGGGGAGAAATTCCATACGGCTGGGAGGCAAATGAGGAGTACTTTCATGTAGCCCCGGCCTTGCTGCAGTACTACTACGAGAGCGCCACGCCGAACGATCATTTCATCGGTAGCCTGAGCGGGCCAGGATATTTTTACCCGAAGTATTTCCCCGCCGACAAGCTCCCCATGGTTCTGCGCCGGGAGGACTCGCTCATGCGAATGATGGACCTGCATGTTTTCGGTATCATGGACTTTTCCGAAGGAGACCACGCAGTCGGGAACGCGGATCTGACAAAGCAGGTCGTCGATGCCTACTACGAGAACCTTCCATCTTCGGCGGGATTCCTCAACGGCTACGGCCCGGCCAACACCTACGACTGCCGTGAGGGACGTCCACTCATTTCCTACAACTATTACGTCGACAGCAAGAAATCGGTAGAGGAAGTAGCAGAGGATCTCCGCGAGTTGGCGCGTATAAATCCCCGGAGGCCCTATTTCCTCCCTGTGCACGTACGTGAAGACAATAACGTCAAACGCATGAAGGAGATCGTGGACAGTCTCGGACCAGAGTTCGAGGTTGTCCCACCCAGGGAGTTCATGATCATGGCGGGTAAACGGCCGACGATGACGAAACGGTACCTGGACCGGCACCCTGACTTTTCCGGCCGGTGGAAACTCGACCGGGCAACGAGCAAAAACGTTTTCCCCACCTCGTTCGAGCTGGAAATCGACCATCGGGAAAATGTTTTCAGCATAACCACAACGGCCTTCGAGCCACGATACGTCCATCACCGGCGGCTGAAGACATCGAAGACACTGGTAATCGGCGGGGCCGCGGTCCTCTCGGCTGAAGAGATGACACGACGGATGGGATATTCTGGCGGCTGGTCGGACAGTATCATGAGCTCGGCCAGATGGAAGACGGACGGGACAACGCTGGAGGTGGAAACACTCTTGAACCTGGAAACCTCACAGGGCCGTTCTCCCGTAACATCGATGAGCGAATACACGCTTTCAACAGACCTGATGACGCTCACGGTTATCGAGAGGCGGTCCACGCGGCAATCGACGGATCCGGTAACCTTTTTTGTGTATCGCAGGGGAGTTGAATGATCTCTGATCAGTCTTGTCTAGAGTTTTCCACCGGGAGCGGAGAGTGGCTCTGTAGGGACGTTTCCCTCAGCAGAATCATTGCGATAAGCTCCTATGCACTCGCGGTGGATTCGTAGCGGCAATTGCCTGCAAAACCCGCTGGACGTGTTCATCTGCCCGCATCGGTCATTTTGGCCAGCAGCGTGGGGGCAGGTCAACGGACGGCGCAGGACTTGTCGCATTCACCCTCCCAAAAGAGACGTGTAATGCCACCTTCAGAGCTTGGTGGAATGCTCTGAAATCTTTTCTCAGATTTGTATAGGAATTGAGAGGCAATATGTTGAGATTATGACACCAAATAACAGTACACCGCTGGCGTAGTCCTGCTGATGAACCGTACGATTCCTTCCAAGGTCGCAACGCCATCAAACAGAAGAAGCTGGAGAATTCGGCGTACACCTTGCCCGTCGGTTGAGTCGGGTCGTTACAATACAACGAAAGGACGTGTTCCATGGAAAAAGGAACAGTCAAATGGTTCAATGCAGCAAAAGGCTTCGGCTTCATTTCACGCGCCAGTGGCGAGGATGTATTCGTCCACTTCAACGCTATCACGGCCAGCGGGTACAAGAGCCTGAATGAAGGCGATAAAGTCGAGTTCGACGTTGAGAAGGGTCCCAAGGGACTTGCGGCGGCAAACGTCTCGGTAGTCGAGGCAAGTGCGTCCGGCAATCAATAGCAGACATCGACACGCTGCAACACAGACCCTGCTCACAAGGCAGGGTCTTGTGTTTTGGCCAAAGTCTCCCTCATTCCTCTCCCGGCTGACATTCCGCCACCTCGAGCATCCGCAACAGTGGCATCGCGAGTCGCTCGGGATCGAACCCCTCGAGTTCCCTCAGGGTTTGACTCTCGCCCCGCCGTGCCGTATTTTAGCCCCGAGGCGTAGCTTCTCCGTGCCGCAACGATCGCGATCCCTCTTTGCGGGACGAATTATCCATTATCCTCGGATAGTGGATAATTCACAGGGGTTCCCCATGATCGGCTCTTCACTTGCTCGCGATTCTCCCTATCCCTCTGTCCCTCCTCACCTACCGCATCTGAACAGAGGCTTCTGTTTCCGGTACGCTCCCGTGGCTAGGCTTGTATGTGAGGCCGTCCGATGGAGTATTGCCCTTCTCTGCCTCTGCGTTCTTCCAGTCCCAGCGCTGACGCAGGGCTCCTCTGATGATCCTGGCGAAGTAGAGCTTTTCCAGAAGGTGCCGACGATCGACGGCCTTCCGGGTAACATGGTCATCGGAATCACGCAGGATCACCATGGATATATCTGGATCATCGGATTTGCCCGACTATTTCGGTACGACGGATATCAGTTCCAGTGCTTCTCACACACGAGTGCCGATACGCTGTTGCAGAGATGGACATACCGCGGCCTGACTGGAGGAAGACACGGGATCCTGTGTATTTATGGGTCAGGAAATGAAATCGTCCTTTACGACGTTGACAGTGCCTCGTCACAGCTTTTTACGCTCCCGTTGCCCGCAGCCCTGGGGTCCGGACCTGTTCATACGCAGTTCGCGATAGAGGATATGCACGGACGCTTTCTTGTCGCAACAAGAGAGGGAATGGTCTTTCGGATAACTCCGAGTACCGGACAGCTCGAAACGCTGAATGGGCGGGGCGGATTTAGGGAACCATCGGGCCACATGCCCATCGCCGCTCTTGTGGAGGACTTAGGGGGGAACATCTGGGCTGGCGGAGAGATGGGGATTGTCTGTGTGGCAAAAACGACAGCGGAATTCCAGAATCAAGATCTCGCCGAACCTACGGCCGACATTTTGCCACCCGACAGCGTAGTCGCCATGAGCTTGGGAAGAGACGGGAATATCTGGGTTGCGACTTCCGGCGGGGAATTCGGAACCCTTGATCCCATTCGAAAGTCATTCATCTCCCTTGGGCGTGTCAACCGCCACAATCGACGTACCCCCGTGCGGGCCCTCGTCGAGGATTCATTGGGGGGTGTCTGGATCATCACTGGATCGGACGGGCTCGATCACTGGAGGGCAGGACAGGAGAAGGTGGTGAGCTACCTCTGCGAAAATGGCCGCCGCCACACCTCCAGTACTTCGATCCGGGTTCTCTTTGTGGACCGGACCGGGCTTGTCTGGATTGGCACGTGGTCACGTGGCCTTTTAACCTATGCACCCTGGCGTCGCAAGTTTCATCCGCGTACTCCTTCAGGCGGAGATCTTGCCGGGCTCTCAGGCGCATTCGTAACGTCCGCCGTTCAGGACAGGGACGGCACACTCTGGATTGGGACAATGGGGGCTCACCTCAACTATCTCCCGCGTGGCTCAATGAAGTTCAGGCATTGTCGCCACGAACCTGGCAATTCACAATCCCTGAGCTCTCGCGAAGTCACCTGCCTATGCCAGCGCAAGAACGGCGACCTCTGGGTCGGGACGGTAGGGGGCGGAATAAGCGTCTTGAAACCGCACGGGAAAGCGTTCGTGCGCATGCAGCACAGCGCCGGGGACCCGGGGAGTCTCGGAGCAGATACGGTGAACGCGATCTTCGAAGACAAAGACGAAACTGTCTGGATAGGTCATGTACGTGGGGTGGATCGGTACGAGGATGAAACCGGCAGATTTTCAGCGTTCATTCGCTGGCCCAGCGAGTCTGTTGCTCTCACTGGCACCGCCTCATATTTCTACCGGGACAGCAGAGACAACTTCTGGATCGCAACCGCGGGACGCGGACTCCTCCGGATCGGCCGGACGCCCGGCGACAGCGTCTGGTATCGACGTGTACGCGGACGCGCGGGCACGCTGCCGACTAATGGCATCGATTGTCTCCGCGAGGACGAGCTAGGCAGATTGTGGCTGGGAACACCTGCTGGACTCTCCCGCTTCGATTATGCGACAGGTGAGTTTCACACATTTTCCGTGCTTCCTCCCATCCAGAATCTCAGTCGGCCGTCACACTACGAAAATTATCCCTCACCGAGCCTGGGGGTTGTGGGAATAATTCCTGATCAGCAGGGAAATCTCTGGCTATCCACTACCAGAGGAATCGCGAAATACAACATCGGCAGCGGGGTGGGGCGCGTTTTCGGGCAGGCTGATGGGATGGTCGTCAGGGAAGGCATGAGACATGCGCATATCAGGACAGAGGACGGCTGGGTGTTTTGTGGGGGACGCGGAGGACTCAACTGGTTTCATCCTGACAGCATCAAGGACAATGCCACACCGCCCCCGATCGCTATCACCGTATTCCGGATATCGGGAAAAAACGAGGTCCTTTCCTCACCGGACCCCGCCGCCGGCGTGTTGCTGGATTACGCGCACAACACATTCTCGGTCGAATTCGCTGCGTTGGACTACACGGAGCCTCACCGGAATCAATTCATGTATATGCTGGAAGGAGCGGATCGCGATTGGGTCCCCGCGCTGACGCGACACGAAGTCACGTACGCCAACGTGGGTCCCGGCAATTACGTCCTCCGCGTGCGGGGGTCAAACAGCGATGGAGTGTGGAATGAGACGGGTCTCTCTCTCCCCATTATCATTGAGCCGCCGTTCTGGCAGAGCTGGTGGTTTCGCGGAACCGGACTGCTGTTGGTCGGGGCGCTTGCATACGCAGCACACCGGTATCGGCTCACAAAGATGCTGGCTCTTGAACGCCTCCGGCTGCGCATTGCGAACGACCTGCACGATGACATCGGTAGCGATCTCAGCAGCCTGGCGCTCGAGAGTGACCTGCTGGCGCGCCGGCTGCCGGAAGGGGACCCGGGAGGGGAACGGCTGCGGGCTGTCGGACGCACCATTCGCGCCGCCGCGGACAACCTTCGCGACATTGTCTGGATTGTGAGTCCAGATCTGGACACGGTCCAGGATCTCGTAGAGCGAATGCGGGAAGTCGCGCCGAAGATGCTTACAGGACTCCAATATGAGTTTCGGTCCTCTGGATCTTCTCTATCAGGAATTCTGGACGTAGAGTTGAAGCGACATGTCCTGATGATGTTCAAAGAAATGCTGCATAATGTGTCACGTCACGCACGCGCGACACATGCCGACCTTGAGTTCACTTTGGAAGGCCACCTTTTGCGGCTGTGTGTGCGGGATGATGGCATTGGCTTTGACATATCCGCACACCAGGGTGGACGGGGACTCCGTTCTCTGAAAGCAAGGGCATCAGCAATTGGTGGAACACTGACCATCGAAAGCAATCCTGGAGCCGGCACAACCGTTTGCCTCGAAGCTGATATCACACGTTTGTAGTATTGACCGGCAAAGGAGGTGCCCGTAGATTGCCCGGAGACCGAGAGAGGAACGACACCGTGTCGGCAGCCACAGAGGAAGTGGGCTTGTGGGTTATCGAGGACGATCCGATGTTTCGGAGCGGGATGGAGGAGCTTATCAACAGCGCCTCCGGGATGCGCTGTGAACGCGTGTTTGAAACCTGCGAGGAGGCAATCAGGGTCCTAAGGGAAGAGGGCGTCCCTCAGATCGTCCTGGTAGATATCGGGCTTCCTGGAATGAGTGGTATCGAGGGGATCCGGTTGATGAAACCCCTCTCCCCGAGCACGGAATTCATTATCCTCACCATTTACGAGAGCCACGAGAAGGTTTTCGAGGCAATCTGCGCCGGCGCTACGGGGTACCTTGTCAAAAGTCTAACGCCAGAAGAGATTGTGGAGAAGGTTCGTGAGGTCATTTCCGGTGGTGCCCCGATGAATCCCCACATTGCCAGGCAGGTCCTCTCAATGCTCTCTTCAGTGGCGTCTTCCCCAGGCGAATATGGTCTCACGGACCGCGAGAAACAGGTGCTAGAGCAGATGGTGGAAGGGTTGACGCGAAAAGAAATCGCCGACAGGCTTTTTGTGAGTCCGTCCACTATTTTGACCCATTCGCGAAACATCTATTCAAAACTCCACGTCCATACACGCGGCGGCGCTGTAGCCAAGGCTCTCCGCGAGCGGCTGGTGTAGCAGAAGATCACGCCCCGCCCCGGAGACCGTTCCACGACCTCGCTCTTCCGGCTCCCCTTTCCCGATTTCGCCGTTTGCCAGGAAATACTACAAACGTGGGATTGCGGCCCCGTCGTTGCAGACCTACATTGCAGCCTGATTCTCAGACAGATTCTCCGTCTGTGGCTTCGACCTTCCAGAAACCTGGAGAACATATCCGGTGTCATGCCTCTTCCTGAATATCCACATGGACAAAGGAGGAATCGTATGAAGACATTCGTCGCAGCACCGATCATGCTCGTCACAGGCCTACTCTTCGTCGGTTGCGAGCAGGACCGTAGCAATCCGATCACTGGTCAAGCGGGGGAGGTAATGGTAGGTCCCCTGGCGAAATCGTCGCACGTTGAATCCGAAAGGGTTCCGTTCTATGGGTCGAACTGGCTCTGGACCTTCGACGGGCACGCCGTTTTCTACTTCTATGTGACGGACCCCGGGGTAATTGTTGGCGACCGGAATCTGATCCTGCTTGAAGGACCCGATTGGAATGCGTTAGGCTATGAACAGACAGTGACGGCGACGGCTCACTGGCAGGACCGGAATCCGTTTTCTCCGAAGAACTTCCATTTGAGGGGAACTGGCCCGGTGGAGTTTTGGTTCTTCAGCGCGGCGCAAGCTGAGGCCATGGTAGCGGATCAGAAGCTTACCCGTAACGAAATGGAGTCCTATAGCCCCTTGAAGGGGTGGGCTACGATGTTCCTGGAAAACAACCTGATCTACCCCGCGACGACGTACGACCTGACCGCCCAGGGAATGCTCGAGGGTGGGGGAAGATTTCATGTGAATATCTGGGAACGGTTTTTCGGCCCCGGCCCCTTCGACGCCAATTGGGATGGCAATATTATTCTCAGCCAATAAGGGCGGCACACATATCCAGCATGCAACCGTCTGCAACACGTTCTCCAACAGCGAGAAACGTGCGCAGGAGGTCATGGCGGAAGGGCTGACGAGGGAGGTTATCGCCGACGGGCTCTCTGTGAGCTCACTGACGGGGTGTCTGCCTTCTCCTTATTTCTTCTCTTTCACGCATATCAATTGGTCCGGAGGCGGCGATGAAGGCCTACACGTTCGCGCTAATCGTCCTGGGATCACTCCTGCTTATCATTGCCGGAAGTGCATCCCTCCAGTCGCAGGAGATCGGTGAGTTTCAATGGAGAAACATCAAACCCACAAGACCGCCGGCAGCTCCGCCAGCGATGACGGACAACACGCCGTCATTCTACAAGAGAAAAGCTGAATGGAAGAAGATCATCGACGAGTACTGGGGCACGGGAGCTACCCTCCAGGAGAAACAGAGGGTATTCAATGAATATGCAGACTACATCCAGCGATATTTCACCGCATTTGAAGGGCTGAATATATCATGGGATTCGCTGAGATCTCACTACTTCTCCCAGATCAACGATTCGACCAGCCATGGCAGGTTCTCTGCCATTCTCAGCTATCTGGCTTACCATCTCAGGGAACCTCACACTGCGGTGCTTGATTTTTCACTGATGTCGGTTGCAGTAGGAGACACCGTGCTACGCGCCTTCCCATCCCGGGGGAAACCGGTCTGGTTCAAAACTACGATGCCCACAGCGAGTCACTTTGGGGCGGTTCTCACACCACTGGCGGACAGCTCTGCCCTGGTCATCCGCGCGATCGAAAACCATCCACTGGGCCTCAAGCGAGGTGACATAGTCCTGGGATATGAAGGCGTTCCATGGAGACAGATTGCCCGGGAGCTACTTGCAGCAGAAGTCCCCACGCTCGCTCTGTTTGGCGGATCCAGAACCATGGAGATGCACCATCTGCTCGGCTGCGCCGGCTTCAACTGGCATCTTTTTGACACGATAGACATTGTGAAGTATCCGGCAGGGGATACCGTTCATTTGCCCGTCGATACCCTGGCGTCAATCCGGATGATCGACTCGATGTACAACAACGAATCAATGGAAATTCCGGGCGTGCCAGCGCCTGACTGGAACTGGGCAGATGAAACACCCAACGCAAGACCTGTCACGCATGGGATTGTGGAAGGAACTAATGTCGGCTACATCTTCGTGGGCTTACACACTTCCAAGGATTGGGGAGACCCGTTTCCGGACACCGAGGAACTCTTCAGCCAGGCGATCGGAGAATTGAAGAACTCCGACGGCCTCATCATCGACCTCCGGCACGATCGTGGAGGATGGGTCCAATCCAACTTTAACACTGGTTTTGGCAGACTGCTCAATTTCGACACCCATACGCTTGACTACTGGTGGCGCGCTTCAGCATCGGATCTCATCGCTCTTACACCCTACAATGTCTTCTCCGCGGGTCGGATGTTCATCAACGCTGATGAGGAGACATTGTATGATCGCCCCATCGCCGTTCTCGTGGGGCCGGGATGCGTGAGCATGGGAGATATCACCGCATATCGACTCACATACTTTCCGAACACTCGATTTTTCGGAAAGCCGACATCAATGGGGTGGGCAGGTGACAATTGGACCGGTCAGGCCCCGCAGGTTCCGGGGTGCATACTCGCGGCCTCGGATATTGTCCTCAGAGACCATTATGACGCGGAGCGAGACCTGGAGCGGATGGAGTTTCCTGTTGACGAAGAGGTATGGCTGACACAGGAGGACGTCGCAAAGGGAGAGGATACCGTCGTGAAGCGTGCCCTCGCCTGGATCAATGGAGTGGCACATGCTCGTGATGTCGCGGCACAGAAACGCTTCTTGCACGGCGGGACAGATACGGTTCAGCTCACGGGAACCCTCCAGAATCCGGGCGGCCGTCCACTTGAGGTGAAGGCGTACTACAGGGTCGATTCCACTATTGTCGATTCTTCGGATCTCGCCGACGACGGGTTGCATGGCGATGGCGCACAGGGGGATGGTATCTGGGGAAGTTCCTGGAACGTACCTCAGGGGGAGGCATTCTACAACGTTTTCCTCTCAGTGCGCGATCCGGGTGACTCAACAACCTTTTCAATGCCCTACCTTGCCCGATTCACCACTGCGGGTCCGGTCATGGCATGGGACACGATCGAAACCGAGGTTCCTTTTGCCGCTACACGTACAATCAATGTGTGGTTGAGGAATGCAGGGCAAACCCGAAAGATTCCGTCCGTTACCTGCACGGTTAGCACAAAGGACACCCTTGTCCGGTCATTTTTGCAGGAGGAATGGGAATTCGGGGATATCACACCCGGTGACAGCGCAAAGCGGAGATATGTGGCAAGTGTTGATCCGGCGATAGGGACCTTGCTATGCACACTTGACATTGGAAGCGGTGGATTTCACTACTGGAAGAAAGAAGGGGTGATTGTCACGGGCGTTGAGGATCAGGTAGCGGCCATTCCTACAACTTACGCACTCCGACAAAACTACCCCAACCCGTTTAATCCGAGCACGCTAGTCAGGTACCAGTTGCCGGTGGCCAGTGAAGTACGCCTAATGGTGTATGACCTTCTGGGCCGTGAGGTGGCGGTCCTGGTGAATGAGAAGAAAGCCCAGGGGACCTACATGGTAACGTTCGATGCCAGCGGTCTGACAACTGGCGTCTACATCTATAGGCTCACTGCGGGCTCGTTCACCCAGACGAACAAGATGCTGCTCATTAAGTAAGGACCCCCCACTTGTATGGTGACGAGTCTTGTCGCCCGGCAGGTTACAGTCTTCGGCGGCAGCCGAGACATCGTCCCCGGAGGGGAAAACGTACTCCGACGACGTCAGCCAATGGGACGATCAGCCCGGTCAACCGACGCGTAGTGATCCATCCACCCAGGGGTGCCCACGATCTCTAACAAGGGGATCGAGCTATCAGCTATCCATGGTTCATGGATGATCGATAATTCGCCCGACGCTGCTGGTGATATCGTCATCTCCATCTTCGCACCCCCCTTTCGACCCAATCGAGCTCCCTCAGGGTTCAACCTTGAGCGACNNCCGTAGGAATCATTCACGCCCGTGGAGATTCCCATGGTCGGGAAAGTCGTTTCCCATTATAGGATTCTCGAGCACCTCGGCGGTGGCGGAATGGGAGTGGTGTACAAAGCCCAGGATCTCCGTCTTGACCGCCCCGTCGCACTGAAGTTCCTCCCGCCTGAACTCACGCGCGACACTGAAGCGAAACAGCGGTTCGTGCATGAGGCAAAGGCAGCGTCCGCTCTCCAGCACACCAACATCTGCGTCGTACACGACATCGATGAGTCTGACGATGGACAGATGTTCATCTGCATGGAATACCTCAAGGGCGGCACCCTCAAGAAGAGGATCGATCAAGGCCCTCTGAAGGTTGACGAGGCCCTCGACATCACTATCCAGGTAGCGCAGGGCCTCACCAAAGCCCACGAGCACAACATCATCCACCGCGACATTAAGCCGGCCAA
>DKBG01000132.1 GCA_002451155.1 Ignavibacteria bacterium UBA6906
CGCTCATCGTGACGAGGGGCAAGTTCAGCGCACCGGTGGCCGACGGCAGGTAGAAGTGCCAGCCTGGAAAGGATGCACTGTGAACGTGAGGGTTTGACGTTCCACAAAGGAGGACCCGTCAGGAGTCCGTTGGAAACGATTCCCCGGCGGCGATTGAACTCCAACGCACGGTGCAGCTACTCCATTGCAGGATGATGGCGACAGAATGGGAGGTCGGGAACCAGTAGGACGAGCTGCTTCTGCCATGCAAGCCGCCGAGTCAACCGAGGCCTTTGTCCTCAGTGGAATCGGCGATCTTCTTTTCACCCCTGTTCAATCGAACAAGAAGGCAAAGCCGACCCCGATAAGATTGAGGTGGGTCTTCCTATTCTGCCCTGAGCCCGCCGCCTCCGCCTTCGGCAGATCCGGCGACACCGAAATCTGCAAATAGTGGTGAGCGGCGATATGAGAATATAGAGGCCGCTCCTTGAGAAGCGGCCTCTGCCCCTCGACGGGGTTACGAACAATCGGACCCCCGGAAAACCGGTGGTTCCTGAGGGAAATGCCCCCTTTCAGAGAGCCTCCGGGGATTTGAGATTGGAGGCATCGTTCTTTCCTCCGAAAAGCCTTGCGGATATATCTCCGCATCTATACATTTCCCCCATATACAATGTTGCCCGATGGCTTCCCGGGCCATCGAGCCGCTGGTCTGGCCCCCCCCCAGTGTAGTTCCTCTGCTGTCGGGCTTGCCCTGAGCGAGTGGCGCCGGAGGCGCCACGAGTCGAAGGGCCCTCTTCAACGACTCCTTGGCTGGGAAGCCACGTAGCTTCCCGATAATCCTCTGACAGAGAAAACCAAAAACTCGATTCTGGACTGATATCGCGGCGGGTCTCACGGCTGAGTAATGTTGGCTTCGTAGTACGGAGCAGCGTGAGGAACGCGTATAGCCTGGGGTCGGCTCACACATGTTCACACTGGCGGCGAAAACCTACCGAACGGCCACGTGCTTCTTTGCCCCTGCCGTGTTCCTTTTCGTCCAGCACACGGCTGAGCCACAGGTTCAGGATGTTGTCTTTGAACATCTCACCGTAGAGCAGGGCCTCTCCGATAATGGTGTTTGGTCGATTCTCCAGGACCGGAGAGGATTCATGTGGTTTGCGACCGCAAACGGGCTTAACAAATACGATGGCTACGACTTCACCGTGTACAAATGGAACCCCCTCGATACCAACTCCTACCCAGCGGCCAATGTCGGGTGGCTCTACGAAGATAAGTCGGGCGCGTTGTGGTTTGGGGGCCCTGGTGGCGGGGTCAGCAGACTTGACTGGGTGACGGGAAAGTTCTCGGAGAGGAATGCATGTGGCCCCATGGCGGGGCTTTGTGAGGACCAGGCCGGTACCCTATGGTTCGCCACGGGTGGCAAAGGTCTCAAAAAGTACGACCGAACGAGTGGGGTGCTCACGCAATACAGACTGAGCAGTGATACGTTGTTCTGTATTTGTGTAGATTCCAATGAAGCGGGGCAGGTTCTCTGGGTAGGAGGTGCAGGCGGACTTGATAGGTTTAACCCGGCAAATGGAACCTTCACCCATGTTGACCAGCGTTCCGTGTACCGCGTGACGGCAGTCTACAAGGATAGGGCCGGCACCCTCTGGATTGGCACGAACGAGGCAGTCTATACGCTTGACGAAGCGACAGGGACCTGGTCGCGCCATCCGGTTTCGAGGTTGGGACCTACGTCACCATGGCAGGACTTTGTCCACTCATTCTATGAAGATCGCATAGGCAATCTCTGGATTGGTGCCGGAACTGAATTGTTCTGTTTCGAGCGAGCGACGGGCAAGTTCCTGCAGGTTCGAACCAAACCTCATCTCGTCCCTGAACCCATCGCCGCAAGAAATCCAGTCTTTGAGGACAGGAAGGGCTCGCTGTGGTTGAGGAATTTGGGCCAGGGGTTTTGCAGATTGGATTCTGCCCGCAACACGATTGCATCGTATTTGCACGATCGCAACGACCCGTGGAGTCTGAGTGACAATGTTGTCAATCAAATATATGAAGGCAGATCGGGATCACTATGGATCGCTACCGTGTGGGGGGGCGTCAATAAGATCGATTTGGCACGGAAGGCGTTCAGGCACTATGCACACCATCCCGCGTATGCGTGGAGTCTGGCTCACAATACGGTTCATGGGATCTGTGAAGACAGGTGGGGCCGGCTCTGGCTTGCGACGCGGGGCGGCCTGGAGAGGTTCGACAGGAAAACCGGGAAGTTCACGCATTTCCAGCACAACCCTGGCGATCCTCACAGCCTGAGCAGCAATAACCTCCGGGCCGTGCTCGAGGATCGCGACGGGACGATCTGGGTCGGCACCGAGGTGTGCGGGCTCGATAGGCTGGATCCCGTGCGAGGTGGCGAGGAAGGGACGACCAATGGAAGGTTTCAACACTATACTCATTCTCCCGCTGATTCTTTAAGCATAGGCAGCAACAGGATTCTCACGCTTGCACTGGATAGGTCAGGCAAGATCTGGATTGGGACGGCGGACGCAGGGCTTGACCAGTTCAGCAAGGACACCGGGTTCTTCATTCATTACCGTTCTAATCCTGGTGACTCCCGCTCGTTGAGAAACAACTGGGTGAACGCTATCCATGAAGACACCAAGGGCGGATTGTGGGTTGGCACAGGGGGGGCGGATTCTGTCAGGCTCCAGAAGCTTGATAGAACAACAGGAAAGTTCATCAATTTCAAAAGTGATCCGGTGAATCCGAAAAGTATGGACCCTGGCTCTGTCCATTCAATTCATGAAGATTGTCGTGGCACGCTTTGGATTGGTACTACCTCTGGGCTCAATAGGCTTGAACCGTCGACGGAGACGTTTACACGTATCGAGGCATCACGGAAGAATGTCGGTGATTTCTTTTCGGGGATACTGGAGGATCGGTCTGGCTGCCTCTGGCTGAAGACGAACAAGGGCCTTTCGAAGTTTGATCCTCGCACGGGCAAATTCAGGACCTACGACAGGAGTGACGGGGTCCCTATCAGTTCGACCTGGGGGAAGGCGAGCTGTCTGAGCAGGAATGGAGAAATGTACTTTGGAGGGACCAACGGGTTTGTCCGCTTTCACCCTGACAGCATAAAGGACAATCCGTACATTCCTCCTGTTGTGATCACTGCGTTCAAGATTTTCGACAATCCCGTTTCCTTTGATACTGTGATTTCAGAGAAGAAAGTCCTGCAGCTTTCCGCCCGGGACAACGTGATTTCATTTGAGTTTGTCGCGTTGAACTACTCGAGTCCTGAGAAGAATCAGTACGCCTACAAGCTCGAAGGATTTGACCAGGAGTGGACATACTGCGGGACGCGGCGGTATGCAAGTTATACGAACCTCGACGCGGGTACATATGTATTCAGGGTCAGAGGATCAAACAACGATGGCGTCTGGAACGATGAGGGGACATCTATTGCCGTATTCATTGCGCCTCCGTGGTGGAAAACAGCATGGGCGTTTGGCATCTATGCGATACTTCTCCTGAGTGTGGTGTACTTCACCTGGAAACTTCAGGTGAAAAGAATCAGGCTCCGCCATGAGGTTGAGATGACCAGGTTTGAGGCGGAAAAGCTCCGTGAAGTGGACTCGATGAAGACGCGCTTCTTTGCTAATATCTCGCACGAGTTTCGCACACCACTGACGCTGATCCTCGGTCCGGTGGAGAAACTCCTGTCGCGCAATCAACCCACAGCCGACCGGGAGGACCTGAGCATCGTCCGTCGTAGTGCCCTGCAACTGCTGGAGCTGATCACTCAGGTCATGGACATCTCGAAACTGGAGGCCGGGAAAATGAAGGTGCAGGTAGAGATGTTGGATCTGGTTCCGTTTCTCAGGGCGATTGTCCTGTCATTTGCCCCTCTTGCGGAACGGAAGCAGATAAGGATGGATTTCCTGCCAGCCGAGGAGAGCATCACGGGGTATGTTGATCGTGACAAGGTTCAGAAGATTGTGACAAACCTTCTCTCAAATGCATTCAAGTTTACGCCGGAAGGGGGCGAGGTTTGTGTGGGGGTGTCTGCATCGGGAGTGGGCGATCACTCATCCGAGGGGGCAAGAGGATTTATCGAGATTTCTGTCTCCGATAGCGGCGCGGGTGTCTCGAATGAGGAAATGGAGAAGATCTTTGATCGGTTCTATCAGGCGAATACCGCGAATGTGAGGGAGCACGCGGGAACAGGGATCGGGCTGGCTCTGACAAAGGAGCTGGTAGAGATCCATCAAGGACGAATCAGCGTGAAAAGTGAACCGGGAAAGGGGAGCACGTTTCGGGTGCGTCTCCCCCTGGGGAGGGAACGCTGGACTGAGGAGCAGATTATTGAGAGAGCTGAGGGTGCAGAAAGATCGCAGGTCGCGGTTCTTGCGTCCCCCCCGGAGATTGCGGTCGGAGAAGATCTGCGGGAGCGGGACCATGATGTCCCGGAACTGGCAGAGGTTGAGAGTCATCTTATCCTCATTGTGGAAGATAATGAAGATGTCCTGAGGTACCTACGGAGTTCCCTCGGGCAGCAGTACAGGATTAAAGAGGCGACTGACGGCGTTGCGGGTTTTGAGGCCGCGCTTGCTCATGTTCCTGATCTTGTGGTGAGTGACATCATGATGCCCAGGATGGATGGAGTGGAACTCTGCAGGAATCTCAAGAATGATGAACGTACGAGTCACATACCGGTGATTCTCCTGACAGCACGGGCGTCGGGTGAGGGCAAACTGGAGGGATTGGCGTCGGGGGCAGATGACTATATCATTAAACCGTTTGAGGTAAGTGAACTGCAAGCGCGCATACAGAACCTCATTGAACTCAGAAAGACACTCCGGGAGAAGTACCGGCGGCAGTGCGGTCTGGAAACGGGGGATGTCACGATCGAATCCATGGACGAAAAATTTCTCAGAAAGGCGCTTGAGGTGGTGGAGAAGCATCTATCGGAAACAGATTTTGAGACGACAGTGCTGGCACGGGAAATGTGCATGAGCAGGATGCAGCTGAACAGGAAACTCCAGGCGCTGACCGGGAGATCGACGCATCAGTTTGTCCGGGACGTCCGTATGCATCGTGCAGCCAGGCTGCTTGCGTCACAATGGGGGAATGTAACGGAGGTGGC
>DKBG01000058.1 GCA_002451155.1 Ignavibacteria bacterium UBA6906
ATCAAAGCGATCTGGCAGAAACTGATCGGGCCGTTCATCCGTTCGGCGTTCAGCTCGACCAGCCATTATCTCCTTTTCTGGCTGGGAGAAAAGTCTGAGTGTCTTGGATTTCTTTGGGGCATAGTCGGAGTCCCTACCGCGATGCTTATGCCCAACCCAGTTCATTCGACGGCAAAAAGGACACGAAGGTGAAGACGGTCCACTTGCGATCACACGCATGGGAGGGGGACCGGCCGTCGATCCTCCGGTTTCCGGAAGAGTGGAACCTCCAGTGCATTACTGGGAATACTCCTCGTCGACTCGGTGGCATCGAAATAACCGCAGCCCTCCGCTCCCCGATCGGGGCTCCCTCCCTTGCAGAGTTGGCGGCGAAACGGACTAGGGCGGTGATTCTCATCGACGACCTTAGCCGTCCCACGCCAACTGCGGAGATTATCCCGTACATGGTGCGCGAGCTCGAATCGGGCGGAATGTCCCCGGATGCAGTAACCATTCTCGTCGCGGGGGGAACACACTCCCCTGTGGCCGGATCGGTAATAGAGAAGAAGGTTGGAGAGATCAGGAAGTCGGGAGTGCGAATCTGCATTCATGATTCAAGGGGGGACCTGGTCAGCCTCGGACGATCACGCCGGGGGACGCCCGTCTCGGTGAACCGCACAATTGCCGACGCTGACCTCAGGGTCAGCATAGGGTCTCTCACTCCTCATCCTGCGGCCGGATACTCCGGGGGCGCTAAGAACCTCGTTCCCGGCGCGTGCGGCAGCGAAACCATTCGCATCCTGCATTCGCGATATCATGCGTGCAGGGTCCGTGGTGGATCACTCGAGTGCGAGTTCCGCGTAGAGCTGGAAGATGTGGCACGCCAGATCGGGCTTGACTGGGTGGTGAATCTGGTCCTCGGCCCGGCGCGCGAAATTGTGGGGCTGTACGCGGGGGATATGGAAGCATCCCATCGTGCAGGTGTCAGGCGCGCGCGGGAAATCTGGAGCGTCAAGACCGTGCCCGAGGCGGATATCGTAATTACCGATTTCTATCCCTTCGACGGGACACTGCAATTCGGCCACGATCGGGGTGTGTGGCCGCTCTTCACTGTCAACAGGCGCGCCTCGCGGGTCGTGCTTGCCGCGTCTCCCTTCGGGGTCGGTTCTCATGAACTATTTCCCGTTGAAGAATCCCTTGCCGGGAAGGTCGGGAGGCGGCTGAAAACCTTCCGCCCCGGAGATCTGCCTGAGATGCTAACGAAGATCCGCCGGCTGCGGGAAATGGTCCGGGAAAGGACCTGGAACGTTCTTGTCATGAGCCCCCACCTGTCGGAGGAACAGGTCCGCGCCGTATTCCCCGGCGGAATGCAGTGTGCGGACTGGGAATGTGTGTTGCGAGTGCTCCGCTCCCGGCACGGGGGTCGAAGAACAAACGTTGCGATCTACCAGTGTGCCCCGTTCCTGGTTCCGATTACCTGACAGTTCATTTTTCAGGAGAGTGATCTGCGCGCGCGAAGCTTCACAAAAGGAGTGCTTTCCGTCGGGGCATGGACCGTCACCAAGACGGTTGCCTCCGCGCTGACCATTCCTCTCCTCACCCGAATTCTTGGGACGGACGGGTATGGACAGTTTGCGTATTACCTTGCCCTGATGCTCCTGCTCGCGCCTCTGTCCAATTTCGGCGCGGCGCAATCCATGAATCGGTTTGTCGCCATGTACCCGGACGACCGCCGCTGGCAGAGAGCGGTGGTCCGGATCGGGGGCAGGATTGCGTCATTTGGTGCCTTTGTCGGTGCGATATTGCTCGTTCTCACCGTCTTTCCCGGTGCCCCCGCCAAACCTTCGCCCATCCTCTTCACCGGCGTGGTTCTCGGTGCGTTTCTGTTCGATCTCGCACACTGGTACGCCCGAGGCGTGCTTTACGGGCTGCAACGGGAGGAACTCGCCGGGATCCCCGGATCGATTGGTGTAGTCGTCGGGTCGATCTCCGGCGTTATCCTGGCGTGGGCCGGACTCGGATTGCTCGGCGCGCTGCTCGGAATGTTCATTGGGAACGGGGGCGTTGCGATCGCAACGCTTGTCTATATCAGACGTGTGCTGGCTGAAAACGTTTCCGCCCCTGCCTCCACCCACGATCTCCCGGCTTCGCGGGCCGTTATCACGTTCGGTCTCTCCGCGATGGTATTCAGCGCCATCAATATGGCGCTCTACAAAGTCAGCGTTATCCTCCTTCACAATCTTCTCCATGATGACCGGCAAACGGGGCTCTTTGCCGCTGCGCTGCAGATGGCGGAATTTGTCTGGATCATTCCGCTCGCGGTGGAGGCGGTGATGCTGCGTCTCACCACGCCGCTCTGGGTGGCCGGCGAGCGGGAGGAGATCTCACAACTTCTGAGCAAAGTCGTCCGGTCTATGGCGCTCCTCACCGGGTGGATTCTTCTGCCGATCGGAATGCTGGGCGACCATGCGATGAGAATCTATTTTGGCGAGGGGTTCATCGAAGCCGCACCGGCACTCCAGATCATGGTGCCGGGGGTCTTTGCGTACTCGCTCTCCCGGATGCTCTGGCCGGTGCTGCAGGGACGGGGGAATATGGTGCCGCTCATTGCCGTGACGGGAGCTGCGGCGACCACGAACGTTGCGCTCTGCTGGTTCCTCATTCCCCTCCACGGCATTCTGGGGGCGGCAATTTCGGTCGCCGTGTCATACGGTTCCGTGGTGTTTCTCTACTCCGCACTGCTCAGGAAAGAAGGCGTACATCCGTTTGCGGGATTCCCGTTCTCGCGGTTCGCCGCCATTGCGGCGCTCACGGGCATGGTCATGCTTGGTGTGCGGCTCGTCCTCACATCTCATTGGCTCATCCTCCTTGTCGGGGGACTTGCTGCATCCGTCGTGTACTGGTTGCTTGCCCTCCGGTTGGGGGTCCTGCCTGCCGAAGACGTAGCGGAGATTTTGGCAAGCATGCCTGGAGCTATCGGGAAACGGATAATCCCGATCTGGTCCAGAGTTGCCCCGCTCGTCCGGCGTATTTCGCCCGGACGGCAGAGTCCAAGAGGAAGGAGGTGAGCATCATTCCCGACGGGCACTTCATAAGCGTGATCGTGCCGACAATCGGACGCGAAGGACTGGAAAAGACCAGAGAAGCTCTTGCCCGGCAGTCCAGACCCGCCGATGAGATCATCATAAAAATGGACGAGGATCACAGGGGACCGGCATTCACTCGCAACCGGGCGCTGGAAGAGTCCCGGGGAGATCTGATTGCGTTCACGGACGACGACTGTATCCCTCCGGAGGAGTGGCTGGAAACGTTGATGCGGGCAATCGACAGGTATGGGGCGGCCGGGGCGGGCGGCACGTATGACGAACAGGATCCCCTTCTGCGCGATATCCGGGCGCGCCGGAACTTCCCTTCCCAGGAGGGAGTCGACACATTTGGATGGGTAGTAACCACGGGAAACGTGATGTATCGCAGGGAGTGGCTGACGAAGCGCCAACAAATGGATGGATTCGTCTTTGATGAAACGGTCCTGAGCACTGAAGATGCGGACCTTGCCCTCCGGATCCGCCAGCTCGGCGGCACGCTTGTATTCGTCCCGCTTCGCGTTTCGCATGAGCGGTATGTCGACGGTCTGGGGTTCCTCCGCCTGCAATTCTTCCGTGGACGGGGGATTGCGGACCTGTATCAGATCCAGAACAGGAATAGCTCTTCCATCACGCACCAGGCGAGCCTTCTCTGGGGAAACGGGACATCACGGCGGAGGCCCCGCTGGGTAACAGTGCTCTTCAGAAAGGTGCTCGGACCGTTCGACCGGAAAAGCTTCAGCAGTTGGCGTCACTTTGCCCTCTTCTGGATTGGAGAAAAATGCGAAGGGGCGGGATTTGTCTGGGAGAACCTGAGCGGAAGACTCGGGCGCGCTCGGGCAGGCCGGGCGAGGAAACAGGCAGAAGACGCCAGCTCCCTGATCCTGCCTGGTTCGTAGGGGGATGCAGACGGAGTCGCTGACAATTTCATGACACTCCTCTCCGCGGGCAACCGTAGGTTTCTCTCAGGCCATCAGGTTTGTCGAGAATGGAGGTCGTATGAAATGCACACTGCTTCTTCTATTTCTTCTCTTTCTTCCCGTTGTGAACAGCGCATCTCCCGCATTCGCTTCACCGGATTCCGCTGATACCAGCAAAGTGTACAGAGTGGAACTGAAGGATGGCAGCTCCTTTATCGGTGCGCTTGAGTCTGAGACCGCTGATTCACTGCGGATCCGTCTGGCGTCGGGATCACGGTTGACCGTCGCGCGGTCAAGCGTGACGGACGTCGAAGAGCTGAAGGGAAATCTGGTCAACGGACGCTATGTGAAGAGTGATCCGAACCGCAGCCGGCTCTTCTTCGCGCCGACTGCCAGGCCTGTCGCCGCGGGAAGCGGCTATTTCGCTGTTTATGAGCTCTTCTTTCCCTTCTTTGCTGTGGGGATTGCCGATGTCGTTACACTCGCCGGAGGCATTTCCGTCTTCCCCGGCGCGACATCGCAGGCATACTACCTCGGACCAAAGATCACCATTCCGCTGCACTCTGAGACATTCAGTGTTGCTGTGGGCGGCCATTACATGAACGCATTCAGCAATAACGAGACCGGACTCGGGATTGTCTACGGCGTGACGACGATCGGAAGCAGGACGGCAGCTCTCACTGCCGGCATTGGGTACGGATACTTTGAGGATGAGTTTTCCGACAACCCGCTCCTGCTTCTGGGCGGTGAGGTCCAGATCTCCGGCAGCGTGAAACTCATTTCGGAGAACTGGATCCCTGTCAATGCAGATGTTGCTGTGCTGAGCTTTGGGGTCAGGTTCTTCGGGGAAAACCTCTCGGCCGATTTCGGTCTCTACTATGCGGCGACCGGAGAATCAACGGAAGGGTTTCCTTTCCTTCCCTGGATTGGATTCTCATACGCCTTTGGGAAGTGACGCATTCGATAATAGAAATCAGAGGCTTGCTGAAGTCATCTGGAGGCGCGTGGCGGCGGCTCCCGTGGTTATAGCCCACGGCGACACCCTGGACGTNNTGGAGCCCCATCGGGGCGACAACACCGGAGCAATCATTCCCAGAGAAACCGATCGTCAATGGCAATGCCTGCTTCATGCAACAATCTCAGATATTCTTCCTGGAACGATACCCTTCTGTGATGGCGTTCCTGACTTCGAATATATTCCCTCACTGAATCCACATCCGTGGCGCTCACGCTGAACGCCGCATATCCTGTCTGCCAGGCGAATTTGCTGAGAAGAGGAAACTCCCTGTGAATCCAACCCGATGAGATGGCCTTCATATCTCGCACAATGTCTGCGATCGACCGCGTGGCGGGAATGCTTGTGAGAAGATGCAGGTGATCCGCTGCACCGTTGATGATGGTGGGAGGCGCGTCCAGTGATCGCAGTAGCGTTCCCAG
>DKBG01000006.1 GCA_002451155.1 Ignavibacteria bacterium UBA6906
GCCTCACAACCGCGTCCCCGTACGCCGTTCTTTACCTGGAAAAATCTGGCGATTCTCTTCGCCTCCGACTGAGTGCGCTCCAATCGGTCAACGACGCCCTGACGGTGATCAACGGCGGCCGTATCGTATATCAGAAGAGGGTTGTCCTGAAGCCTCTTGCCCTTCAGGAACTCACGCTTCCGTGGACAGATGAGCTGGCAACGGCATCAATCCGGCTCGGGGACAAACTCTCCTACGATGCAGACCCCGGGAAGCGGGAGCTCAGCAGGCCTCTGGTGTACAGTCGGCCTCCCGCATCAACACCGGAGGGTCACTATCTGGCGGGTGAATTTTGCGAAAAGCGCAGGCAGTACGAGGAGGCTCTGAATGAGTATCTCGCCTGCATCCATGAAGAGCCCTATCATGTTCGCGCGTTGTCTCGCGTTGCAGGCCTCTATGGGCGACGTGGCCAGGCGGCAACGGGGCTTGACTATGCGGCCCGGGCACTGGCTGTGAGCAAGTATGACCCGGCTTCGAACTATTGGTTCGGAGTGCTTTCGAGGCAGTCTGGTCGGCTGGCTGACGCGAAAGAGACGTTCGGGTGGGCTGCCCGCTCTCTGGAATTCAGATCGGCGGCCTATGCCCAGATGGCTGAGATTGCCCTGCAGGAAAGGCAGTTTGGTACGGCGGCCGAGTATGCCCTCACTGCGTTGGACTACAATAAGTATGACGTGAACGCCTCGCTCGTGCTGGCCGTTGCCCGACGGAAAGAAGGTCGCAGGAGGGATGCTTCAGCCGTGCTCGATGGGCTGCTCGCGTTCGATCCGCTCAATCACCAGGCACGATTTGAGCGCTATCTGTTGGATCCGGGGCCGGCCCGCCTGCGGGAATTCACGGGGATGATCCGAACCGAGTTGCCGCACGAGACGTATCTCGAGGCGGCGATCTGGTATGCCCGGATCGGGTGCGGAGAAGAGTCACTCAAACTCTTGAGTGTATCCCCCTCGCACCCGATGATCCGGTTCTGGAGGGCCTACCTCCTCAGGGAGGTCGATCCGGCGATGAGCGCACAGGAAGCAGCGAAGGCGGAGGCAATGTCGCCGGAGCTGGTCTTTCCATTTCGGGAGGAGAGTATCCCCGTGCTGCAATGGGCGGCCGCGCGCGCCACCTCCTGGAAACCAAAGTACTACGCAGGTCTTATTCTCTGGCACAAGGGGCGGCTCGACGAGGCGGCTGTGCGGTTCAACGACTGCGGCGATCCAGACGACTGGGTATTCCACACCGCCCGGGCGATGCTCAGGGAGCAGACTGGAGCGGTCGGTGTGCGTGCCGATTTAGAACGCTCCCGTGACCTCTCACCGGCCTCCTGGAGAAGCTGGCACTACCTCGTGCGCCACCTTCAGAAATCTGGCAGGCAGGACGAAGCGCTTCAGCACGCTGAAGAAGCCGCGTCACACTTTCCGGACTCTACAGTGACACGCATGGACCTGGCCCTCTCCCTCTTCCAGGCAGGAAAATTCGCGCGCTGCCTCTCCGTGCTCGAGTCGATGCACGTGTTGCCCTATGAAGGTTCCTGGGAAGCTCACGACCTGTATGTTCGAGCCAATCTCAACATTGCCTTTGCACACCTGCACAACAGCGAGTGGAACAGAGCGATCGCCCAGCTGGAAGCGTCGAAGGCGTTTCCCGAGAATCTGGGTACCGGGAAGCCGTATGATCCGGATTACCGCCTGCAGGACTATCTGATTGCCTACGCATTCGAAAAACTCGGCCGGGCAATAGAAGCCGCGGGAGCGAGAGAGGAGATCCAATCCTATACAGTGAAGCATGGCGTTGACTGGGGCAGCTACCATTACTTTGGCCTGCGTACGCTCCAGGTGGCGGGCGAGAAAAAGGCCGCCGCAGATCTTCTCAAAAGCTGGGAAACCCGCAATCCTGACGATCCATTCTGGCTCTGGAATAGGGCGAGGGCGGATGGAAATGTGCAAGGAATGCTGATCATTGAGAACAAAAACAGGATCGACCCCGGTTTCAGCATTCAGCGTGAAGCGCTTCGCGCGATCGGGGAGTGAGCCGTATCGCGTGTCTCGCCGGGAATCTCCACTCAGGGGACTCGTATGAACAAATCTCGCATTGACGTACTGCAGAGCATCCTGATCGCCGCGCTTGTGCTTCTCCCGCTGGTGGCGGGAGCGCAGCCAATCCCCTATGGCTACGGAGCCTGGGACGCGGACACGCTCGGGAACCACCGGGTCGTCCTGCGGGTGGATCTGAACTCTGATGCAGTCGTTGCGCATATCCCGTGGCGGAGGCGGGATCGGCATCCGGAGACGAAACAGGTCCTCGTTGTGGATGCGCGGACGAACGAACGAATTCGGAATGTCTCCCTGCTGACCGTAACTCGCGAGGCTGGCGATCTCATTTTCCAGCCGGTTTCCGGACCTGGAGAATACTGGGTGTACTACCTTCCCTATATTGGATCAAAGCGCTCGAACTACCCGAAGATCACCTACGCGAAGCCTGACACGACCGCGGATACCGCCTGGCTGACCCGGAATGGGGTTTATCCGTCGCTTGACCCCCGCTGGACCATGCCATCGGCGCCTCATGCCACTGTCCTGCAATTCCAGGCAATAGACACCCTCAACAGCTTCTGGCCAATGGAAGTCATTGCGACAGCTGCGGAGACCGAAAACCTGGTGCGGGCTCACCCGCTGGCCAGCTATCTGGTCTTCCCGGAGGACCGTTCCCGCTCAATCCGGATGACGGACGATATCCCCATGTGTTGGGCTGAAAGAGGAGCGGGAGGGAAATTTTCAGGAAGCGCGGAGAGGGGGGAATTCTATGCGTTCCAGCTCGGAGTTTTTGCGGCCCGCGGCCCGGCCCGCGACGTGCGTATTGAATTCGGCGACCTCCGCCTTCAGGGCGGTGACCCTGTCATCCGGTCTGAGGCATTCCGTTGCTTCAATCTGGGAGGGGTGGACAATGCGGGGAAGGATTTTGTCAGATCCGTCTCGGTTGATTCTGGCAAAGTCCAGGCCTTCTGGTGCGGCGTGCAGATTCCGGCAGACGCCACCCCGGGAATCTACGGCGGCCAGCTCACCGTTCTGTGCGGCGGCGGAGAGCCAACGCAGATTTCCCTGGCCATCACCGTTTCGAACAGGACCGTTACCACAGCAGGTGACGATGAACCGGACCGTCTTTCGAGGCTCCGGTGGCTCGATTCCCGCCTCGCATTCGACGACGAGCCGGTGCCACCCTTTCCGCCGCTCAGGGTTACGGGCCGGATGATTCACGCGCTCGGCCGGGCGGTGCGAATCGGCCAGACTGGCTTTCCCGATTCGATCATTTCATACTTCGCTGAGGACATGACCCGTCTCTCTCAGGACGGTCACGCGCTCCTGACCGGACCGGTCGCAGTAACAGTTCACTCCTCGGGCGACTCCCCCGTGGCTCTGCAGCACACAGCGCCCTCGTTCACGAAGCGTTCCGGTGGCGCGGTGGCGTGGAAATCCCAAGGGAAGGCGGAGAACATCGTGATGGACGTTGAGGGGGAGATGGAATTTGACGGGACGATGGAATTCACCGTTGTGCTCAGGTCATCTTCCTCCCTCTCCCTTCAGGATGTCCGTCTCACACTGCCGATTGACATCAGGGTCGCGCAGTATATGCTCGGCCTCGGCAGGAAGGGAGGCGGGCGTCCCGGCTCTCTTGACTGGACCTGGGACGTGTCAAAGAATCAGGACGGCGCGTGGCTCGGTACCGTCAACGCCGGCCTTCAGTTCAGTCTTCGGGACAACCGCTACAGCCGGCCCTTAAACACGAACTTCTATACTCTCAAACCGCTCGTCATGCCCGCTTCCTGGTACAACGACGGAAAGGGCGGCGTCAGGTTCAGGGAGAAGGACGGGTCGCTCGTCGTGACCTGCTTCAGCGGCCCGCGGCGCATGCAGCGGGGTGACACACTCTGGTACAATTTCCGTCTTGTGGTCACGCCCTTCCGGACCATCGACACCGATTCCCAGTGGAGGACACGGTATTACCACCGGTACCGGCCTGTCGACGAGATCGCGGCGACGGGGGCAAACGTGATTAACGTTCATCACGCGACCCCCATCAATCCCTACATCAATTATCCTTTCTTCAGGCCAATCGCGATGAAGGCATATGCGGACTCGGCGCACCGGATCGGCATGAAGATGAAGATTTACTACACGGTGAGGGAGCTCACCAACCGCGCGCCGGAGCTCTTTGCCCTCCGCAGCCTCGGGCACGAGATCTTTGCGCCCGGTTCCGGAGGAGGGTTCTCCTGGCTGCAGGAGCACCTCGGTGGTGACTACATTGCCGCCTGGTTTGTCCCCGAGCTCAAGGATGCGGCGATCATCAACAGCGGTGTCTCCCGCTGGCACAACTTTTACGTCGAAGGTGTGAATTGGCTCGCGAAGAATGCCGGAATAGACGGGCTGTATATCGACGATGTGGCGTTTGACCGCCTGACGATGAAGAGAATTCGTAAAGTGCTGATGCAGGCCAATCCCGGTGCCCTGATAGACCTCCATTCAGCGAATCAATTCAATGTCCGCGACGGCTTCGTGAACAGCGCCTACCTCTATCTCGAGCACTTCCCATACATTGACCGGCTCTGGTTCGGGGAGTATTTCGACTACGATTCTCCTCCGGACTACTGGCTCACGGAAGTGTCAGGTATCCCGTTCGGCGTGATGGGAGAAATGCTCGAAAAGGGAGGGAACCCCTGGCGGGGGATGATTTACGGGATGACGAGCCGCCTTCCCTGGGCAGGAGATCCGAGGCCGATCTGGAAGGTCTGGGACGAGTTCGGCATGGAAGGGAGCAGAATGATAGGGTACTGGGTGGAAAAGAATCCTGTGCGCACCGATCAGGATAGTGTCCTTGCTACGCTCTACGTGAAAAAGGGTTCCGCGCTCCTGGCCCTGGCGAGCTGGGCGTCAGCACGGCGTGATGTCAGGTTGCTGATCGATTGGACATCACTGGGGATCGATCCCCGAACGGCGGCAATCACTGCGCCCGAAGTTGAGAATTTCCAGCCGGGAAGGGAGTTTGCCCTGGACGAGCCAGTTCCCGTTGAGCCGGGGAGGGGATGGATGCTGCTGATCCGGAGAGGGGAGTAACGTGTTCGCGGGTGGGATGCTGCAATTCGTGACGACGCGAACAATGGGGGGACGGGTGTACGGGAAACGAAGAGTGTGAACAGACCAACTACCGGAGGTTGTATGCGATATTGGAGCGTTTTCTTCTTGTTTCTGCTTCTGGAGACAGGTTTGGCCGTCGGTCAGACCACGGCAATTAAATGTGGAAGACTGATCGATGGCATCTCCGACGCCCCGGCGGAAGGGGTGACGATCCTGATTGAGCAGAACAAGGTCACGCAGGTGGGGAGGAATCTGACGATTCCTTCAGGGGCGAAGATTATTGATCTCACGAATTCCACCGTTCTGCCCGGTCTCATCGACGCGCACACGCACATTCTGCTCCAGGGCGACATTACGGAGGAAGACTACGCGGAACAGATCCTGAAGGAGTCGATTCCGTACCGGACGCTGCGCGCTGCGGCGGCATGCCGGATCGCGCTCCTCAACGGGTTCACCACGCTCCGTGACCTTGAATCGGAGGGTGCGATGTACGCTGATGTTGACGTCAAAAAGGCGATCAACAACGGCGTCATTGAAGGCCCCCGTTTGTTCGTTGCCACCCGTTCGATCAGCACAACCGGACGGTACTTGCTCCGCAATAGCGCGTATGCCTGGGAGCTGCACATGCCGAAGGGGGTTCAGGAGATCACGGGTGCAGACGAGGCACGAAGGGCGGTCCGCGAACAGGTGTCGTACGGTGCGGACTGGGTCAAGGTGTATGCCGATGGGGGCTATTATCGGACTCCCGACGGGAAATTCCACAGCACCCCCAATTTCACGACGGAAGAACTAAATGCGATCGGTGACCAGACGCGGACCCTGCGGCGCAAGCTCTCCGCACATGCTGTCACGCCGGACGGCGTACTGCCGGCCATCAGGGCCGGTGCGGCGTCCATCGAACATGGGTTCGCGCTCGATGATGAGTGCATTGCCCTTATGGTCGCCAAAGGCGTCTATTGGTGTCCGACGATCTATGTGAATGTGTGGGTGGCGGAGGGGAGAGCAGCGCAGGGTAATCCGATGAATCAGGTCTTCAATGAAACGCTTCCGACGGTGTTTGCCAAAGCGTTGAAGGCGGGGGTGAAGATCGCGTTCGGGACGGACGCCGGAGGTTTTGCATGGACTGAAAACGAGGCGAAAGAATTCGCCTTTATGGTTCGTTGGGGAATGACACCCATGCAGGCGATCAAGTCTGCGACGGGAGTTGCGGCTGAGCTACTGGATATGCAGGGAAAGATCGGTGTGATCGCGCCGGGGGCCTTCGCAGATGTGATTGCCGTGCGCGAGGATCCGCTGCAGGATATTAGCGCGCTTGAGCGGGTCGGATTTGTGATGAAGGATGGCCGAGTATATAGGAACGAGATGGCAGAGAAGTAACCTCCACCAGAAGATATCAGATATCTGAAATCAGATACGAAGTATCGTCGATATTCAATCGAATTTTCTCCTTAGCGGATAGCTGATAGTTGACATCACGCAATGAAGGGAACACAACCCGCCATGCTCGCAAAACTGTGTATGCTGTCTCTCTTCGCTCTCCAGGCAACCACGGCGCAGACGTTCACCCGCGCTGACACGCTGCGGGGCGCACGGTCCCCCGAACGAACCTGCTTCGATATCACCTACTACCACCTGGATGTCCGGATTGACCCTTCGGACAGCTCTCTCCGGGGTTCAAACGCGATTACATTTCGAGTGGTCCAACCCTTTGATCGAATGCAGCTTGATCTCTTCGACAACCTGACAATCGAGAAGGTCCTGCTGGATGGGACAGACACGCCGTGCGCCTTCGAGAGGGAGTATAACGCGGTTTTTGTTTTGGCCCCGTCCGGAAGCATGAAGCCAGGAGAGATTCATACGATCAGGATCTGGTATTCGGGCAAGCCCGTCGTCGCCAGTCGGCCGCCCTGGTCGGGCGGCTTCACCTGGGAAAAGGACAGCGCCGGCAATCCCTGGGTCGTGGTAACCTGCCAGGGTACGGGGGCGAGCTGCTGGTGGCCCAACAAGGACCAGCAGGAAGATGAGCCGGATAGCATGATGATAAGCGTTACTGTTCCCCCGGGCCTCACGGATGTCTCCAACGGCCGTCTCCGCCAGATGACGACTCTTGCGGACGGCTGGACACGGTTTGACTGGTTCGTCAGCTCTCCCATCAACAACTATAACGTCACGGTGAACGTGGGGAAATATGCTCACTTTCGTGACTTCTATCTCACCGGCGATACGTTGACACTGGATTACTATGTGTTGCCGCAAAACCTGGAACGCGCCAGGAAGCACTTCCAGCAGGTCCAGGGAATGATGAAAGCGTTTGAGTACTATTTTGGCCCCTATCCCTTCCCGCAGGACGGGTATAAACTCATCGAGTGCCCGCATACCGGGATGGAGCACCAATCCGCCGTGGCGTACGGGAACTGGTACATCGGTGGATATCGCGGAAGAGCCCCGTCGGAGACAGGCCTGAAATTCGATTTCATCATAATCCACGAGAGCGCCCATGAGTGGTGGGGGAACAGCGTCACATCAAAAGACGTTGCCGATATGTGGATCCACGAGAGTTTTGGAGCGTATGCTGAGGCACTGTATGTTGAGCACCTGTACGGGTACGAGGAGGCGCTGAAATATATCAACGGGAAGAAACCGGGAGTCGGGAACCGTGAACCGATACTCGGCGTGTTCGGAGTGAACAAGGAGGGGTCGGGGGATATGTATAACAAGGGCCAGTTGATGCTCAACACGCTCAGACATGTGATCAACAACGACTCGCTCTGGGTGGAGATCCTCAAGGGAATCCAGCGGAAGTACCGCTGGCAGACCGTATCCGGGGAGGAGATCTATTCGTACGTGCAGGAAATGACCGGGACGGACTACCGGTATTTTTTCGACCAGTACCTGAAGTATCCAGGCCTCCCGCAGCTGGAGGTTTCAGTCTCGAAAAAGGGGGATGATATTCGCGCCCGGTATCGGTGGAAGACGGATGTGAAGGAGTTCAGGATGCCTGTGCTGGTGACGCTTGAGAAGGGGACGTTTGGCTGGATTACTCCGACCACTTCCTGGCAAGAGGTGACGTTGAACGGCATTGATCCCCCCGACTTCAAAGTGGCCGAGGACCGCTTCTATGTGACGGCGAGATTGAACTGGGTCTACCTGGATGAGAGACTCAAGGGTGGGTTCGGCAGGGGAGGGGGACGGACGGAGTAAATCAGGAAATAGCCTTTGGCAATGGAGCATACTCCTCGGAGGTGTTCTCTGCAACGCAAACGCCGGGCCCGCATGGACCCGGCGTTCAGTTTTTCAGCTGCTCGGTCCGATTACTTGTTCACGATGACCTGTGCGCCGAGAGCCTGGGTGCCCGCGGCGCCCACAAAACCTCGGGCGAAGACCGTATAAATCTTGCCGGTCCCGAGCGTGACGCCGGGGAGAGGGAGAACCACAGTGCTGGTTCCGGCGAGCCTGACCTCCAGATTGTATGTGCCGGCCGCAAGCGGAGTGAACGGGGTATACTCTTTGAAGCTCTTGTTACTCCAGACCACGGCGCCTCCTGTCAACGCGATGTCAACCGCTGGGGCGTTAGGAGAAAGATGGATAAACCGAACATGGGCATTCCCTGCCGCAGGGGCAGTGAGATCATCGGCGATAACGAGAGTGCTTAGCTTGGAGACTGAATCAACGGCAAAGACAGAGTAGGACATGGAGTTCATCACCGGGAGATTTGCATTGATGACCGTGGTGGATGTTCCCGTGACATTGACCTTCACGTTGCGGGTCCCTTCAGCGACGCTCAGGTACCCGGTGTTATTGGGGAAGGTGAGGTTTGTTCCTGCCACTGTGCCATCGACGATCAGATCCACGCCGGGAGCGTCAGGGGATGCGTGTACGACTTTCACCATGGCCGAGCCGGCCGGCATAGGTTGAACGGGCGTTGACTCGTCATCACTGCAACCTGACGTGATCGCGAGGATGCCGGCCAATCCGAAGAGAAACCCGATTTTCGTGAGGATGC
>DKBG01000137.1 GCA_002451155.1 Ignavibacteria bacterium UBA6906
AATCCTTGAACTTGGGGTTCTTGTCAAGGTTCCCGACGCCCCAGTGGAGGATGGAGAGTGAATCTGAAATGTTGACGGAGTCTGCGCCTTGCTCGACCAGTGAGTGATTCACCCAGAGATGGCAGCCCGTCATCGAGCCGCCGGTGACAAGACTTATGGGCAGCCCCTGGTTTCCCCAGAGAATGCAGTTGGTGAGCCAGACGAGTGCGCCGGCCCGAATCGAGAGTGCGGTGGCGCCTGCCGCCGTGTTGTCGGCGAATGTGCAGTGGACCACGTCCACACGTGAATTCTGAGTCACGCTCAGGCCGGCTCCGGAAACTGGTACGGTATCCGAACCTGCCGTGTTCCGAGAGAAGAGGCAATTGGCGACTGTGCCCCAGCCGTTTGCAATACCAGCCGCGGCCGCCTGGTTGGAAGAGCTGTTTCCGACAAAGGATGTGTTGGTCAGGGCGATATCCCTGAACAGGCCGATGATGCGAAGGCCGGTCGCCGCGCGTGATTGGTTCCCCCGGAAGGCGCAGCGATCGATGGTGACTGCAACCTGATTCGCGTCTTCAGCGGATTGTACNNCTGACCAGGGAACGTCGAATCCGCCGTATAGAAAAGTGCCCCGCCATCCCCCAGTGCCAGATTGCGTGTAAGCTCAACATCCTGCATATCCAGATCGCAATTGTAAAGATGCAATCCTGCTCCCGTTGTTGATGTGTCAGCGCTGATCGTACAGCCGGCCAGTGTGATGTTGCCCCATGCGGCATCCACACCTCCACCGACTCCTCCGATGGTGTCGTTTCCAGCGACGTTCCCTGTCAGGTCCGAATTGTCCAGGACGAAGTGACTCTCCGTCAAATGTATCCCGCCCCCGCGCCACCTTGCACGATTCGAGACGAGGGAGCTGCGCATAATGAGCAGATCATCGGAGGATGTGGCAAGGCCCCCCCCGGCGCCGATTGCCACATTGCTGTCGATCTGAGAATCCCTGATGTCAACAACTGACTCCACGGTGCGTACGCCGCCTCCGAGTCCAAACACGGAATCATTTCCTACAGAGTTGTGCGTTACTGACGAGGTCCGAACCTCCAGGATGGAACGGTTCAGGTGCAATCCGCCACCTGCAAACCGGGCGGCATTTCCGCGGATCAACGTGCCAATCACTGAAAGAGTCACCGAGTCTCCGTTTATCGCTCCACCAATGCCGGCTGTCACATTATTCTGGAGCTGGCAGTCCTGGACGGTCATTTCTGTTGCGTACGCGTTGATCCCTCCAGCCGAGCCCGTCAGTGTATCGCTTCCCGCCGTATTATCTGATATCGTGGAGTTGACCAGCAGCAGAGTGCAGTGGTCATTATGCATCGCTCCGGCGCCGTCCCTACTAACATTCCACAAAAGAGCGGTTCCCTGTATGTGCAGATCCGAATAATCGGCGGCGATTCCACCGCCGAGCCATCCGGACTGATTCTCCTCCAGTGTGCAGTCTGTGAGGTACAGAGTCGAATTGAATGTTCCCACCCCACCACCCCAAATGGCCCGGTTTCTCTGCAGTGTCACAGAATGAAGGACCAGACTATCAAGATCAACGGCATTGATCCCCCCGGCGCCTGGGCCAGCCTGATTGTCTGCGATTGTGTCACCAAGGAAGGTCACCACAGCAGGACGCGTGATATCCCCGAGAATTTCTATTCCACCGCCGTTTCCCGTCGCCGAGTTGCCAATGATCTTGTTGTGCTGGAGGACTGAATTCGAGTGTGACAGATGGATGCCGCCTCCTGCCTGGGAGTGGTTGTTCGCGATCGTATTTCCACTGAGCATGATGTCGCAGTACGTAACCCCCACCCCCCCGCCGGCTGGCCCTCCCTGCCCACCACTCATGTTGTCCGCAATCAGACAGTTCGAGACCCTCACCTTATTGAAGCCCACGACACTGATTGCGCCACCGTGGTTGAATGGCCAGTTCGGCCCGATGGCCTTCCCGTACTGAATTCTGCAATAGGAGAGGATCGTTGAATCATTCGTCGCGGGGGTCTCGAACAGTCGAATGTGCTTCCAGCCACCAAGCGTGGTGTCTCGATTGCTCCAACCGGTCGTGTCATTGATGGTGAAGAATATCGTGTCAGTGTGGGTACCGACGGCGAGGAGGCGGCCATTGACGAGGAGTTCATAGTGTCCCTGGAACTCTACCGTGACACCCGGCTCGATTATCAAGCTGGAATCATTCGGGATGGCTATGTCACCCTCGATGAGGTAGGGAGATCCCTGCGCAGTCCAGGTTCCGCTGACTGTGCCCGGGTGGACGGTCGTCTGCGCAAGTGTTGTCGCCCCGACAACTACAAGCAAGAATGCAAACGAAACGAGCCCGTGGCAGCACCACCCATGGTCTCGGTTCATGATGGTGTCCTTTCGGTGAGAGTTTGATCGAATGAGCCGCGGCAAAGAGAGGTCCGCAAGCGTGGTAGCCCGCATCTTCAATCGAATGAGGGCATGTGTGTCGTGAGGTCTTGTACCGGCTAGTCGGTTGGGGGGGTCACCGCGTGAAAGAAGAGGGAGTGCAGATGAAGGCAAGCAGCAGGTGCGCTTCCAGGTCTGGCGCGGGGCCCGGCGGCCACGGCATTCGACCTATGTTCGCTCGACAGAAGTCTAGGGCTACACTAGACAAATGTCAAGCAAAATCGAAGCCGAATGATACGCCATCGAGCAGCCGGAAGAAGGGGAGGCTCAAACAAGGCATAGCAGGTGAACTGGCCAGGGCGCATGCCTTCCAGATTCGGACCTGTGGATCACTGGGGGCATTGTGTCCCGCGCCCTGAGGCAACAACCACTTTTTTGTATATTACCCCGGGCATCAAGTCGGTCCGGAAAGGGACAGTCTCCCCGGCGGACGGTAGTGTCACTATGCCAGGCGGCACGGCACCTACTCTGGACTGTTGTCTTTCCCGCGTCTCAGAATTCCGGCTACCGCGCGGCGCACCTCTGTTCAGCATAGAAGCCAGCAGAACCCACAACGGAGAACCCCTATGGGCAGCCTCATTCAACGGTCACTTGTCTTTACAGGTGCTGTCCTCCTTGCCTCAGGGTCTATTCCGGCCCAGGGGACGAAACTCGTTGCACCGGAACATACGATCGCCGTGCGAATTGTGGACAACAACGCCGAGCTCTACGACCGGACGACGAAAAAGCGATTTGTGGTGAGAGGGACGAATTACGTCCGAATCGCGAAGCTGAAGAAGATTGAAGGGGATACGTTGCTTTATCATTCCACGTTCAACTCAGGCCGCTATAATGCGGCCCGCCTGCAGAATGACATGCAGAAAATTGCGAAGGACGGGTACAACGTCGTCAGGGTTTTCCTGAACGTTGCCACGGAAGGGGGAATCAGGGGCAAAGGGAATGGTCTGTCGACCGATTATGTCAAAAACCTGGCGGACTTTCTCACAAAGGCCAGGAAATACAAACTGTACGTGATCCTCACATTGGATTGGATTCCAATCCCTGTCCCCTCTTCACCGGCTCCCTCTGCGTGGTGCTCCGGCTACCAGTGTTCCAGCGTCCAGATCCTTACACCGGACGGCATTCGTGCAAACCAGCTCTTCTTCATGCGGCTTGTACGGGACCTGTTATCGCGCAACGCGCCCACCGACAGAATTCTGGCCTACGAGCTTCGCAATGAAATGACATTCGATTCCGACCTTCCGCCGCTGTCGCTGGACTCGGGAAGCATCACGACGGCAAACGGAAGGACGTATGACCTCGCGTCAGCCGCTGAGAAGAACCGGATGCTTGAAGAGGGTCTCATCTACTGGATTGACAGGGTGAGGGAGAGCGT
>DKBG01000290.1 GCA_002451155.1 Ignavibacteria bacterium UBA6906
CTCGAGCGCGCGCGCCTCGCCGACCAGCCGGGCGAGCCGCTGCGTGCCTCCCGCGCCCGGCAGCAGCCCGATGTTCACCTCGGGCAGGCCGAAATCGTAGGGCCCGTCCTGCGCGATGCGCAGGTCGCAGGCCAGGGCGAGCTCGCAGCCGCCCCCGAGGGCGTACCCATTGACCGCGGCAATTACCGGCTTCCCGAGCTGTTCAATCCGGCCAAACACCTCCTGTCCGCGCAGTGCGAATTCGCGGCCGGTTGTGCTGTCGAGCCCCGTCAGCTCTGCAATGTCCGTCCCGGCAACGAACGACTTCTCCCCCGCGCCCGTTATAATGAGACTGGCGACATCGTCATCGCGTCTCACCTTTTCAAGGCAATCTCCGAGTTCTTTCTTCGTATCGGCATTCAGGGCGTTGAGTTTATCCGGACGGTTGATAATCACCGTGGCAACGTGGTTCGACACGTCGTACAGAAGGTTTTTGAATTCCATTGACGTCTCAGCCTCCTCCATACCTGGCGTTCATTGACCGCGGGGCCCCGGGGCCATCCCGGGACACTCCTAGACCACCTCGACCCGGCTCTGGTCACCGATCATGAACCGGTGGACATGGGGTTTTCCCGTTCCTTCGACAACCTCCACATCGTTCCCAAGGATGCTTCCTTCGAGGCGAATCCGGACGTTCAGGATCCTGCATTCGCGAAGGATGATGCTGTATTCGACCTCGCTGCCTCTGATTGTGGTCTCATTCCCGATCGAGGTGAACGGCCCGATAAACGCATCTTCGATCACACACCCCTCACCGATGATCGCGGGACCCCGGACAACGCTGTTGATGATCCGCGCCCCCCGTTGGATGACCACTTTCCCGGCAATCGTCGATCTCGCGTCCACATCCCCCTCGATCGATGGAGTGGCATTATCAAGAATCAGCCGGTTCGCTTCGAGGAGATCCGTCGGTTTCCCCGTATCCTTCCACCACCCGGTGATCTCTGCGTACCCGATTCTTTTGCCTGCGTCGATGAGGTACTGATGGGCATCGGAGATCTCCAGCTCGCCGCGTGCGCTGGGTTGGATTGCCTTCACCGCCTCAAAGATGTGATGATCATAGAGATAGATCCCCGCAACCGCGTAGGTACTTTTCGGATTCTTCGGCTTCTCTTCAATTCGGATGATCCGTCCCCCCTTCAGCTCGGGCACCCCGAACCGTTCCGGATCTTTCACTCTGGAGAGGGTAAGAAACGCGTTGCAGTCGCTCCGCTCGAATTCCTCGATGAAGCGCCTGACACCGCCTACGACCAGGTTGTCACCCAGAAAGAAGATGAACTTCTCTTTTCCCATGAACTGCTCGGAGAGCGCCACCACCTGGGCAAGACCGCCCGGTACCTCTTGCGGGATATAGGTGATCGACACTCCCCACCGGTCACCGTTCCCGATAGCCTGCTGGACCTCAGTGCTGTCCGCATTGACAACAATGGCAATCTCCCGTATTCCACCCTCCACGACCGCCTCGATTGCGTAATGCAGGATCGGTTTATTAGCAATCGGAATCAGGTGTTTGTTGCGAGTATGGGTAATCGGCCGGAGACGAGTTCCGCGGCCGCCGCTGGCTATGAGCGCTTTCACCTCTGTACCTCTCTCTCTGATGATTGATCGACGTATCCTGAGAGGAGCGTCTGCATCTCCTCTGCGCGCTGCTGACTGATGGACCTTTTCCGGAGCGCAAGACGAACAGTTTCCGACGAGACTTGGATGAAATAGGGCAGCAGCTCCGGAGCAACCTGACGTATCGCCTCGAGGTGGTCTCTGAGGGTTTCGATGCCGCCACGGGCAACGGGTCCGCTGAGGGCTTCCGCCGGCGTGGTCCGCCGTATGTTTCCCAGCGTCGCCTCAACGATGGGACCGAAGACCTCCATTGTCCGCCCCGGCTGAATTCGGAAGCGCGCCCCCAGCTGCTCTACGACGGCAAGCATGGTTGTGAGATGATTGGAGGCGACGACGCAGGCGGCGTGGTAGAGAACGCGCAGTTCGGGCGGGACGAGCAGAACGTGGCCTCGAAGTCGTTTCGCAAGTGCACGGGCGGTCCGTATCCCTCCCGCAGATCCGTCCACTCCGTAGTAGATTCCCCTGGCGCTCGGAAGGATCTTCCGCGGGGGAAAATCCCGGGGGAACGTCTGGAGGGGGTGAAAGGAGAACGCCGTTGCCCCCCGGGCTGAAACCGGTCGGAGCACATCCGCCGTCAGCATACCGGATGCGTGGCAGACGGCCATATGGGGAAAGCGCAGGTGATCCTCGGCCGCCAGCGCCTGCGCAACCGGCGCGACCGCCGCGTGCGGTGTCGTTATGTACACGAGCGTGGTGGAATCAGGGATACTGGAGAGACGATCCGACGCGTGCTCAGCCCCGATAAACCGGGCAGCCCTGCGCGCGGAGGAACGGGAGCGCGAAATGACACTGACAACCCGGACGCCCTCCTCCGATAAAACCCTCCCGAGAACGGACCCGACTTTCCCGGCACCGATGATCGTGACGTTGAGTGACCGAACCGTCATCCGCCCCCCGTCATGACCAGGCGACCGCTGAAAGGTAGCCCACAACACTGCGGGTATCCCCGGTAATGTCCCCGGAGTTGCAGTGGTGCACAACGTCCATATGGTTTGCCCCGAGTGCCTTCAGTGCCGTCATTACCGCGACGACAGGTCCGCCGCCGCAGGCCTCCGTTGTTCCACCCTCAAGATCGGCCATCAGCTGCTCGGCATCGAACCGTTTCACATCCTCAATCATCACACGGTCAAAAGTGTCGGCAACACGGGCAGAGTGATAATGGGAAAGGTCCGTGCTCGCCACACAGAGGACTGTTGTCCCCTTCAGGACCGACGCAAGGCCCATCCCGAGTTCCCTGCAAACCTCCCGCCCCTGATCTCCCATGACGAGCGGGAGAATCTCAAAATCACCGAGCACCTCCTGCAGAAACGGCAGTTGGACCTCCAGGGCATGTTCGTCCCTGTGCCCCGCATGGTCGAGCCGCACGACCGGGCATGCTTGCACAAGCTTGGCACGCAGGCCCGCATCAACCGGAACTGTTCCCAGAGGCGTACCATACGCTTCTCCGGGATAGGCCGACACGCCGCCGAAATACTCCCGGTGACTGGGTGACACGATGACCACCCGCTCCACACCGCTGCCCCTGAGCAGGGCGAACGCCGCGGCGGCTGTCAGTCCGGAATACATATACCCCGCGTGAGGCGAGATCACCCCCATGATTGTCCCGCGGATCTCCCTTCGGGGCGCCTGATCGAAGAGCCGGCGCACGGTATCCCGGAGATCCGCCGGTTTGGCCGGATAAAACATCCCGCTCACGGCAGGTGCACGCACAGATGAGCGAAAAACCATGGTGGCCTCCCTGCCTTCAGGAGTCAGGCTCCTGTATGACCTCGGCAGTAAATGAATAGATGATCGCTCCAGGGTCTTTCCACGCGTCGGCCGGCAGTCCGGCTTTTCTCGACGTATGGGCAAGAAAGGTTTCCCTCCCCCACCCGTATTCTGTCGCAACCTGAGGCAGAAGCAGACCCCGGGCGCGCCCGAGTTCGATCAGCAATCCGTGCGTCCCAACAATGATCTCGGTGATGTCCCGCACCCGAACCAGCGGTGAGAGCACGGACACTTCGAGAGTTGCCCGGGCCAACTCGCTCTGGTCCAGCGGGGGAAATCGAGGGTCCTCGGTCGCGGCTTTGACGGCGACCTCGGCGATAACCTCAGCAAGCGGAAGGGGCGATTCAATATACCCGATGCACCCCCGGAGCTCGCGGGCAATCCGGATTGTCACGAACGCGCCCCCGGGAAAGGCAAGTGCCCCGGTGTGCGGCTCCTCCCTGGCTTCGGACGGGACTGCACGGTGATCCGTGGAGCGAGCCCCGCCGAGCGCGTGAACAATCGCATCTCGCGCAATCGTCACCACCTGCCGCCTTTCTTCTTCCGTAAGCATGGCCGCCGTCCACGGAGTGCATGGTAACGTAACCAATTCACGCAATACTTTCAACCGGACGGCTAACCGGGCCGGTGCGGGACCCTTCAGCTTGATTCTGGGCTGACGGTTCCCTACATTGCAGGCCCGTTCCTCGCTCATCACAACGGTTCCTGCATGTCACTCATGGTCAGCATCTCAGGGATTCGCGGCATCGTCGGAGAATCCCTCACGCCGGACACTGTCATCAAATACGCATCGGCATTCGGGAGGTACTGCTCGGAAACCACCGCCGGTCCGCCTGTCGTCGCGGTCGGCCGGGACGGCAGGAAAAGCGGTGAAGTTGTCGCAGGGCTGATTGTGTCTGCGCTGCGGGCATCGGGCGTCGCGGTACGCTCCCTCGGGATTTGCCCCACCCCCACCGTTCAGCTTGCGGTCGAGTACGGACACGCGGCGGGCGGCATCTCGATTACCGCCAGCCATAATCCGATCCAGTGGAACGGGATGAAGTTCATCGCGCCAACAGGAATGTTCCTTGATGCGGATGAAAACCGGACCCTCTGGAATCTTGCGGACTCGCCTCCCTCCTATGCGTCCTGGGATACCCTCGGCGGGATGATCGACGACGAAGTCTGGCTTCAAAAGCACGCTGATGCTGTCTTCGCCCTTCCGTATCTCGACGTGGAGAGTGTGCGGAGCCGGAAACTGAAAGTGGTTCTGGATTGCGTGAATGCTGCGGGCGGGATGATTGTCCCGGCTTTCCTCAGATCGCTCGGATGCGAGGTGATTGAGATGAACTGTGACGTCAGCGGCGTGTTTGCCCATACTCCCGAGCCGGTACCGGAAAATCTCGTCGATCTCGGCCGCCGCGTACGGGAGGAAAACGCCGATTGCGGCATCGCGGTTGATCCGGATGTGGACCGGCTGGTGTTCATGATGGAGAGTGGCGAACCGTACGGAGAGGAGTATACCGTGACCTCGGCGGTCCGGTTCGTCCTTGAGAAATCAATCGGCGACCGGAGAACTGCACCCACGGTCGTCGTGAACCTCTCGACGACCCGCGCGGTCGATGATGTCGCGGCTGAGTACGGAGCGACAGTCATTCGAACCCCGGTGGGCGAGATCAACGTCGCGAAAAGGATGAAAGAAGTCGGCGCGGTCGTGGGCGGAGAGGGGAGCGGCGGCGTGATTCTCCCGGCGGTCCATCTGGGAAGGGACGCCATCGTGGGAATCGGGCTCATTCTGCAGCTCCTGGCGGAATCCCGTGGAACGCTCTCCCAGCTCAAAGCCAGCCTCCCCCGGTACTCGATCGCCAAGGGAAAAATCGCGCTTGGCAGCCGTTCACCGGACGCCGCTCTGGCGAAGATACAGGTGGACTACCGGGGCCGGGGGCGGATTACCGCAACCGACGGTGTGAAGATCGACTTTGACGATTCCTGGGTCCATCTTCGAAAATCCAACACGGAGCCGATCATCCGGGTCATTGCCGAGGGGCGGGATCCCGAACAGGCACGGGACCTCGTAACGAAATTCCAGGACGTGCTGGGCGCCGGGTAAGACAATGCCGGCCGGCCCGCTGCGGCGAGTCGGGGAACTGACCGGGAAGGTGTTCTGATACCTCAGAGAGCGAGAACTGACGATGCCTCACCGCGCGCCACGAAAACCAAACCAGGGTGAACTTCGCCGCAGGGCACAGCGCATGAGACTGTTGCTCACTGACAGCGACGGGGTGCTCACCGATTCGGGAGTGTACTACGGCGAGTCCGGCGAGATAATGAAGCGGTTCTCGATTCGGGATGGGATGGGTGTCGAGCGCCTGCGTGAGGCGGGAGTCGAAACCGCCATCATCACGGGCGAGCGTTCGGGGAGTGTCAGAAGCAGAGCCGAAAAGCTGCGAATTCCTTACTGCTACCTTGGAATAAAGGACAAACGCGCACAGCTGGATCTCATCGTCCGGGAAACCGGCGTCTCACCGGCAGAGATGGGCTATATGGGAGACGACGTCAATGATCTCGGCATTATCCAGGCTCTGAACGGATCGGGAATCACTGCGGCCCCCTCCGATGCAGTCCCTGCCATCGCGGCAATCGTCCATTATCGCTGCCGGAACCGCGGAGGAAACGGCGCCTTCCGGGAATTCGCTGAATGGATCCTCTCCGTCCGGCAGAGTCGCTGATGCGGAGGCGACAACGAGCAGTAACACCCCTGAGGGGCCCGCGAGGGCCCCTCAGTCGTTGTACGCACTGCCTCCGTGTCTATGTGGCAGAGCGGAGCCGACTCTTCCGGTATCCGTAAAGGAGGTAGAGCAGCAACCCGACCAGCAACCAGACTCCAAACCGCAGCCAGGTTACCCAGGGAAGCCCCAGCATCAGATAGAGGCAGGAGGCGATTCCGAGAAGCGGAACGATCGGAACGAACGGTACTCTGAAGGCCCGCGGTCTGTCCGGTTCCCGGTAACGCAGGATGATAACGCCGACGCAGACGAGGACGAATGCAAACAGTGTCCCGATATTGGTGAGCTCAACGATTTCATTGATATTCGCGATCGCGGAGAAGAACGCGACCGCAACGCCGGTCCAGATCGTCGTGATATGCGGTGTCCTGTGTTTCGGATGAACCCGTGCGAAGTACTCAGGGAGAAGTCCATCGCGGGACATCGCGAAGAATATCCTCGGCTGGCCGAACTGGAACACAAGCAGGACAGCGGTCATTGATGCCACTGCTCCAATTGCGATAATCCCGGCAGACACATCGGCGCCGACATAGGCGAATGCCGCCGCAAGAGGATCCGCCACCCCCAGGTGATTCCACGGAACCATTCCGGTCAGCACCAGAGCAACAGCGATATAGATAATCGTACAGATGAGAAGCGAACCGATGATCCCGATCGGGAGATCGCGGGAGGGCTTCCTGCATTCCTCCGCCGCGGTCGAAATCGCGTCAAAGCCTATGTAGGCGAAAAAGATCAGGCTCGCCCCGACCCAGACTCCGCCGAATCCGTTCGGGAGGAAGGGGCTCCAGTTTTCGGGGCGCACGAATTTCGCCCCCGCGTAGACAAAGAAGAAAAGTATGATCAGCTTGATCGCGACCATGATATTGTTCACCCGCGCCGACTCCCGCACCCCGACGATCAGCAGCCAGGTGATCAGGGCGACGATAAGGACCGCAAGGGCATTGAAAATTACAGGCACGCCGAGGATGGTCGGGTGGGTCAGCCAGGCTTCGTACGGGAGCGCCAGTGACGGGTCCGGCGCCAGACCGGCCTGGCTGATGACCTCAGCGGCCTGGTGTGCCGACCGGTAGTCCACAGCAAGCCAGGCCGGTATGTGAAATCCTATCCCCGTGCAAAGTTGATGAAAATAGGCTGCCCAGGCTATCGCCACGGCAACATTGCCCACCGCGTACTCTATGATCAGGTCCCAGCCAATAATCCAGGCTACGAGCTCGCCCAGCGTCGCATACGAGTAGGTGTAGGCGCTCCC
>DKBG01000085.1 GCA_002451155.1 Ignavibacteria bacterium UBA6906
CGGACGCGGACCAACGCGCGCACCCGAAAAGGACGCAGGAAGACCGTCGCAGGGAAGAAGAAGACGGCTGCGAAGACCTGACGCGAAATACTCACTGACGAATTCGTTGCACTGAGGAGGATACCGTGGCGAAGTCCACACAGGGGAGCGGCGCTCCCGAATCTGCAAAGAAACGAAAAAAAATCCAGGTTGATATCACGGGGAAGGTGTATGTCAAAGCCACCTTCAATAACGTGATCGTCACGATCACCGACGTCTACGGCAATACGATAAGCTGGTCGTCGGCGGGAAAGAACGGCTTCAAAGGGTCACGGAAGAATACCCCCTTTGCGGCTCAGGTCTCGGCTGACGCTGCCGCACGGGCGGCGCATGACCTCGGCCTCCGCAAGGTCGAGGTGTTCGTCAAAGGCCCCGGGTCCGGCCGGGAGGCCGCGATACGGGCCCTTCAAACGGCAGGACTCGAAATCTCAAGTATCCGGGATGTCACGCCGATCCCGCATAACGGATGCCGTCCGCCAAAACGGCGCCGCGTGTAATACCGTATTTGTCACACCCAGACTGAGCAGGAAGGAAGTGCATGGCTCGATATACTGATGCTAGCTGCAGATTGTGCAGGAGGGAGCGGCAGAAGCTGTTCCTGAAAGGCACGAAATGCTTTACGGAAAAATGCCCTGTTGAACGGAGAGGATTCCCCCCGGGACAGCACGGGCAGTCCCGACGGACAAAGATCTCGGAATACGGGGTCCAGCTGCGCGAGAAACAGAAGGTGCGCAGGATGTACGGCCTGATGGAAACACAGTTCCGGAATACTTTCCAGCGCGCGCTGAAACAGACGGGCCGGACGGGTGAGACACTCGTCAAATTGCTCGAGCGCCGGCTCGACAACACCGTCTACAGGCTCGGGTTCGCGCCGTCCCGAAAAGCGGCCAGACAACTCGTGACCCATGGGCATTTCCTGGTGAACAGCAAGCCGGTGGATATCCCCTCCTACCTCCTGAAAGCGGGGGATACGATTCAGGTGCGGGAAAAAAGCAAGAAAATGGAAGCCATCCACGCGTCAATGAAACGAATGAAAGATGCGGCAATGCTTCCCTGGCTCAGCCTCGATAAGGCAAACCTCGTCGGGACGTTCCTGAATGTTCCGGAGCGGACGGATATCCCGCTTAACGCGGATGAACAGCTGATTGTTGAATTGTACTCTAAGTAAGAAAAGGTAGTGACCCTATGACGACCGGAACCATGCAGATGCCGGAAAAGATCCAGCTCGAGGACACGAGCCGGACAGCCACGTATGGCCGATTTATCGTGCAGCCTCTCGACAAGGGGTTCGGCATGACCATCGGCAATGCGATGCGCCGCGTTCTCCTCACCTCGCTCCCGGGATACGCTATCACCGCGTTCCGGGTCGAAGGCGTGCAACATGAATTCACCTCAATCCCCGGTGTTGTCGAAGATGTTCCCGATTTCGTCCTGAACTTGAAACAGGTCCGGCTCAGGCTGATCAACAAGAAGGCAAACCGTATTCTGGTTCCGCTCAAAGGGCCGATGGATTTCACTGCGGCCGATATCCAGAAGGCCTCGCCGGAAATCGAAATCCTGAACCCGGACATTCACCTGGCAACCCTGAACGCGGGGGCGGAGTTTGAACTCGATCTGAGGATCGGGCGGGGAATTGGGTACATCACGGCGGATGAGAACAAGACACCGGATCAGGTGCTCGGCGTCATCCCGATCGATTCGATCTTTACCCCGATCCGGAACGTCCGGTATACGGTGGAGACGACGCGCGTCGGACAGCAGACCGACTATGAAAAGCTGACCATGGAGATTGATACCGACGGGTCTATTACCCCCGAAGATGCCATGGCCTACGCAGGCAAGATCCTCCGCGACCATATCCAGCTCTTCATCAATTTTGACGTCGAGCCGGAAGCTGAGAAGGTCGAGACTGAACAGGACGCGGAATTCCAGCGCGTCCGCAAGGTGCTGATGACACCCGTCGACGAGCTTGAACTTTCTGTGCGATCGCACAACTGCCTGCGTGCAGCGAGCATCAGAACCATCGCCGATCTGGTGCGGCGTGATGAGGCCGAACTCCTGAAGTTCCGGAACTTCGGACGGAAATCTCTCGCCGAGCTATCGGAAATCATCGAACGGGAGAACCTCCGGTTCGGTATGGATGTGGAGAAATACCTGAAAGACACCGAGTAAGTAAAGAATCTCTTAGCTTCCCTGGACTATTCCCATGCGACATCGCGTATCCGGCAGAAAACTCAAACGTACCGCGAGCCACAGACGCGCCACGATGNNGATGGCGTCACTCTGTACCGCGCTGCTCAGGCACAAGCGCATCACGACCACTGTGGCCAAGGCGAAAGAAACCCGCATGGTGGTGGAAAAGCTGATCACCCGCGCGCGAACGGCCAGCGCAGGCCAGAGCGCTGCCCCCGCTGCGGCGATCCACGCCCGGCGTGAAGTGGGACGGCTTATCAAGGACCGGGGAGTGATCAAGGAACTCTTCACGGAGATCGTCGGGAAAGTGGGCGCCCGTCCGGGCGGCTATACCCGCATCGTCCGGCTCGGACAACGCCTGGGAGACGGCGCGGAATTGGCTGTCATTGAGCTCGTTGACTTCAATCTTGGCCAGGAGAAGGCGGAAAAGCCGGCACCTGCCCGGCGAAAGAAATCAGCGGCGGGCACCCGAGCGAAAAAGAGCGGGGAGAAGAAAGCCGGGACGGCGAAGAAATCGGCGGCCAAAAAAGCCGAACCGGAATCAAACCAGGAACAGACCGACGCGGCCGATGACGCGGCGAAGTCCTGAAGAACCACGGGTGTCCTGAATTCCCATGAAGATCACGTCAGCTGAATTCATCTTGGGCGCCTCACACGTCCGCCAGCTGCCGAAAGACGGCGTGAAAGAAGTCGCCTTCCTCGGGCGCTCCAACGTCGGGAAATCCTCCCTCATCAATAAGCTCTGCGGACGGAAAGCCCTCGCCCGCCCGAGCACCGAGCCCGGCAAGACGCGGGAACTCAATTACTACCTCATCAATAAACAGTTCTATTTCGTCGACCTCCCCGGCTACGGGTACGCCAAAGTCCCGGAACAGGTGAAGTCAAGCTGGGGAAAGCTCATCGAGCAATACCTCAAAGGCCGGGATCAGCTCTCCCTTGTCGTCCAGCTCGTCGATGCGCGGCACGAACCGACTGAACTGGATATGATGATGGTCGGGTGGCTCGACTACTACTCCATTCCCTTCCTCGTCGCGCTGACAAAGGCGGATAAACTCCCGACGAGCAAAATGCCCCGATACCTCGAAGAAGCCCGACGACGGTTTCAACACTTTGAGTATTGCAGGACGGTCATCCCGTTCTCCTCGATCACCGGAGTCGGCAAGAACGAGGTGATCAGGGTGATCGCAGACCACCTGGAACCCTAACGGGTCCAGACTCACCATATGCGCCGGCCGTCCGGGTCCAACCCCTGCGGCTCAATTCCGACTCCGTCAACTCATGAAATCCCGACTCTTTACTCCCGGGCCGACTCCGGTCCCAGAAACGGTCATGCTGCGGATGGCCAGCCCGATCATCCATCACCGGCATCCGGAATTCCGCGCGGTGATGGAACGGGTGAACCGGAACCTTCAGTATGTCTTTCAAACCTCCCGGCCGGTCCTCACCCTCGCCTGCTCTGGAACGGGCGCGATGGAAGCGGCTTTCGTGTCCTGCTTCTCGCCGGGGGAGACCGTCATCGCCGTGAACGGAGGAAAATTCGGCGAACGCTGGGTCCAGATGCCGCGTGCCTTCGGCCTGAATTCCGTGGAGATCCGCATTCCCTGGGGACACGCCGTGTCGGCAGAGCAGGTTCTCGATACGCTGCACACACACCCCGGAGCGAAAGCCGTTGTTCTCACCCAGAGCGAGACATCGACAGGAACGGCGACAGACATCCAGACGATCGCAAGGGCTGTCCGCGAGCATTCCGACGCGCTGGTCTGCGTCGACGGAATCACGTCGGTGGGAGCGCATGAACTCCGGTTCGACGAATGGGGAATCGATCTGTGCGTGACCGGCTCCCAGAAGGGCCTGATGATTCCTCCCGGCCTCGCCTTCGTCGCCCTCAGCGACAGAGCCATCGAACGGATGGAACGTTCGACGCTTCCGAAGTTCTATTTCGATCTGCAACGGTACCTTCGAGCCCATGCCTCCGCCGACTCGCCCTGGACGCCGGCGGTCTCGCTGATCCTCGGCTTGGATGAGGCGCTCGAAATGATCCGTGCGGAGGGCATCGAGGCTGTCTGGAGCCGGCACCGGAGGCTCGCTCTCGGACTGCGCGCAGGCTTCCGGGCGCTCGGAATTCGCCTCTTTTCTGAATCACCCTCGTATGCTGTCACCCCTGTCTGGATACCGGAGGGCGTCGATTGGACCGCGTTCAACCGGGCACTCAAAACGGGGAACGGGATTACAGTGGCCGGCGGCCAGGGAGATTTCGCAGGGAAGATATTCCGTGTCTCGCACCTCGGCTACTACGATGACCTCGACATGGTGACGGTCATCGCCGCAATCGAACGGGCACTGGCATCGGTCGGCTACTCGTTTCCCTCCGGCTCCGGTGTTGCCGCCACCCAGCGCGCACTGCTCGGGATCACTTGACAAAGGACTTCCGACGTATCGAGCAGGCACACCGCGCCCGTCTATACTCTGTGAAAGGAATAATCCGGCATGACGATTCTCATCAGTGATACGCTGGAACAGAGCTGCATCGACCTGCTCGAGAGGGAGGGGTTCCATGTCGACAACCGCCCCGGGCTGCCGGCTGACGAGCTCAAACGGATTATCCCCGGGTACGATGCACTCGTCGTGCGAAGCTCAACGAAAGTGACTTCGGAGGTGATCGGACTCGGCTCGCGGCTTAAGATTATCGGCAGGGCGGGGACGGGTGTCGATAACATCGACGTTGACGCAGCAACCCGCCGGGGGATTCTGGTGATGAACACTCCGGGCGGAAACACAATCTCTGCCGCGGAGCACACTGTCTCGATGATGCTCTCCCTCGCGCGAAACATCCCGCAGGCACAGCAGAGTCTCCTGAGGGGGGAATGGGAACGGAAACAGTATACGGGGACAGAAGTCTTCGGCAAAACAATCGGCGTCGTCGGCCTCGGGAAGATCGGGCGGGAGGTGGCGCAGCGATGTGCGGGACTCGGGATGAAAGTCATCGGCTTCGATCCCGTGCTTCCGTCTGAGGCGGCATCGCGAATGGGAATCGAACCCGTCACGCTGGAAGAACTGTATCGGAGGTCCGATTTCATAACCGTGCACACGCCGCTCAGCGAGGAGACGCGCGGCCTTCTCAATGACCGGACGCTCGCCCTCTGCAAGAAGGGGGTCCGGCTGATCAACTGCGCGCGGGGCGGGATCATCGATGAACAGGCACTCCTTCGCGCCCTGACGGCCGGCCGGGTAGGAGGAGCAGCTCTCGATGTCTTTGAAAAAGAACCTCCGAAAGGGAATCCCCTCGTCGGTCACCCGAACGTCGTCGTCACACCCCACCTCGGCGCATCAACGGAAGAGGCACAAGAAAAGGTGGCCGTGCAGATTGCACACCAGATCGCCGATGCACTCCACGGCAGGTCATACTCCGGCGTGGTGAATGGCGCAGTGATGGAACTGACCCTGAACAAAGATCTCCGCCCCTTCGTAACCCTGGCGGAAAAACTGGGCAGCTGCGCAGCGCAACTCGGCTCGGGAAAACTCCTCAGGCTTACCGTGGGAGCAGCAGGGGAACAGGCGCTCGCATCGCTCGAACTCGTCAGGGCGGGTGTCCTGAAAGGCGTTCTCTCCCACCTCCAGCCTGATCCGGTGAACTATATCAGTGCCCCCTATCTGGCAACGGAGTTCGGGCTCTCGGTCCAGGAAGTTCGGGAGAGCGAACCGGATACCTACGCCAGCGTCATCCGCGTCCGGTATGAGACCGATCGGGGGTCCCATGAAATCCTTGGCACAGTCATCGGGCGGTCAACCCCACGGCTGATCGGAATGAATGGCTTCCGCTTCGAGGTAAACCCGGAAGGATTTCTCCTTATCTATAATAACGTCGACAAACCGGGTATGCTTGCCCGGGTCGGGTCCGTCCTTGCGCGCCACAGCGTGAACATAGCCGGCGTCTCCCTTGGGAGGGCGGAGGTGGGGGGGAACGCGCTAACCGTAATGAATATCGATGGTTCCATCCCCTCCGAAGGACGCAGGGAGCTTGAGGAACTCGATGGAGTGTCAAACCTCAAAATCGTTCGGCTTGGGTAGAGGGGTCAAAATTTCCGGATTTGGGCCAAATTGGCAAAATCGGCACTTGACAAACACATAGTCCCTTTCTATATTCAAATGCCAAGCGTTTCAATTCTCATCACTCGCTCTTTTCCAAGCCACTCAAGCCACAGACCCCGCACTTTTTCCGCAAAGGAGGTGACCTGCACAGGGGGAACTTGATACGACTTTCCACTACTTCACTTCGCACAAGACTGCATTCGCAGTCGGCTTTCGTTTTTTGCCGTAACATGTCATGATTGCATCTGCGGGACAGTTCTCTCCGGTCCGCTGAGTCAATGGAGAGAAATGCCGCAGTGTATCATGTTCCGTCGTTGCGGAAATCTGTTTGCTGTTCATGTGGTAGGATATCACTGCCAGCACAACAAGGAGGCACAACATGCAACGCAAGCTTTTCTTCGTTCTCGTCCTGACGGTCCTGATTCCGACCGTCCTCTTTGCCGCTGGGAAAATCAGAGGCAAGGTGACGGATGCCGGAACGGGTGAGGCTCTCGTCGGCGCAAACGTTGTCGTGGTCGGTACCACAATGGGTGCCGCGACGAACGTCGCTGGTGAATTCCTCATCCTGAACGTCCCGGTAGGAACCTACACGCTCCGGACGAGCTACGTAGGCTATCAGATGATCACGCTGAGTAATATCCGCATCAACGAAGACCTGACGTCGGAGGCGAACTTCGCCCTCCCGGCAGAAGGCGTGACCGTCGGAACGGTGGAGATCGTGGCCGAGCGGCCACTGATCAACAAGAGCGCGACAAACGCCGTCCGGATCGTTGACAATGAATTCTTCGACAAGATCCCCGCAAGGGGTGTCGGAGCGGCCATTGCCATCCAGCCCGGCGTTGTCGTGCAGGGTGGCGCTGTCTACATCCGCGGCGGACGCCCTGATGAGGTTGGCTACCGCGTCGATGGAGTGAATGTGACCAACATCGTCGGTGGTGGCAGCGGCCTCTATACGACCGCTGAAGCTGTCGAACAGATCACGGTCCAGGCGGGCGGATTCAGCGCCGAATTTGGCGGCGCGAACGCCGGTATCATCCAGTCTCAGCTGCGGACAGGGAGCCCCGAGCGGTGGAAGGGGACAGTCCTTATGGAGACTGACAATTTCGTCGAGCAGCAGAAGAGCTACATGGGCGGATACAGCTACGGGTACTCCGATCTCACCGCCACAGCCGGCGGACCGCTTCTCGGCAGGACGCTCAGGTTCTTCGGTTCGGTACAGAACACGTTCTATCGTGATCCGTCAGTTGCAGTCCGGGAGCCGTATGAGTTCACGAATGTTGTGACGGATCCGATCCTTACGGCGGCGCATCCTACAGTCTCTCGTAGAGACACGATTCCCATGGTCAGCGTCGGAGGGAACGCGCTGGGCGGCATGAGCAATCGCTGGGCATTTGCCGGGACCCTTCTCCTCGACATGGGGAACTGGCAGGTTCGGGGTTCGGGAACGTACAGCATGCTCGAAACCCGAAACCAGACAGCCTGGACTTCCTATCTGAACCAGGACCGTCTCGGTCTGAACCAGTCGCAGAACGGAATCGGCAATCTGAAACTTTCCTACATCTTCAGTCCGACGACCTTCCTCGAGGTGAACGGGAACTACTACCTCTCAACCGGAAAGACAATGGATCCCTATCTGCAAGGAGATCTCTTTGCGTATGGTGACTCACTCCGGAACGCAGAACTCGGGTTCCCGATGTACCGGCAGGGCGTGGGATATGGCAACTACACGTTCTACAACGGTGCCATTCCGGCAATGAACCAGTACGGTACTGTTCTTGTGAACTATGCGAAGAACAGGACAGAATCCCTCGGAGGAAAGGCTGACTTCACAACCCAGTTGAAGCAGCATGAGCTGAAGATCGGAGGCGAATATACGCGCTATACTATTCGGAACTACGCGCCAACGAACATGGTAGCCTGGGCGCGGTACNNGATGCGACGACTCCGGAGGAGCTCGAGAACCTTCTGAACAAAGGATCAGGTATTGGCGCAAACATCTACGGATATGATATTTTCGGTAACGAGACCAGCGAAGATGTTCTGAATAACACGGGCGACGCGGTCTATTATCTGGCGCCACGCCATCCTGTCTTCGCGGCTATCTATGCCCAAGACAAGATCGAATTCTCCGATATCATCCTGAATATTGGTGTCCGCTGGGACTACATCGACCCGAACAGCCTTGATGTAGCAGATCCGGGCGACCTCACCTTTAACCAGGATTCATGGATCACGACAGACGAACTGCTGGCAACGCCGACGACGAGCGCGGTAAGCCCCAGGATCGGATTTTCGTTCCCTGTCTCCGATCGGACGGTCTTCCATGCGCAGTACGGAAAGTTCATCCAGCAGAGCCGCCTGACCGACTCCTACCGCGGAACCGGCACCCTGTCCGGGAACATTACGGGCGGGTTCTGGGTGTCGGCACCGAGCGGATGGGGCCTCAGGCCGGAGCGGACCACCCAGTATGAACTCGGCTTTTCGCAGGTGGTTTCGGATGTCGCTTCGTTTGACATCACCGCTTTTTATAAGGACATCCGGGATCAGATTCAGTTCTTGATGATTCAGCCAACTGCCGGTAGTGCAACTCCGACCTACGCGTCGCTGCAGAACTCCGATTTCTCGACCTCCAAAGGTGTCGAGGTCAAGTTCATCATGCGCCGAACAAATCGGGTGTCAGCCCAGATCAACTACACGTTCCAGGATGCAAAGTCTACCGCCAGCGACCAGGCGGGAAGCAATGGGATCTGGCAGCTCGGCCTCGGGCCGGAATCACTCCCGCGCTATGTATTCCCGACTAACTTCGACTACCAGCACCGTGGTGCGGTTATCCTTGACTACCGGTGGGGCAAAGGCGACGGTGGTCCGATTCTGGAGCAGCTCGGTCTCAATGCACTGCTCACATTCAACAGCGGTCATGCGTTCACACGTCTGGATGCACAGCAGCGCGGACCCGCACCGGGCGACGAACGCTTCCGGATTCCGCTTGAACCTCCGGGTGCGTCCACGACCCCCTGGTTCTTCCAGCTCGACGCGCGTCTGGACAAGACCGTCGCTATCGGACCTCTCGACGTGAACTTTTTTGTCTATGTCATCAATGTGCTCGGCACGGACAACCCGGAGGATGCGTTCTTCCGGACCGGCGACACGAAGGATGACGGATACTTCGCGACGCAGGGCGGACAGACCGACTTGCAGACGCTGGGGACGGGCTTTGGGGATCTCTACCGGGCTCTCTACCTCGGTCGCAATTCCGGCAATTTTGGACCGCCCCGGCAGTTCCGCTTCGGTATCAGGCTTGACATATAATCACGGAGGAGGTAGCGCACATGTCTAAAAGATTTTTGAAACTGATCGCCGGACCCATCGCGCTCCTGATCAGTGTCAGCCTGACACTCGGTTTCGCGGCTGACAGCGATAAGAGCCAGGGGGCGATGAAGACCAATACGAACGATAAGTATACCTGGTTTACCATTAACAACCTGTTCAACTGGTACGGTAACAACGGTAACAGCTCGTATAACACGGTCACGTCAAATTCCGGCCTGGAGTTCCCGAAGGGAACTTCGCAGTGGGCCATCTACGAAGATGGTGTCGTGTGGGGAGGCTTTCACAAGGGGCGCTCGGACCCGAAAGTCGGCGGCGATGTATACCGGTATGGGCTTCAGGCCGGTGCCGTCACCGGCGTTGGGGGACCTGGCGAGGATCAACGACCACCCTTTGACGATCCCACGCTTGAGAAATACCGGCCGTACAGGGTTCGCCCGGATGTGACACCGACGACGCCCTTTGCGGCCGTCCAGGTGGCAATGCAGACGGAAGCGGATCTTATCAGCCGGTACAATAGCATCTCGGCCCAGGCCCTGTTCGATCAGTACGTCAAGGACTGGAATGAATGGCCCGCGAAGGACGGCCTGCCGGCACCGTACGAGGATGTCAACAAGAACGGTGTGTATGAACCCGCGATTGATATTCCCGGCCAGGTGGGAGCCGACCAGACAATTTACTACGTTGCCAATGATCTCAATTCGACGCGGACACAGAACCTCTCCGGTTCACCGCCGATCGGTCTCGAAGTGCACAAGACCGTNNAACAAGAGCGGCGCGCCGCTTGATAGCGCCTTCTTCGTGCAGTGGTCGGATCCGGATCTTGGCGATTCCGGCGACGACTACGCAGGATGCGACGTTGATCGCAGCCTCGGGTATATCTACAACGGGAAACCCGTGGACGATACCTACGGCACGCAAGTCCCGGCTGCAGGGTATGACTTCTTCCAGGGTCCAATTGTTCCCTCGCCCGGTGACTCGGCCGTCTTCCAGCTGAAATACCGGCATGGGTACAAGAACCTTGGGATGTCAACCTTCGTCTTCTTCATCAACGGCAACGCCACGTATACCGATCCTACGCAGGGCGCAGGCGGTGACATCCAGTGGTATCGCCTGATGAACGGACGTATCGCACCCAGCAACGCTGAGTTTATTAACCCGCAGACAAACCAGCCGACGAAGTTCACCCTTGACGGAGATCCTGTTGCCGGTAAGGGATGGCTCGATGGCAGCGGTGGTCTTGTCCCGGGCGATCGGCGAATCTGTCTCGTGACGGGGCCCTTCACCCTCGCAGACGGCGACACGCAAGAACTCGTCGTGGCCACACTCGTCGGACTCGGCGGCGACCGTATTTCCAGTGTCGCGGTCCTGAAGTGGTACAGTGACCTTGCCCAGAGCGCGTACAACGTGCTCTTTAATATTCCGCGTCCTCCCCCAAGTCCGAAGATGACAATCTCCGAGCTTCAGGGAGAGGTGGCCATCTCGTGGCCAGACAGCGTCGGNNTCCGCCGGGAAACTCCTGGCGACCTATGATATCGTCGATGCGGTGACGACAATCTTCGACGACGTCTATGACGCGACGAGCGGATATGTCCTCAGCAAACCGGTGCAGTTCGGCACCGATTCGGGGATCAAACGCCGCTATACGACATCTATCGATGCCTTGCAGGGTGGCTCCCCGCTGCGTAACGGCTCGCCCTACTACTTCGGCGTGACGTCCTACAGCTTCAACCCTGCGCCAACTGCGGTACCGGCACAGCTGGAAAGCTCGCCTGATGTTGCGTTGGTCACTCCGCAGTGGCCTGATCCGGGGACGCGGCTCGCCGCGGCTCTGGGTGACACGCTCACGGATGTTGTGCACTCCGGACCGAGTGATGGACAAGTCTTTCCAATCGTCCTGAATCCGACCGCAATGCAGAAAGCAGGCGCGACCTACAAGATCTACTTCAAGGGCAATGTCCCGAACCAGACCTGGGGTATCGTCCGGACGGTGGGATCGGCGAGCGACACGGTGGCCCGAGGGATGACCGCTCAGGATGGCGATGATCCCGGTGCGGCAATCATCGACGGCATCCAGTTCCGCGTCGTCGGAGCTCCGCTCGATTTCGTGAAGTTCGAGACGATCTCCAATGCGAACGGACCCATCACTCCCCCGCAACAGGGAACGTTTGCCTTCAACGGCAACGGCTTTCCGTTCCTTGATGGCTCGGATCGCCCTAATGGTCCCCTGCAACAGGCGGGCCTCACGGGCGCGAGCACCGGGTGGGGGATAGGCACCGGGATGAACTCTCCTACCATGGATGCGTTCTATGAATTCTTCAAGACTCGCGTCACGCAGGGCGGAGCCCGGTGGTCCTCGATTATCCCGTATGACTGGGAGATTCGCTTCACGACGGCTGGCGGCAAAGCGCTTCTCCCGTCGGCGTTCGGCATGGCGCGAGACCTGGTCATCAACGTTCCGTTCGAACTCTGGAACATCGGCATTGCAACGCCGAACAATCCGGCAGATGACTATCGTCTCTTCGCTAACGTGCTCGACGTTGACGGAGGCGAGACGTTCGAACTGCTGACCAAGGCCGGCACGGACAGTGTCGACAATGGTGGCGGTGGCGCCGACCACACGGTCTCTGGCGGCGACAACGACCCGTTCACGGACTGGATTTACTGGGTCCAGCCTNNGCGACGGGAACGTACCCACAGCGTGTTCCCGAAGCTGGAACCACGTTCCGCATTACCTCGACAAAGCCAAACGGTCCGAATGATTCATTCACCATTACCGCGCCTCCGGCCGAGCAGAACAGCGAGCTCGCGCTGGCTGACGCTGCTCTGGTGAACGTGTTCCCGAATCCGTACATCGGGTTCAATCCGCAGGAACTGAACAAGTATGCCAGGTTCGTCACCTTCACGCATCTGCCGCGGAAGGCGACGGTCCGGGTCTTCAATCTGGCCGGCGTTCTCGTCCGCACACTGCTGAAGGACGATACCTCCCAGTTCTTCCAGTGGGACCTCCGCAATGAGGATGGATTCCCCGTTGCGGCCGGTATGTATCTGGTCTATATCGACATGCCGGAAGTTGGCAAGACCAAGACCCTGAAGCTCGGCGTCATTCCCGAGCAGCAGTTCATTGATCGCTGGTAACAGTCGTGCGCCTGTCCGCCTCGCCGGCCTGAATGAGATCAGGTCAGGGGCAGACGGACAGGCTGCAATGGATCGTTTATCGATTATTGAAGGAGAAATTCCATGACTAGCAAAGCTATGCGGTCGGTGGTCTGCCTGCTTCTCCTGTTCGGCATTCTGTCGATGCCAGCTCTTGCGGCTAACAAGAACAGGATCGGGACTGCCGGCGCGCAGGAACTGTTGATTCCGGTCGGCGCACGGGGCGTCGCGATCGGGGCGTCAAGCTCCCTCTTTTTGAAGGGGGCCGACGCTATCTACTGGAACCCCGCCGGCCTCAGCCGGATGGACAGGGGCGTCGAAGCGATGTTCTCGCAGATGTCGTATCTCGCTGACATCGGCGTGAGCTATGGCGCCGTTGCCGTCCAGGCAGGGGACTTCGGGACACTCGGGTTTTCGCTGAAAAGCCTCGGGTTCGGTGATATCCCGGTTACTACCGTGGAGTATCCGGACGGGACAGGTGAACAGTACAGCCCGACATTCCTGACACTCGGTCTGACCTACTCAAGACTTCTGACGGACAGGATCTCCGTTGGCGCCACGGCATATCTTCTCTCTGAGAAGATCCTCAACATGTCGGCCAGCGGAATCGTGTTCGATGTCGGCATCCAGTACCAGAACCTGGGGGTCCAGGGACTGAATCTCTCGGTTGCCGTGAAGTCCATCGGACCGAACATGAAGTACGACGGGTCCAACGCCTATGTGCGGGCGGATCTCTCAACGGACCAAAGGGGGCTGAACACCTACAAACTCGAAACCGCCGGCTTCGAAATGCCGACAAACCTCGAGATCGGACTCGGGTATGCACCCCGGTTCGATGAGAAGAATTCTCTCAATGTCGGAGTTGGCTTCCGGAACAATAACTACCTGCAGGACGAGTGGAATGTGGGTGCGGAATACTCGTTCATGGGCATCTTCTTTGCCCGCGGTGGCTATACGTTCTCGCCCGAGACAACGACTGATATCGCCGGCGAAAACGCCTACATCTATGACTGGACCGCCGGTGCGGGCGTCCACTACGATGTCGGCGGCGTTGTGCTGTCGTTCGACTATGGCTACCGGGCCGTCAAGTACTTCGACGGGAACCACGTCTTCACCCTCGCAGTCGGTTTCTAAAGTCCGACCGCTGATCCTCACGAACTATACGAGGGCTGGCATGATCCATGCCAGCCCTCTTTGTTGTCCGGCAAAGAATCTGCATCAGAGTGTCTTTTCGACCTTTGCGTTGATCCCTCTCATGATGACCGCGGGATGCAGAGGTTGCCAGTGCCAGGTGGGACCTGACGAATTGAAATGAATACTCAAGGTTTTGTTATGGCTAGAGCGAAATGCGTCGTTGTCGCGAGTCTTGTTGCCATCTGTTCGGCCGCTATCCCCCGCGGGATGGCCTTCCCGGCAGAGTCTCCCTATTTCCCCGAGACCGGAAGAGGCGCCGTTCACCAGAGAGCCCTCGATCTCACGAGCGGGGGGGTCGTGCTGATGGTGACCCTCCAGCCAGGATATGAGGATCTCTCCCTGCTCGCGGATCTCCGGCTCGTGCGTGGCGTCCGTACGGTCGTTGTGTACTTCACCAACGGAGATGCAACCCCGTCGGACCGCGGCACCCCGGCTCCGGTGTTCACTGCCGCAATGAGAAAAGAAGAGTCTGTCCGGGCCATAACCCTCCTCGACGGCACACCCTACTACCTGAATATCCCCGATCCCGGTATCGTGCCCTCCCGTGAAATTCTGAATCTGATCTGGAATCCCGACACGGCAGTTGCAAGGATCGAGAGAGTGTTACGGCACTTCAGGCCCGATGCGGTGATCGTCGGTGGAGATTCTCGCGGGGATACCGTACAGTCCGCGAGACAACGCGTCCTCGCAGAGTACACCCTCCGCGCAGTCAGGGTTGCCGGGGATCCGGCGGCAAGGCCCGACACTGTGAAACCAGGGGCGTGGAAAGTCCCGCGAGTCTTCGTGGAATCGGCCTGGGACTCCGGCCGGAAAGTTACAAAATTTGATGCGGCCCATCCTGTCTGGAAGAAATCCATCCGGTCCATCGGGCAGGAAGCCGCCGGCAGCTACCAGAGCTT
>DKBG01000217.1 GCA_002451155.1 Ignavibacteria bacterium UBA6906
AAACCAGAATACCACGTAACCGCGCCCCCCTCTTTGTTCTCCTGCTCCTCACGGGGGGACCGCCGGCCGTTACCCAGGATTCCGCCCGGGGCATAAAGGAGGAATCGACGATATATGATTTCACCCTGAAGACTATCGACGGCGAGGACCGCTCTCTGTCTGTCTACCGGGGAACAGTGACGCTGGTGGTCAATGTCGCTTCACAGTGCGGGTACACCGGCCAGTATGCGGGACTTGAATCCCTCTATCGGACCTACAAAGACCGTGGATTTGCGATACTTGGGTTTCCCGCCAACAACTTCGGCGGGCAGGAGCCGGGAACGAATACCGAGATCAGGGACTTCTGTACCAGCCGGTTCGACGTGACATTCGACATGTTCGCCAAGATCTCCGTCGCCGGTCGCGACACGCATCCTCTCTATCGCTACCTCACTTCCCGCCAGGGGAAACCCGGATTTACGGGAGAGGTTCGCTGGAATTTCACAAAGATCCTGATCGATCGAGATGGCCACGTGGTCGGCCGCTTCGAGCCGCGAATTGACCCCCTCTCAGAGGAAATAACCGCCGCAGTAGAACGCGCATTGAATACACAATGAAATGAAAGCCCCCGGCACCGTAATGCCGGGGGCCGCTCACCTTCTTCGCCCGAAGAATTCTCGCTGCTGTCTCCCCACCCGTTGAATAGACCACCCGTCTGAAGGGCACCTTCTCAGGTCCAGGTCTGGCTGAATAACAGCACCGGGTATGGAATGTGCCGTAGCCTTACGAATCTGCCTTTCGCCTCCGAGACACGGTGTGCGTCGCCGTTCCATAGAATGACTCAGCACATTCGGCTAAGGTTTCCGACAGGGTTGGGTGCGGATGAACACTCTCGGCGATGTCAAGCGCGGTAGCCCCCATCTCAATTGCAACAACCCCCTCCCCAATGAGCTCGCCCGCTCCCGCACCCACGATTCCCACTCCGAGAATCCGCTCTGTCTCCGGCTCGATCACAAGCTTTGTCATCCCGTCCGTCCGATCGAAACTCAGCGCCCTGCCGGAAGCGGACCAGGGGAACTTCGCAACTTCCACCTTCATATTCCGTTCTTTCGCTTCCGCTTCCGTCAACCCGCACCAGGCAATCTCCGGATCGGTGAACACTACCGCGGGGATAATGATGTGGTCGAATGAACTCGGTTCACCCGTGATCACCTCGACGGCGATCCGGGCCTCCTTCGTCGCCTTGTGGGCAAGGAGGACTCCGCCGGCCACGTCTCCAATGGCGTAGATGCTCGGATCGGCGGTCTGCTGCCTCTCGTTCACCCGGACAAAACCTTTCTCATCCCGAGTGACCAGGGTGTTTTCGAGGCCGAGGTCTGAGGTGTTCGGGGTACGCCCGACCGAGACCAGAACGCGGTCAAACAGCTCCTCACGGACTTTTCCCTCTACTTCCATGGACACTTTGATCTTCTTTCCGGAGGTTGCCATTTTGAGCACCTTCACTCCGGCCCGGATTTCCTTGAACAACTTTTCAACTCTGCGCAACAGCGGTCGGATCAAATCCTGATCCGCACCTGACAGAATGGTCGGGAGAAGCTCGGCGACAACCACGCTGCTCCCCAGTGTGGCGTACACCGTACCAAGCTCCATGCCGATGTATCCACCTCCCACAATCAATAGGTCGCCTGGAATCTCCTCGATCTCGAGTGCCTCGGTGGAGGTCATTATTCTCTTGTTGCCGAGATCAAATGCCGATGGGAGGGAGGGCCTTGATCCGGTCGCAATGATCGCCTGGTCAAACGCGATGAACTTCTGGCCATCCTGGGTTTCCACCCGGAGCGTCCGTGAATCCTCAAAGTACCCCCGCCCCTGGAGCACCTCAACCCCACGCATCTTCGCAAGCGTTGTCACGCCGCCGGCAAGCTTCACGATGATCGATTCCTTCCACGCACGCATCCTATCCAGATCGATGACCGGCTTGCCGAACGTGATCCCGCGGTGTTGGGAATCCCCCGCTTCCGAAATCAACCTCGCCGCGTGCAGCAGCGTTTTCGATGGAATGCACCCGACATTCATGCACACTCCGCCGAGCCGGCTGTCACGTTCCACGAGGATGACCTTCTTTCCCCTCGCGGCTGCGTAGAATGCGGCGGCGTACCCGCCCGGACCCGCACCAACTATGACGACTTCAGTGGATAGTCTGTTCACGTTCTCCTCGTACGGTCAGCGTAACTGTTCGCGATTTAGATCTTGACTTCTGACTCTTTCAGAGTCTCAAATGCGTTCACGAGATCGACCATGAAGCGTGCGGCGTCGGCTCCATCAATCACCCGGTGATCGTAGGAAAGCGACAGCGGCAGCATTGTCCGCGGCTCCGTCTTCTTTCCCCGTATCACGGGCTTCACGACACTGCGCCCCATGCCCAGGATCGCCACCTCCGGTTTGTTCACGATCGGGGTGAAGTGTCCGCTCCCGATCCCCCCCTGATTCGAAATCGTAAAGGATCCCCCCTGCATCTCCTCGAGAGGAACCTTTCGTTGACGCGTCCGCTCGGCAAGATCATCGAGCCCGGTTGCTAGGTCAAAAAGGCTCTTCCGGTCAACATCCCGGAGGACCGGAACAATCAGACCCTGTTCGGTGTCGACGGCAATGCCGACATGGATATACTCCTTGAATACGATCTCCCCCGCCCCCTCGTCAAAACTTGAGTTGAAGATTGGGTGCTTCTTCAGCACGGGGACGATCGCCTTCAGCGCAAATGCCGTCAGCGTAAGACGGGCGCCTCGTTTTTCGTACCTGGAGGCATACTTTTTCCGGAGGTTCATAATGCCGGTGATGTCCGCCTCATCAAACTGCGTAATGTGCGGGATGGTCGTCCAGGAGGAGACCATTCTGGTGCTGATCGTCCGGCGGAGCGTCGTAATTTTTTTTGCGTTGACTGTTCCCCACTTTGAATAGTCAATCCGCTCGGCCGCGGCGACAGGGAGCGCGACTGGCGAGGCAGAACCCGCCTGCCGCTGCAATCCCTGGATGTATCGCTTCAGGTCCGCCATTACAATCCGGCCACCGCGTTCGCTGCCACGGATCTTCGAGAGATCGATTCCGAGTTCTCGCGCGGTCTTCCGGACGGACGGCGCAGCGGCAACCGGACCTGCCGGAACTGGAAGCTCCTCAAACTGCTCCAGAGGTTCCTTCGGTGTCGGGGCCGGAACAGCCGGCGGCGCAGCCCCCTGCCCGCCCGCTACATCCGGAGCGGCCTGGGAACTCTTTGGCGATTCCTCCTGCCCCGCTTCCTCGGACAGGGACACAAGGAGAGCACCGACCCTGATCTCGTCACCATCTTTTACGTGAATCTTCGTGATCGTCCCTGCGGCGGGTGAGGGGATCGTCGCAACCGCTTTTTCGCTCTCCAGCTCCAGAATCGGCTGTTCCTTCTTGACCTGATCCCCCTCCTTCACAAAGATGCCGGCAATGGTGCCTGAGTCGGCACCCTCACCGAGCCGGGGAAGACGCACATCCATAACGAGTCTCCTTCACAATACGTATCATGCGAGGACCGGATGAACTTTGTCGGGATCAATGCCAAGTTCCTTGATCGCCCGCCCGACTGTTTCCTTCGAAACCTGACCTTCCTGTGCGAGAGTGTAGAGCGTCGCCACAACAACAGACTCCGCGTCAATCTCGAAGAACCGGCGGAGAACCGGACGCGTGTCACTCCGGCCGAACCCGTCCGTCCCGAGCGTCACGAGTCCGCCCGGAACCCAGGGAGCAATCTGGTCCGGAACAAGTTTCATGAAATCTGAGACCGCAATAAACGGCCCCTCCACCTGGTCAAGGAGCTGCTCCAGATACGACCTCTTTGGCTCCGCCGACGGATGCAGCATGTTCCATCGCCGGGCCTGCAGAGCCTCCGAACGCAGCTGCTTGTAGCTCGTTGCGCTCCAGACGTCCGCTGAAACACCGAATCGTTCGGCCAGAATCGCCTGCGCCCGGAGCGCTTCACGGAGGATCGGACCGCTTCCGAGAATCTGCGCCCTGATCCCCCCGGACAGCGGACTTTCGCGGAATCTGTACAGCCCTTTGACAATCCCTTCCGCAACCCCCTCCGGGAGCGGGGGCATCGCGTAATTCTCATTGTGAAGGGTCAAATAGTATATTACTTCCTCTCCTTCAGCATACATCCTCCGCAGGCCGTCCTGAACAATCACCGCAACCTCGTAGGCAAACGCCGGATCATACGCCCGCACAGACGGAATCGTCGCCGCAAGAATGTGACTGTGACCGTCCTCGTGCTGCAGTCCTTCCCCGTTCAGCGTCGTCCGGCCGGCGGTGGCGCCGAGAAGGAATCCCTTTGCCTTCATGTCTCCGGCGGCCCAGACAAAATCCCCGATCCGCTGGAACCCAAACATTGAGTAATAAATGTAGAACGGGATCATTGTGACATTGTGCGTTGAGTACGCCGTCGCAGCCGCCACGAACGAGGAGACCGCACCCGCTTCGGTGATTCCCTCCTCAAGAATCTGCCCGTCACTGCTTTCATGATAGTAGAGCAGGGACTCCCTGTCGACAGGTTCATAGAGCTGCCCCTTCGACGAGTAAATCCCGACTTCCCGAAACAGTGGATCCATCCCGAACGTGCGTGCCTCGTCCGGAATGATCGGGACGACCCGCTTCCCTATGCTCTTGTTGCGCAGGAGATTCCCGAGCAATCGAACGAACGCCATTGTGGTCGAGACTTCAAGACGCTCGGAACCACGGAAGAATTCCGTGAAGTCCTTCAGGGAGGGAACCTCAAGCCGCTCCTGGGTTGCCCGGCGCTCCGGGACGTACCCACCAAGCTCCATGCGCCGCTCACGAAGATACTTCATCTCAGGGCTGTCATCCGGAGGACGATAGAAGGGGGCCTCCACAACATCTTCGTCCGCGATCGGTATACCGAACCGCTCCCTGAACTCCCGCAGTTCCTTCTCGTTCAGCTTTTTTTGCTGATGGGTCACATTCCGCCCCTCCCCCGCCTCTCCGAGCCCGTAGCCTTTGATGGTCTTCGCCAGGATAACGGTGGGCTGCCCCTTCTGCGCGACGGCGGCTTTGAAGGCCGCGTACATCTTTTGCGGATCGTGGCCTCCCCGGCGCAATTTCCGTATCTGCTCGTCGGTGAGATGATTCACCATCTCCAGCAGAGCCGGATATTTGCCGAAGAAGTTCTTCCTGGTATAACTCCCCGGTTCAACCGAATACTTCTGATACTCCCCGTCAACCGCCTCTTCCATCCGCCTGAGCAACAATCCGCCGGAGTCTGCCGCCAGCAGCGAATCCCAATCCGAACCCCAGATAACTTTGATTACGTTCCAGCCCGCGCCGCGAAACGCAGCTTCGAGTTCCTGGATGATTTTGCCATTGCCCCGAACGGGCCCGTCAAGTCTCTGTAAATTGCAGTTGACTACCCAGACCAGGTTGTCGAGATTCTCACGCGCTGCAAGGGTGATCGCCCCAAGAGTCTCAGGTTCGTCCGATTCCCCGTCGCCGACAAACGCCCATACGCGCGGTTCTTCACCGCTCAGGAAACCCCGCGCACGAAGATACCTGTTGAACCGAGCCTGATAGATCGACATGATGGGACCAAGACCCATAGAGACCGTCGGGAACTGCCAGAAATTCGGCATCAGATAGGGATGAGGATAAGAGGAGAGTCCACCTCCGTCGGCAAGCTCCCGACGGAAGTTGTGGAGATGATGCTCCTCCAGCCGCCCCTCCAGGTAAGCGCGCGCGTAGATCCCGGGAGCCGCATGCCCCTGAAAATAGATCATGTCGTTGGCGCGAAAGAAGTGATTGAATGCAACTTCGTAGATTGTCGCCGCGGACGCATAGGTTGAAATGTGTCCTCCCAGACCGCTGTGCAGCCGGTTGGCCTTGACGACCATCGCCATGGCATTCCACCGGATGTAACTCTTTATCCGGCGTTCAATTTCGCGGTTTCCCGGGTACGGGGACTCCTGATCCAGCGGAATACTGTTGATATACGGCGTGTTAACGAGGCGGGGAAGACGGATTCCTGATTGCCCGAGGCGGGCACTGAGTTTCTCAAGCAGGAGGGGCAATTTGGCGGACTCCCTGTCCCTCAGCACAGACTCCAGAACGAATTCCAGGGCGTCCACCCACTGGTCCTGACGCCCCGGGGCACCTTGCGGAACTGCAGGGTCTTTCATATTATCGGTCTTCTCTGACATCGTGATTGACGGTTGGCAGAGCCTGTCGCAAAGAACGGATCCGGGTGGGGCTGCATTCGCCCGGAGGCCTCGAAAGAGCCTAAATGTACGTCATTTCGGATTCTCTATCAAATCTATTTTGCCGATGAAACTCCTCAACACAACCTACACAAATCCGGCTGAAAATCTCGCGTGCGATGAGCTGCTCCTGAATCGCGCCGAGGAGGGGGAAGAGGGCGAGGTGATCCGGTTTTGGGAGTCGCAGAGCTATTTCGTCGTCCTCGGTTATTCCCGGTCAGCAGAAGAGGATGTCAATCTCACGCGTTGTGAACTGGAGGGCGTGCAGGTTCTCCGCCGCGCCAGCGGCGGAGGAACTGTCCTCCAGGGTCCCGGATGCCTCAACTACGCACTCATTCTGAAAATCCGGCCCGATACGCCCCTCGTTTCAATCACAGGAACAACACGCTATGTTCTTGAACGAAATGCCCGCGCACTGACCCCCTTCCTGGACTCTGCCGCGGAGCCGATGGGCGAGAGCGACCTGACCATCCGGGGAAGGAAATTTTCCGGAAACGCCCAGCGAAGGCTCAGCAGGTTCCTTCTCTTCCACGGCACAATACTCAGCCGGTTCGACATCGAGCGCACAACCCGGCTCCTGCATATGCCCGCAAAACAGCCGGCGTACAGAAACCGCCGAGACCATTTGAACTTCCTGGTCAACCTGGGAATCGATGTCAGAACTGTGACAGACGCACTGCAGAGAGAATGGAACGCGGAGACAGGGACCACACGCGTGCCGCACGAGGGGCTTGCTGACCTTGTGAGACGTCGGTACGGACTTCGCACCTGGACGTTCAGGGTCTGACGTCACGCTCGGCTCGGCGAAGAGGCCGAGATGCCGGCACTGGGACCGGAGGGATCAGATGACTTCTGTTGCCGACTTCTCCATCCAGCCAACCTTCCCGTCGGCGAGACGCACTTTCAGCCATTCGTTCACGCCGTCGAGGATCCACAGCTTGACGCCAGCGTGTAACACAAACGCGTCGCTGCTGCGCATATCGGGAGAATTCTTCACGGTTGTGATTGGCGCGATAACGACAGCTTCGTCAGTCCGTCCTGTGTCCGCCACCTTCGCCAGAAACAGTGTGAGGAAGAACACCAGCAGCAGACCGCTCACCACCGACGCGGCGAATGCGGCCTTTCGCACTCTGTAGCTCCTTGCCAGGAGCACACCAGCGACGGACCCGAGGAGCAAAAGATAGACGCCATACCCCGCCCAGGTTGCACCCCCAAGCGAAAACCTGTGTTTCACACCGTCCCAGTAATCCCAGACAAAGAGCCGGGGGATCGGTTCGATCCGGTCGGTGATCCGGAGGTTCGCCAGCGCGAGATTGTGCTGGACGTCATCATCTGTGGGATTCAGCCGCAGTGCTCGCTCGTAGTTCAGGATCGCTCTACCGATATCCCCGGTCCGGTAATACGCATTTCCAAGATTGTAGTAAAGCGCCCCGCCGACATATCCCTCCTGCACGATCGCCTGATAAAGATCGCGCGCCTCGGGAATCTTCCCCCGCTGGTACAGGCCGTTTGCCTCCTGGAACTTCTGTTCCAGGGTCTGCGCGTGCAACCCCGCCGCAATGGAGGTACCAAGTATCAGGACTTGAAGAAGAGACCGGATCATGCGTGCTTCAGCGTCCGCTCGAGTTCTATAATTATTCGTTTTGCTTCGTCATACACGCGCTGCATCGCGGCCTGGTCAACATTCGTGGGAGCGAACCGGGCCATATCGCAGGTCTCGAGCAGCGTTTTCAACGACTGCTGCAGGTCCGGCTGCACCGACCGGTGCGTCAGCTCTGCCAGCGCACCTTCCACGGAGAACGATGCCGGCGGGATGTTGAGCTTGTCGCCCAGATATCTCCACAACGCGCGCGAGACCTCAGCATAGAATCGAAGACGCTGCGCGGACGACGGTGAGCCTTTCCCGTCCCCCTTTTCCTTCAGCAGGTACTCAGCCTCCCTCAACCCCTTCTGTGCCACGCGCAGGGCCCGGCGGTGCTTGTAGGATACCTGATCGGCCATGGCGGACTGATGCTGACGTGAGTACACAAACACCCCCACAAACCCCACCAGAGGAAAAAGGAGCATGACGAGGAAGACACCGCTTGCATAGAGCGCTTCCCCCTTCTCGTTGAACGACACGCGGCTAACCTTGATGAATCGTATATCTTCGCTCAGGAGTTTGACATCCTCCTGTCCGCCGCCGCCGAGAACCGGCGGAGCGGCAGCTCCCTGCTCCACGTTGATCTCCATCTGCGGAGAGCGGAGGTGTACGTATTCCCGCTTTGAAAGGTCAAAGTATGTGAAGGTGATCGGTTTGATCACCTTGAGACCAGGGTACCGTGGAAGCAGCAGGTATTCAAACGTCTTGCTGCCGCTAACCTTCTCTCCCTGCTTGCTGATATTCTCCGAGACTTTCGGACTGTATTGCTCGAAATCCGGCGGAAGGGTGACGACGGGTGATTCCAGCAACTTGATGTTCCCCGTCCCGGACAGAGTGATCCGGAGGGAGATCGGCTCGTTGGTGCGGGTCGTCTTCTTGTCTACAGCAGCGCTCATGGCGAATTGCCCGACAGCTCCCCGGAAGTCATCAGGAGCCCGCCCAGGCAAGGGGTCGACTCTCACCCGCACCGGGTCGCTTTTGATCGAGTAGTTCACCGTCCGCCCGAACGCATCGCGGAAGAACGCGTCAAAAGGATCTGCGGACCGGGGCGCCTGAATCTGCAGGGTGGTCTGTACCTCCATCGGGCTGATTTCAAGCAGCCCGTGCTGGGTTGGAAACAGCGCGATTCGCCGAATCACCGCCGCACGGTATTGCTTGCCGTTGATGGTCTCCGTCAGCAGTTCGGGGTTCTTTGGAAGCTCTACCTCCTCGCCCCAGAATCCTGTGTAGGTCGGGGCTTTCTCGATTCCGTAGCTGAGCACCGACACGCGCCCCACATAGATCTTGAAGAGCAGATTGACCTGCTCCCCCTGAAGAGCCCTGGTTCTGTCGACCGACGCACGAAGCAGAAGGTTGTCGCCGATCTGCGCAGCCAGGTCACCGGGGGGTGGAGCCTGCGTCCGCGGCTGAGCGGACCCCTTCACGACCTCTATCGAGAGCGGCGAGCTCTTCAGCACCCCACCGCCCGCTTCGATACTCGCCGGGCCGATGGTGAACTTTCCAACCTCCTTCGGCTGCAGGATGTAGGTGTAGGCGACCGTTGACGAAACGGCTCCGTTGATGAACTGGATGCTCGAGGACTGATTGGGTCCCGAAATGATGCGAAACTTTCCCAGATCAGGAAGCTGGATGTTCTTTCCTCCCGCCGTCCCCGCATTCGAGAGAGTCAACGAGAGCGTGAATTGCTCTCCAAGGGAAACGCTCGTCCTGTCCAGACTTGCCTCGAAGGTCGTTCCCTGCGCCATAAGACGCAGCCCGATTCCCCCGGCAATGAGCATGAACCCGGTCAACCGAATCAGTCCGCTCAGTATCCTCATTGCGCTACCAATCCTTCTCCCCCTTCGGTCGAACAGCCTGCCGTACCCGGAGTTTCTTCTGCACATCACGCTCATTGTTCCTCAAGACCTGCAGGATGCGATCGGCATCAGCCTTTGACATCTTCTTATCCTGTGATGATGCCCGTTGTTGCTGTTGTTGCTGCTGCTGTTGTTGTTGTTGCTGCTGCTGTTGTTGATCCTGCTGTTTTTGGTTCTTCTGATTCTTCTGATCCTTGTTCTTGTCCTCTTTCTTCTTCTGCTGCTGCTCCTTG
>DKBG01000321.1 GCA_002451155.1 Ignavibacteria bacterium UBA6906
CGGCATCGGGATGAGCGGCATCGCTGAAATCCTCCTGGACGAGGGGTTCGCCGTCTCCGGCTCAGACAGGTCGGCCAGCGACAATACGGACCGGATGAAAGATCTGGGAATCACAGTGTCAATCGGACATGATGCGAAGAATGTCGGGCCGGATGTTGACGTCATCGTGTATTCATCTGCCGTTCCGCACGATAACCCCGAACTGCTGGAAGCGCAGGCCAGAAAGATCCCCGTGATCCGCCGCGCGGAGATGCTCGCGGAGGTTATGCGGCTGAAGTACGGAATCGGGATAGCCGGGACCCACGGGAAAACCACGACGACGTCAATGATTGGACTGGTGCTGATCGAGGGGGGGATTGATCCAACGGTCATAGTCGGGGGGCGCATCCGGGGTCTCGCAGGATCCAATGCGCGGCTAGGCCGTGGTGAGTTCATCGTCGTCGAGGCGGACGAATTTGACCGCTCATTTCTGTCCCTTACCCCGACCATTGCAGTTCTCACCACGCTCGAGACGGACCATCTGGATTGTTACCGCGATCTTGAGGACATCAAGTCGGCCTTCGTACAGTTTGCGAGCAAGGTTCCATTCTACGGCTTTGTAGTNNGCGATTGCTGTCGGCTTGGAACTTGGTGTTCCGTTCGAGAAGATCAGGGCGGGGATCGGGAAGTTCACCGGGGTATTCCGGCGCTGGGACGTGAAAGCGGAGATCGGTGGGATTACCCTTGTGGACGATTACGCGCACCATCCGACGGAAATCAAGGCCACGCTTTCCGGTGCGAAAGCGGGGTGGCGGCGGCGGGTTGTGTGTGTATTTCAACCGCATTTGTACTCCAGGACGCGCGATTTTTATGATGAATTCGGACGNNCAGCTCAAGGCGGAGGTGTGACCGGGCATGGCGACAACGGAAAGTGACATCCGGGAGGAGGAGGAAGGTCATCATACGGACCGGCAAACGAATGGCGTACGGCAGGGTAGATCATGGGTGAGCCTGCTGGTTATGGGCCTCCTTCTCATGGGTGTTCTTGTGGTGGCGCTGGGGGCGAATTCCTGGAAGCGAAGCCTTCCCGTGGGGTCCGTTCGCGTCGACGGGAACGTGCTTCTAGCGACGCAGGAGATACTACGACTCGCAAACGTGGCTCCGCACGCCATGCTGTTTGACGTGAACCTTGCGGCGGTTCGCAGGAGAGTTGCACAGAACCCGTTCGTCCGGTCTGTGTCGGTCAACCGGGACGGCCCGGAAGGCATCACAATCAACNNTTGAGGAGCGTGTCCCGCTTGCCGTCCTTGCGGCTGATCGTCTTCTCTACATTGATCCGGAGGGATTCGTCCTCCCGGTATCAAAGACAGGTCGTCTCCTCGACCTTCCAGTTCTCACGGGCGCGCTTCCCCTGGCAGAATGTGTGCCCGGACTCCGGCTGAGGGAACCGGGTGTGCGTGAGGCGCTCGACCTTCTGTTGCTCTCGCGACAGGTTGGGGACGATCTGAGCATGAGGATCTCTGAGATTAATATCCAGAGCGGAGGCGAGCTGATCGTGTATACAGCGGAGCTCGGTGTGCCCGTCCTTTTCGGGAAAGGAGATCTGCCCATGAAGCTTGTCAAGTTTGACGGCTTCTGGAGGGAGATCGTGCCCCTGCGCGGGGCGCAGCAGCTTCGGTACGTGGATGTGAGATTTGAGGATCAGGTCGTGGTGCGGTGGAATGCCTCGGCCGCACGGCAGTGAACCAAGAGCATTACCAGAGGGAGACATGGAAAACATCGTCATAGGACTGGACATCGGGACGACCAAAGTGTGTGCGGTAGTTGCAGGAATGGATGAACATGGCAGGATCAACGTTCTCGGAATCGGACGGAGTGCATCGGACGGCATCACACGCGGCGTGGTGACGCACATTGACCGGACCACACACTCCATTGCCAACGCGATCGCCGAAGCGGAATCCACATCCGGCGTGTCGATCAAATCAGCCGTGGTCGGAATNNGCCGGCGACCATATTCAAAGCTTTCAGAGCCGGGGGGTGATCAGCATCAGCGGCCCGGATCATGAGGTAACCCAGGCGGACATCGACCGTCTGATCGAAGATTGTAAGCGCGTCGCCCTTCCGTCTGACAGAAAGATCATCCATGTCATCCCCCAGGAATTTATCATCGACGGTCAGGACGGCGTGTACGACCCCCTCGGAATGGCGGGGGTTCGGATGGAAGCAAATGTTCACATCATCACGGGACTGGTCAGCGCAGCCCAGAATATTTACAAGTGTGTGCAGAGGGCGGGGCTTGAGGTGAGCGACATGGTGCTTGAACCGCTGGCGTCGAGCTATGCAGTGCTGGACGAGGAAGAGAAGGAGGTCGGAATTGCGCTGATCGACGTCGGAGGCGGCACGACGGACCTGGCGATCTTTGAAGAGCGGACGATTCGGCATACTGCGGTGATCGGCATTGCCGGAAAGAAGGTGACGGACGACATCCGCAAAGGGCTCGGGATTATGAACGACCAGGCGGAACGGCTGAAGAAGGACCACGGGTACGCCTTCATGCCGGCGGTGATGAACAATGATCCGATAAGTCTTCCGGGGATCGGCGGGCGCGCACCGGTTGAAATTGACCGACGGCTCCTGGCTCAGATCATCCAGCCGCGGATGGAAGAGATCTTTGAGATTGCAGCACTGGAGATCAAGCGCTCCGGCTACTCCAAGCACCTGGCGGGAGGAGCGGTTCTCACGGGTGGCGGAGCGCTGGTCAAGGGGACCGCGGAGCTGGCACGTGAAGTTCTGGGAATGCCGGTAAAGATTGGTATTCCCACAGGGTTCTCCGGAGGGCTGGTGCGGGAAATTGAGAACCCTGCGTATTCCACCGCGGTGGGTCTTGTCTATTACGGATTGAAGTATCGGACGCACGATACCCCGGCCAAGACGATGGCGTCAGGTTCGAAGAAGGAGCGGTCGCTCCGGGGTTTCGCGGGCAAAATGAGGGAATGGTTTGATCAACTTTAAAAGAGTATCATACACACATCCATCAAGGAGGTACCAGTGATCGAACTCGACAACGGTCCTGAGCGGGGAGCCAAGATTCGTGTTGTCGGCGTCGGCGGTGGCGGCGGTAATGCGCTGACGAGCATGATCAACAGGGGTCTGCATGGTGTCGACTTCTTCGCCATCAATACTGATGTCCAAGCGCTGGAGCGAAACCTTGC
>DKBG01000188.1 GCA_002451155.1 Ignavibacteria bacterium UBA6906
AACCGTTGCCGGAAAGGGAGCCCGACGGGCGAGGTCGATGAAGCCAGTGGAAAGGCATTTGTCGTCGAGGGGTCCAACAACGCAAAGCTCCGCGTCCAGTTCTTCTGGCCGTTCCGCGGCGACTACTGGATTCTGGATCTCGCCGACGACTATTCGTATGCCGTCGTTGGCACGCCCAGCCGAAAGTATTTCTGGATTCTCTCCCGGCAGCGCGCGATGGACAACGACCTGCTGAACAAGCTACTTTCGAGACTGCAGAAGCAGGGTTTCGACATTTCAAAGGTTCAACGCACCGACCAGAGTTGCAGCGAGTAGCCACAGAAGGTGCAGCGCGTCGGGCCCCCAGTCAGGCCGCGGCGATTCTCATCCACCGGTAAAGAAGTGCACCTCTGACCGGAAAAAAGGGAATGCGCCACGTCCGCGAACAGACGGGTGACATACGTAGGTTCTTGAAAATCGTCCTGAAAACCGGTCTGCGAGGCCCTGTGAGAGGTGACGTCAAATGCGGGCACGTCTCTTGAATCATGAACGGGAGTCGAATGGACAACATCACTGAAAAGGCACAATGGGACAATCGCAAATACTGCTTCTCGTCCTCGCCATGATCGTGATCGCGGTTGCCATCTTCGTGTCCGTCGGGCTCTTTATGAACAGCGCTTCGGCAGCGAATCGCGACGCCATGATGGACGACCTGATGAAGCTCGCGGCCCGTGCGCAGGTATTCTATATGAAACCGGCTGTGCTGGGGGGCGGAGGCAGGTCTTTTTCACAAATAACTGCCGATGTTCATGGCATGCAGCGGATGGTCAACACGGTGGGCTACCCGTATTCGAACATGAACGGCACCTACCAGATTGCGGGGGCAGGCAACGATTCACGGTTCATTCTCTCAGGCGTCGGCCGCGAAATCGGCCAGGATGCGGTACATCCTGTAGTGATTACCCTCGAAGTCTTCCCGGACAGAGTTCAAATTCTGGACGGAGGCATCACCGTCGCGAACTAATGGTACCTGACCCCATACGGAGCCTTGTGTTGATGTTCGTCCGCCTCATGTGACCCCGTCCTCATTCCCCCCGCCTCAGACGTGATATCCCGCGTGATTCAACGCACCTACGCCCTGCGGGCTCTTGCGAACCGCCCCACCCCTGTGTATGTTGTATTAGGTAATGCCACCGGGCATCTTCCCCCACGCCCCTCCCCTTTTTCTTCTGCCAACACTTCTCGAAGGTACCCGTATGAACTTCATGAAGATTTTCGGTGAGCGACAGCCCGCGGAATCAAGGTTGCGAAGGGAATTTCCGCTCGTCATTACTCGCCTGTCGGGGGAAGCGGAGATGAATTTTGACGCACAGGTTACGGGGTACTTTGTCGGACGGAACGGGAAGCCTGATTTCGTCACTGAACGGATCGCAATTCGGGGTATCCCGCAATTGAATATCAAAGATATGCTCCCGGACGAGATCAAACAGGTCAAGCGATACGCATTGTCTGTCGAATACCCGAGATTACTGACGCGAAAGATCTGACTCTGCCTCACGCATCCCATCTTGGTTCAATCATCTCACGCACGGGATTGCCCGCAGACTATCCGGTTGGGAGAATAAGGGTTCTGTGCCCGGGGGGTGAGGAGAGTGGCCGGAGCTCGGTTGTCAATCCAATCTTTATTACCTGGTGCGTACCAGACGTTTCCCCTGGGCAGACCGGAGTGTGCCGGATTTAGGCTGATAGATGTTCGGAAACAGGCACCACAGAAGAGTGGGCACAGTCGGGCGTGCATCCTCCTGTTGAGCACAACCTAGGCTCCGTACAATTCCCGGCATTCCCTTTCTCTACCTCGGACAACCCTACACCCTTTGAGAGCTCCCTTCGTTTCAGTGACCACGGTGCACTGGTCCTCTCCTTTTCCCCTCTGGTAATACACCACCACCCAGTCATCCGTCTTCCCCAATTCATGAGCACGTGCGGTATTTGAGAACATCACAGTGAATTTGACTCCCTCCCGCTCGGCGGTCATGATCGGGAGCCAGACCTTCTTTTCAGGATTGTTCTGACGGGGGGCAATGGTTTTCAAGTTCCCTGCAACTGCTTCTCGGCGGTACTCCTCATCAAGCTGCAGGATCGTGCTGACATCAAGTCGAGCCCGGGGAGGCGAGACAGTCCGCGCTTCAATTTCAGGCAGTGTATCTGACGAGCGGGCGTCTTTGAGTTCTTTTAAGAGCGTGACGGATCCGCTGGCATAATACTCCTCAATCAGTGCGGCAAGTCTGTCCCCGATGCCGAGTTCTGATCGAAGGCCTTCCCGGCCGGCGGATTCGAAGACTTTCTGTACGCTGGTCCCTGCCCCACGAACGGCTGAAGCAGCGTTTCGGTAGTGACGAATGCGGAAAGGGTTCTCGCCTGCTTCTTCCAGGAGATCTCCGATTGTATCGAGTATGCGGGCGAGTGTTTCGTTCTCAGTGCCGGCAGGAGCCATGCACGGCCTCCAGAAGTGAACCGACGGCATGCCCGGGAGAGGATCGCTGCCTCCCGGCGCAGGCCGTTCATCTGCGCGAGAGCAGCGGGCCGGTGTTTGCCCTGATGGGCACACCGGTGGTCAGGGCAGTACGAACCG
>DKBG01000131.1 GCA_002451155.1 Ignavibacteria bacterium UBA6906
GGCCTGGAGAAACTGGGTGCCAGTCGGGCTGGATTGCGATACGATCCGCCATTTCCTGTGGCCGTAGTGAAAGGGCATGGAGAATCCATTGGAGCTCGGACCATCCTTGCGGTGCAGGGCTTCCCGGAGAATTTCCTCAATGGTGTAGCCGAACTGAAGCGCGAATCCAAGGTCGCGGTAATACGGGTATGCCCAATCGTACCCCGGCCGGAGCGCGGCAGCTACCGCGGTCTGGGTCACCTCGTGGCCTGAACCCCCGATATGGAAGAATACTTTCCCCTGTTTCAGGAGGATCAGGATCTTGCTGTCAATCAGGCGGGCCGCCACTGCATTCCTGTAAACCGCGGCGATGCGGTCCCGGCTCATGGTCGTGAGCCCGGCTCGGCCGTTCGCGCGGGCTTCCCTCTCGAGAGACTCCAGTTTCGTTGCCTTTGACATCGAATATGATCCCTGTTCTACAGGTGAAAACAATTCAGACACTGATAACGTTCACGTCGGGGAGACCTGCTGCCCTGACCCGTTCGTCGAGGTCCGTACGATCCAGCGGCGAAAAATCGAGCCCAAATACCCCCGCAAATTCCTGTTCGATAGACCTCGAGACCTCTTCGAGGGGAATCGCTCTCCCAAGGAGGTCGGAGAGTGAGGTGACACCGCGCTCAAAAATCCCGCAGGGAATGATACGCGAGAAATAGGAGAGGTCCGTATTTACATTGAGTGCGAACCCGTGCATTGTGATCCACCTGCTTGCCCTTACCCCGATGGCGCAGAGTTTTTCTCCATGAACCCATACGCCGGTATACCCGGCAAGACGTTCACCTCGAATGCCGTAGCCGGCTATTGCCCGGATTACCACCTCTTCGAGATCCCGCAGGTACCGATGCAGGTCCGCAGAAGACTCCAGCAGGTTGAGGATCGGGTAACCGACGAGCTGGCCGGGGCCGTGGTAGGTGATATCGCCACCCCTGTCCGTATGGACGAGGACAGCTCCCTTCTCTTTCAATTCTGTCTCACTCGCAAGCATGTGCAGGTCGCTGCCGGTGGTTCCGATTGTGTACACGTGATCATGTTCAGTGAGAAGAAGACAATCCCGCAACGTCCCCTCTCTTCGGAGCTCCACCAGAGCGTGTTGAAGGCGCCAGCATGCGTCATACTGTGTGCGGCCCAGACGCGCGATATGTGCCGGCCTGGCCATCATATATTGATCGCTTCTCCGTACGCCGCAGCGGCGGCCTCCATGACCGCTTCACTGAGAGTTGGATGAGCGTGGATGGCACGGTAGAGGTCCGTCCCGGTCGTCCCCAGCCGCTTGGCCACGACGAGTTCGGCGATCAATTCCGTCGCTTCGGAGCCGATGATATGGGCTCCAAGCAGCTCACCGTAGCGGGCATCGAAAATCAATTTGACCATTCCCTCTGTTTCTCCGATCGCTGCTGCTTTTCCGAGCGGGCGGAACGGACACTTCCCGACCCGGATGTCGTGTCCCTCGGCCTTCGCTTTCTCTTCCGTCAGACCCACACTGGCAACCTGGGGCTGGCAGTAGGTGCATCCCGGAATCGTCCGGTAATCGATCGGCGGCGGATTCAGCCCGGCAATCGATTCAACGCAGTGAATTCCCTCTGCCGACGCGACATGCGCCAGCCATGGGGGACCTGCCACATCGCCGACAGCGTAGATCCCCGGAATGTTGGTCCGGTAGTCGACATCTACCTTGATCCGCCCGCTGTCATGCTGTACGCCCAGATCCTCCAGTCCCAGATTCTCCACGTTCCCCTGAACACCGACCGCCATCAGCGCAAAATCGGCGGAGAATTCGCGGTTCCCGTCAGTAAGGGCAACAGCCACCCGTACTCCGTCTGCCCCAGCCCGCGCAGACTCGACTTTCGCGCCGGTCACGATGCTGATTCCCTGCTTCTTCAGGGCCATCTCCAGTTGCCGCGCGATTTCTCGGTCTTCGATCGGAAGGATGCCGGGCATCATTTCCACAACCGTCACCTGCGTGCCGATGGCGTTGTAGAAATATGCGAACTCGATCCCGATCGCCCCGGCACCGATGATAATGAGAGACTTGGGCTGAGTCGAAAGGGTCATCGCCTCGGTGCTGGAGATGATGCGCTGCCGGTCGATGGCAACGCCCGGAATGGTCCTGGGACGTGCCCCCGTCGCCAGGATAATAGACCGGGCGCGAATCGTTTGCGGAGGTTTTCCCTCCGTCCGGACCTCGGCGGACCCCTGGCCCGTAAGTCTGGCAATTCCCGCTATATGGTCGATCGAGTTCTTTTTCATGAGATACTCGACGCCGCGGGAAACCCGATCGGAGACGCCCCGGCTTCGCTTGACCATTGCCCCGAAGTCGAATCGAAGGTTGTCGACAGAAATCCCCCATTCCTCCGATTTCCGGATCATCGTGAGGATTTCTGCGTTGCGAAGGAGGGCTTTGGTCGGGATGCAGCCCCAGTTNNTATCGCGGCGGTGTACCCGCCGGGACCACCGCCGATGACAAGAACGTCGTATGGTGTGTCGGCCATGAGTGTCCCAGGATGATAAGAACAAAAAAGAGGGAACCGGAACTCCGTCCCTCCTGAATGAGAATCGGCAAAATATATCCAAAGGTGTTCTGAAAGTCAATCAGCGTGATGGCGTTGATTTTCCCTTGTGATTTGGCTATACTTACCAGAAAATTTCGGGTCGGGCGATGGCGGTACCAGAGGAGGACGGAGGGCGCGTTGTTACCACCAATCGAAAGGCGCGGCACGAATATACCGTCATCGACACCGTCGAGGCGGNNCACAGGAAGGAGATCAGGAAACTCACCGGACGAGTCGCAGAAAAAGGAATGACACTCGTCCCCCTGAAAGTGTACTTTAAGAAGAACCTGGCAAAAGTCCTCCTGGGAGTAAGCATCGGCAAGAAGATCCATGACCGTCGCCGTGCGATCGCTGACCGGGAAATTGAACGAGAACTCCGTCGCACGTACGCAAGGTAACCCCCCGAATTGCTCGCACCACTGAATGAACAGCTTGATCTTATCAAGCGCGGTGTATCCGAAATCATCCCCGAAGAAGACCTCGTCCGAAAGCTCGAGCGATCCATTACGACCGGCGTGCCGCTGAAGGTGAAACTGGGCTGCGACCCGAGCAGGCCTGACCTCCATCTCGGCCACTCAGTCGTCCTCAGGAAATTGAGGCAATTCCAGGACCTTGGGCACCAGGCCATTTTGATCGTCGGTGACTTCACCGGT
>DKBG01000136.1 GCA_002451155.1 Ignavibacteria bacterium UBA6906
CCCGCCGATCTCGTCCCGGCATCCGCCTGGGCCATCGCCGAAATTATTTCCCGCAGCGGACTCCCCCCCGGGGTATTCAACCTTGTCATGGGCCGGGGGCGAGTGATCGGGGAAGCACTGGTAAATCACCCGGATGTGGCAGGAATCAGTTTCACAGGATCTGTCGAAGTCGGAAAGACACTCNNCAGCTCGAGATGGGCGGCAAGAATCCCCTGGTCGTGTGCGATGATGCTGACCTGACATCTGCTGTAAACGCAGCCGTAAACGGCGCCTTTTTCTCCACCGGTCAGCGCTGCACGGCATCGAGCCGCCTTATTGTTACAGCAGGAATCCATGACAGGTTTGTGAATGCACTGATCGAACGGATGGGACAGCTCACAATTGATGATGCGCTTGCGGAGGGGACGGACATTGGACCTGTCGTCGACCAGTCCCAGCTCGAGAAGGATCTGGCCTACATTGAGATCGGACAGAAAGAAGGAGCACGTCTCGCAGCCGGGGGTAGAGTTGTCAAGCGGCGCACAGAGGGGTTCTACCTCACGCCCGCCCTCTTTACGGAGTCGACCAACGCGATGAGGATAAACCGGGAGGAGGTGTTCGGTCCGGTGGCCGGAGTCATCAGAGTGGCTGACTATGAGGAGGCACTGGCAGTCGCAAACGACACACCGTTTGGTCTCTCGGCGGGCATCTGCACGACATCCCTTAAGCTTGCGAGCCATTTCAAATATCACTCCCAGGCCGGTATGGTCATGGTGAATCTCCCGACTGCGGGCGTGGATTACCATGTTCCCTTTGGCGGCCGGAAGGGATCAAGCTACGGCTCCCGTGAACAGGGAAGGTACGCGGTCGAATTTTACACCACAGTAAAGACCTGCTACATAGCCCCATGAACCCAACCAGCGGGACACTTCAGCCGGCAGTGACACCCCCTCATCGGAGTGAATCCGCGAACGGAGCGAAGGCAAGTCTTGCGGGCAGGGCGTACGCAGAACTCGAGGAAATGATTGCGACGCTCGAGCTTGCGCCAGGAAGCATCGTAACGGAAGGAGAGCTCGCGGAGCGCCTCGGAATCGGCCGCACTCCGTTGCGTGAAGCGATTCAGCGGCTTGCCGCGATCGGCCTCGTGACCACCCTCCCCCGCCGGGGGATGATCATCAGCGAGGTGAATATTACGGACCATCTCGGTGTCCTCGAAACACGGAGGGTGCTTGACAGGCTGATCGCTTCAGGAGCGGCACGGCGGGCCACACCCGGACAGCGATCTGATCTTCACACATTTGCCGACCGGATGAACCGGGCCGCCGCCGCCGGCGACCTCACCGGCTTCATGCACCTCGATCAGGAGTTCGATCACCTGCTGTTGGCTGCGAGTCACAATCCAGCAGCGGCCCAGGCGATTGCGCCTCTGCACATTCACTGTCGACGCTTCTGGTATCTTTACAGACACCAGGGAGACCTCCAGCGATCGGCGCAGCTTCACAAGGAACTTATTGACGCTGTCGTTGAAGCAGATGAACAGCGCGCCGCCCTCACCTCTGACGCTTTGATGAACTACCTGGAAGATTTTACCCGATCCGCATTCGAACTCTTCCTCACCCAGAAAAGATCAGATCCGGGAGTTATGCGATGAGCCGCGCAATCTTCGACTGCGTCGACGCACACACCTGCGGCAACCCGGTACGCGTTGTACGGGAGGGGGGACCGGCACTCAACGGGTCCACAATGAACGAGCGTCGCCTCCACTTCATGGCTGAATTTGACTGGATCCGAACCGGACTCATGTTCGAGCCACGCGGGCACGATATGATGTCGGGGAGCATTCTCTACCCGCCGACGCGTCCGGATGCGGATATCGGCATTCTCTTCATCGAAACGAGCGGCTGCCTGCCGATGTGCGGCCATGGGACGATCGGGACGGTCACCGTTATGATTGAGGAAGGATTGATTCAGCCGAAGACCCCAGGGGTCGTGCGGTGTGAAGTGCCCGCAGGAATTGTCACCGCACACTACACCATGAACGGACCCTACGTAGAGTCGGTTCGACTTATCAACGTTCCCTCTTTCCTGCATTCAGGCGGTCTACCCGTCGAGTGCCCGGGCCTGGGACAACTCAGGGTCGATGTCGCGTTCGGCGGGAATTTCTATGCCATCGTTGACCCGCAGGAGAACTTCCGCGACATGGACCAGCTGACAGCAGGCGACATTATCCGCCTCAGTCCGATCGTGCGGAGACAGCTGAACGAGCAGCATGAATTCACTCACCCGCTTGAGCCGACCATTCAGGGGCTGAGTCATGTTCAGTGGACGGGTAAACCGCATACGCCCGGGGCAGACGCCAGAAACGCTGTCTTTTACGGCGAGAAGGCGATTGACCGGTCGCCATGCGGCACTGGCACCTCGGCCCGCATGGCCCAGCTTGTGGCGAAGGGAAGATTGCGGGTCGGCGACACGTTTATCCATGAAAGCATTATCGGGAGCCTTTTTCGTGGACGCGTTGAGGAAGCGGTCACCGTGGGCCCCATGGCCGGCATCATCCCGAGCATAGAGGGTTGGGCACGGATTACAGGTCATAATAAGATTTTCATAGATGACCGCGATCCCTACCGGCACGGATTCCAGGTTCTGTAAGGAAGCCCCGGATCGACAATGAGGGCCGGAGAGGAAGGAGACCGACTCCTGCCCGGCGTTCCCCTCCTTCCATCGGTATGCATTCAGGGTGACAGCCACACGTATGGCACTCCGCTCAGTTCCCCGTGTTGTGATCATCGGCGGCGGCATCATCGGCGTCAGCGCCGCCTACTATGCCAGGAAGATTGGCGCTGAGGTGACCCTCCTCGACATGGGTGAAATCGGGAGGGCATGTTCACACGGGAATGCAGGATATGTCGCGCCGAGCCACTTTGTCCCTCTTGCGCATCCGGGCGTCATCACGCAGGGACTGAAGTGGATGCTCGACCCGGACAGCCCTTTTTATATTCGACCGCGATTTGACCCTGACCTGTTCGCCTGGATCCGGATCTTCAGACGGATGAGCACGGATGCCCATGTCCGGGCGTCGATGTATATTCTGCGGGACCTCGCTCAGGCAACACTCGGCCTCTTCGAGGAGATCGCTCAATCGGAGAACCTTGCGTTCGAACTCCAACAGAAAGGGCTCCTCATGCTCTACAACTCCGAAAAGGGACGCAGGAGCAACTTGAAAGAGGTGGATCTGGCCGAGGAGCTCAACGTGAAGACAGCAGTCCTTGATCGTTCGGGCCTGGAAACACTCGACCCCGGAATGGAATTCCGGTGCCTGGGAGGAGTATACTGGCCCGGAGACGCTCACATTGCTCCCGCATCTTTTATGGAAGTCATGGGGAACCAGCTCGAGACAATGGGGGTCACGGTACGGTCATCCACGCCGGTTCTCGGTTTTTCGCTTTCGGGAAAAGAGGTCCGGGGAGTGGAGATTCCCGGTGGAGTCGTTGAGGGTGATGAGTTCGTCCTCGCAGGAGGATCATGGTCTTCCAGCCTTGTGAAGCGCCTCGGTATACGGCTTCCCCTCCAACCGGGGAAGGGCTACAGCGTCACCGTGGAGAAACCGACTCTCACACCCATTCTCCCCATGATTCTGAGTGAAGCGAGAGTCGCCATCACCCCGTTTGCCGACAGCCTCCGTTTCGGAGGAACGATGGAGCTGGCGGGCCTCGATCTCTCTGTTACGAGAAGTCGAGTCAACGCGATTCTCCGCGCTGTCCCCCGATATCTGGCGAATGTCGACACTTCAGGTGTGCGCAGAGAAGGCGCCTGGAGCGGTCTCAGGCCGGTCTCGCCTGACGGGCTTCCCTATATCGGACGGTTCAGGAAGATCCCGAACCTGATCGCCGCTACGGGCCACGCGATGCTTGGAGTGACACTTGCAACAGGGACTGGAAAACTCGTCGCCCAGATCATCGCCCGAGACAGGCCTTTCCTTCCACTCGCACAGTTTCAACCGGACAGATTCTCCTGACCGATCCAGACGGATGAAAGAAATCCCTATGCATGACGCACTGCAGCGATGGGCGCCGCCCGAAGAATGGAGGCGAATCGTCACTCTTGACGCACACACCGGCGGGGAGCCACTCCGCATAATCGTCAGCGGGTTTCCCGAACTGAAGGGCAAAACGATCCTCGACAGGCGACAGTTCTTGCGCGACATGCATGATGCGCTTCGCACAACGATCATGTGGGAGCCGCGCGGACACCGGGAGATGTACGGATGCCTCGTCACTCCTGCTGTCACGGCCGGATCCGATTTCGGCGTGCTCTTTATGCACAACGAGGGATACAGCACCATGTGCGGGCACGGGATC
>DKBG01000061.1 GCA_002451155.1 Ignavibacteria bacterium UBA6906
TTTGATCGGACGGTCGGTGCACACAGAAATAGCTGTCACTCCGAAGATCATCGTCGGACACGCGGAGGAATAGGCTATGGAGCACCTTACCGGACCCGGCAATTCCACCTTTCAGGAGCAATTGCTGCGCGCCTATTGTGACGAGGCGGAAGCCCTCCTGCAAGAATCAGCCAGCCGGGAGGAGGCGTACAGAATCCGCGACGCCGTGTGCGAGCGCCTGCGCGAAGAGTGCGAGAGCACCATGGTATTTCAAGGAGCAAAGGAATACCTGACCGGAATCATCCGAAACAGATGGAGTCAGGAGAGTGAAGATCCCTCAGACGATCACCATTGAAGATCTCATCACCGCCCATCCCCGGGCCGTACGGTTCCTCGTGGAGCACAGGATCCCCTGTCTGGTCTGCGGCGAGCCTGTCTGGGGGACTCTTGAAGAAGTCGCGCACAACAGCGGGAAGAGTCCGGTTGAGATCGAAGATCTCGTCGCTGGTCTGAACGCGGCTCTCCAGAAAGAACCAGAATGAAGAATCGATGGGTTCGACGAAGCGCCCTGCTTTTCCTTGGTGCCGCTGGAGGATACGCCTATTATCACTTTATCGGGTGCACAACGGGCACCTGCCCGATCACCTCAAACCCCTATTCCAGCATAGCCTGGGGTTCCCTTATCGCGCTCTCCGCGGGATGGACAACCAGAGCAGATGAGAAGAAATCGTGAAGGTTGTCATCGGTATTCTGGCGGCGTTCCTCATCGCTCTCGCCGGTTTTCAGCTCTATGCGCTTTTCCGGGCGCGCCGGAGCAGGGGAAGGGCAGTCATCGACATCCCCGGAGCACCGGGTGTTGCGGTGACAAGCGGACGGAAGGTCACTGTCTATGCCTGGAGCCCGGACTGCTCAAGCTGCCGGGCGCAGACTCCCATCATTGACAGATTGAGCACTGAATTCCCCGACATATTCAAAGTGAACGTGATTGACGATCAACGGACCGCGGCCAGACTGGGGGTGCCTGGAACACCGTCCACGATCATTTTCGAACACGGAGTCGTAAAAGAGTTCTTTGTCGGCCGCNNTGTCGGCGTCAAGACCGCGGAGAGCTTGCGACGTGTATTGCGCTGAACCGGTTCGCGGTAGACGTTTTGTCCACACAGGCCCGGCCCTTCGGCCGGGCCTGTGTCCTTTACGTCCGGAGTGAGGCGGAGATCGTCTGATGGCTCCGGCTGATTATCGCGCAAGAAAGCCGGCGAAGAAGAGCACGCCGAAAAAAAACGGAATGTGGAATATCACGCCCGCCATGACGAGGAGTGTCAACACCCAGCCGGGGAACCAGCGTTCGCGGATCGAGATCCAGAACAGCAACGCGGAAAACGGCAGCACAAGCACCACCGCCGTGACCAGGCCTGCCGTGTAGCGGTCAAGGATGACCGACGTGATCACGCGGCCGCAGGCAGTGCTGACCAGGGCAGCTGTAAGGAAAACCTGCGCATAGAGTCCGAATCCTCGTGGCGATTCGAGCCGACCCCAGGCCGCGGCCGCAAACGCCGCAAGGCACGCAACGGCGAGCGCAATCATGTATTGTTCGGCCGGCACTGGGGGGATCATCACCCTCAACCCCCTGGGCATCCCGCTCTTCGCAGCATCCATCGTTGCGCTGAGAAACACCGACTGCTCGATGCTATGGAGGAGGAACACCACCGGAACCAGCCAGAGTAGAACCTGTCGTCTTCGGTCTTTGCGCATTGCACGCCCGCCTATTTCAGTACAAACCATTCACGGATATCTTCGGTCACCGGCCAGGCGACAGCGAGCCTTGGTCACACGCGTGCAGAGTCCCGCTCCGCCGGTCAGCGCCCCTGCACCCAGTCGAATGGCAGGAGATCGGACACACGATCCGTCGCCCATTCCCCCGCGACGAGGAGGGCATGAGGCGTCAACAGATTCCCCAGCGTGTCCACCCTTGCGTAGAAACTTTGAAGCCTGAGGATACTCGACGCGAAGGGAATACGGCCTCGAAAATCCACACACAGCGGTCCCGCAAAGCTGAACTGGAGAACGCCGGGAATCGCATCTGGCCGGAGCAGGTATTCACCCGGGAGCGGGAACTCGCCCCTTCCCTCCGCGAAAACGCCGGACTGATCCGAGCGGAGAAGAAACGGTGAATCTTCGAGCGCGCGATGCGTGAGGGCGTACAAAAAATGCCTCAGAGATCCTTCATATGTCTCTGCGCGGCGCTGACGCCAGAGTTGCCCCTGCTCGACAGTTGATGGCGTCAGCGGTTCGAACCGCGGAAAGAAGCCGAATGACCCGCTGTCCTGTCGCGTGTCCCACGAAAATCGGGTAAGGACTATTGCGATGCGGTACCCAAGCGCCCTGTTTTCAACCAGGAGAACGCTGTCAGTTGAAGCGAGAAGCCTGTCGCCTTCCTCCCCGCGGCGGAGGTCTATCACCTCGGGATTGAGTATGACGCACCTGCCGGCGTTTGCGCCGTTGCCTATAAATGCGGCAGTGAACTTCTCAAGGAGGATTTTCCAGTCGACAGGCTCGCGGCCGGCCACTTCCACCTCGCCGGAACGCACCTCGCGCACTCGCAGGAGAATATCGACCCTCAGGGATTCGGCCCCGGAGATATCGATCGTCCGGATCCTTGGTTCGTATCCGACCCGTGAGGCAGCGAGCTGATACACGCCGGCAGGCACGCCGCGAATCTGATAGTGGCCCTTCAGGCCGGTAGAGGTTCCTATGGTTGTCCCCGCGAGGAAGACATTAACGAACTCTAGTGGCTCGCCCGTCTGCACGTCTTTCACTGATCCCAGGAGAGTCGTCTGCGATAGCACCGGTTCCTTGGTGAGGAAGGCTGTGAGCGCCAGGAGGACAGAAAACACGCGCAGACTCCTGGTCATCACAGGACACGTCGGCTTTCCCCGCAAGACTTCAGAACCCGCGGAGAAGACGTGTGTCCTGCCAGCAGTCCTTCGTGACAGGAGGTCGGACCATCCCCCGTTGCCCGAGGCATCAGAGAAATTTGAGGTCGAATGCCTTTCGCTCAAGATCCTCCCTGAATTCCGGCGCGGCAACTTCGATGAGGGCCCTGGCTCTTTGCCGGACAGTCTTCGAGTACAGATCCGCCACCCCATGCTCGGTGACCACAAAGCGAACATGATTACGCGTGGTGACGACGCCCCCGCCAGTCCGGATCATCGGAACGATTCTGCTGAAGGACTCCCCCTTTACCTTCGCCGTTGAAGGGAGCGCGATGATGGGGACACCCTGTTTACTCCGGGACGCTCCGTAAATGAAATCTACCTGGCCGCCGACACCGCTGTAGAGCCGCGGACCGATGCTGTCAGAGCATACCTGTCCCGTCAGATCGATCTCGATGGCCGAGTTTATGGCCACCATCCTGTCGTTTTCCGCAATCACGAACGGATCGTTGACATATTCGGTCGGGTGCATTTCCACGACCGGGTTGTCATTCACGAAATCATACAATCGCTTCGTCCCGAGCATGAAGCCGGCGATGATCTTGCCGGGATGAAGGGATTTCCGCTCGCCGTCGATGATACCCCGTTCAACGAGCCCGATCACGCCGTCAGAAAACAACTCTGTATGGATACCGAGATGCTTGTGTGCGTTCAGCTCGCCCAGCACTGCATCCGGGATGCCGCCGATTCCCATCTGTAGTGTCGCGCCGTCAGGGATGAGACCCGCGATGTGCCGGGCGATCTGTGTCGCGAGCTCAGACGGCTCGCCCATCGGCGTTTCCGGGAGCGCGTAATCGACAGGAACGATGTAGTTCAGTTTCGAGACGTGGATAAAGGCATCGCCAAGCGTGCGGGGCATATTTGGATTGACTTCGGCGATGACAATTCGTGCAGACTGCGCCGCAGTTTTTGTCACGCCGACCTCAACGCCGAAGGAGCAGAACCCGTGTTCATCGGGAGGCGACACATGGATCAGCGCAACATCGAGCGGAAGGAACCCGTTCTTGAAGAGGCCCGGAATCTCCGAGAGGAAGCAGGGGGTGAAATCGGCCCGTCCGTCGTTGACGGCCTGGCGCACATTATCGCTGATGAAAAGGGTGTTGACCCGGAGATGCCCCGTCATCTCCGGGGCGACATACTCCGCCGTGCCGATCGTGAGAACCTGGACAATCTCCACATCCCGGAGTTCTTTCGCCCTTGACACAATCGAACGCAGAACCGTCTGGGGGACCGACGCATTGCCGGTAAGAAAAACCCTCTGGCCCGATTGGAGGACGGCGGCCGCCTGCTCGGGGGAGACCGTCTTCTCTTTAAAAACATCCATCAGAGTCACAACGAACCCTCCTGCACATTCAATTGTGCGGCAAGAGACGAGTTTACGATTTTGCCCCCGTGCAATATCACGCCGCGGCGAAGCGCCGGATGCGCTCGGGCCGCGCCCTGGATCCCCTGCGCGGCAACCTCCTGCATATATGACCAGGCGGCGTTGTTGAAGGCGTGCGTGGCGGTTCGGGCGACAACCGATGTCATGTTCGGGACGCAGTAGTGAATGACATTTTCTTCAATGAACGTTGGATCCCGGTGCGTCGTGGGACGGCTCGTTTCCACACACCCCCCCTGATCAATGGATATATCCATGATGACGGATCGGGCTTTCATACTTTTGACCATCTCCCTGGTCACTACCACGGGAGCACGCGCACCCGGGTGGAGCACGGCACCGACCAGGACGTCCGCAAATCGTACAGTCTTGCGGATGTTGAACGAATGAGAAACCATGGTCACCAGTCTCCCCTTGCCCCCGATGATCTGCTCGATAAACTGCAATCGCGAAAGATCATGGTCCAGGACGTATACACTCGCGCCGGCTGCAAGGAAGTCGGCCGCCGCCGCCATCCCGAACGTCCCGCCGCCGATAATCACAACTTCGGCGGGCGGGACGCCGGGCACACCCCCGAGCAGAATCCCTTTGCCGCCATGATTGTTCTGAAGGAGCGTGGCCGCCAGCTGAGGGGTCATTTTCCCCGCAACCTGACTCAGTGGGACGAGGACCGGTAGCGTGCCGTTGTCATCCTGGATCATCTCATAGGCAATCGCCGTAATCTTCTTTTCAAGCATTCGTCTGACCCGATCCGGCCGGCTCACTGCGAGATGAAGGAACCCCATCACCGCCGCGCCCTCGCGCAACCATTCCACTTCCGCCTCCGTCGGCCGGGTAACTTTGAACACACAATCGGCGCGGCCGAATACCTCTTCCGGGGAGTATACAATTTTCGCGCCGGCATGTTGATAATCCGTGTCGGAGAATCCGGCTCCCCTGCCTGCGTCTCTCTCGACAACGCATGCGTGGCCGGCCGCGCTGAGGAGCGCAACCCCGGCAGGCGTCAGTCCGACACGATGTTCGTCCTGACGATGCTCTCTCGGAACACCGATATCCATGGATTTCCTCTCTATGCAGTTGAAGGCAGCGCGAGGCAGCCGTTCCCTGGCGGCTGAACCTGCTGCAGGTGGAAAGAACAGAAAAGGCGGACGTCGGGGGTTTTCTGCAAGATACCAAACGTCAAGCCGAAATGCCATGGACAGGCAGGGACGGGATTGTCATCGCCCGACAAAAGAAAGGGAGCCAGGGACAGTCTCAATACCTGCCCAGACGGCGGGCAGCTTCATACAGCGCAACAACGTTGCCGGTCGGTGAATTGTCCTGAAGCATGTGCGTCGGAGAAAAAGCATACCCGCCTCCGGGCATCATGATCTNNGAGAGACGGCCCCCGAACCGCTCCTTCAGGAACCGGGGGGACATGTCTTTTGCCTCAGGCTGAAGCGTGTCAATGATTGTGATCCCCATCTCGATAAACTCATCGTACGCCCAGCTGCTCGAGCCACAGGAATGCATCATCACCGGAATGCCGAAGGCCGCTGCCAGGTCAACGAACTTCTGGTGGCGGGGACGAACGTGCTTCCGGAAAAGATCCATGCTGATCAATGGGCCGCGCGTCGACCCCAGGTCCTCACCCAGCCACAGAATATCGATCTCCCCCTTCGCCGCCTCCAGGCTTCTCGCCAGAACTTCGAGCTGCACGGCGTTCTTCCTGTCCATGAACAGCAGACAGGCAGGATCATCCTGCATCAAATCGACCAGGACCTGTTCCATCGTCCGGATCATCCCGGCGCTGTTGATCATGTCGCCGGCCCCCGGGTTGCCGATTACGAGCGCATAGTGACGATGCGAACGGCAGAGCGAAGGAAGAGTGGAATAGTCGAAATCGTCGGGGGACGGCATGGGCCACGCCGCAACGGCCTCTCGGTCGGCATCCCGGAGAGGGAAATCGCAGAAGTCCCAGTACCCACCGCTCTCATGTTCCACCCACCGGGTGCGGATACCCCAGAGATCGATCTTCCGGTCGGGGATCTCCGCGTGAAGCGGCAGCCCCGTGTACGGAGGGACTATTTCGAAGAAATCCACGCCGAGAATCTGCCGGAGCCCCTCGTCGTCGCCAGGATGCAAGCCGTAATGGGTCTTGAGTCTTCGATCAATCCCCGGATTGGCAAAGTAGTCTATCGGGACCCGGTCCGGAATCTCGTGCGAGAACGCAACCCGGACTCTTTCCCGCGAGGTCAATGGATTCATAAACGACGGCACCCGTTATGGAGAATGGAAATCAGGAACTTCGCACTCGCAGCACCGATCCCACGAATGCAGATCGGTGCGGCCCGGGATTCGCTTGCCTTTGCAAAGTCTTCGGCGTACATTTTTCCTATCCGCTCTGACCTGCCTCTGCCCGCAACCGGCACATGCTGAAGAGCACCCGGCCGCGGCCGGGAGTGGTTCATTGCAGCCCGCTCGTCCCTCTGATCGAAATGTAGCCTCTCCGGAGGAAAGATGCATCTGGAATCCGCAGAGTGCTCCGTCGACCACCGCGCCCAGATGCGTATGGACACCGGGACATGTGGGGTGTGGGCAATGTGATTCTGGCCTCGGCGGAAATGACAACAGGACGCTGATCACGTATTTAGATGGAGGTAGACATGAAGATTCTGGTGACCGACGGCATTTCTCCGGATGGCGCCAAGATTCTTACCGATGCTGGTCATGCAGTCGACATGAAGACCCTGACGCCCGCCGATCTCCTTTCGACCATCCCGTCATATGACTGCATCATCGTTCGGTCCGCCACAAAGGTAACGAAAGAAGTTATCAACGCAGGAACGAACCTCAAGGTCATCGCGCGGGGAGGCGTGGGGGTCGATAACATCGACGTCCCATATGCCGAGAGCAAGAACATACGAGTCCTCAACACCCCTGCCGCTTCTGCCATTTCCGTGGCAGAGCTGGCGATCGGCCACATGCTGGCAGTCTCGCGCTTCCTTCATCTGAGCTCGAAAGAGATGCGAGAGGGGAAATGGCCGAAAAAGGACTACTCGAAAGGAATTGAACTCTATAAGAAGGTCCTGGGGATCGTCGGGCTGGGCAACATCGGGAAAGAGGTCGCGAGGCGGGGCCTGGGGCTCGGCATGAGTGTCCTCGCGTACGATCCTCCCTTTGCCCCGATGGAGTTCTTTGTTGAGATCACGACGAAGGAGCGGCTGATCGCGGAGTCCGATTTCATTACCGTTCACATCCCGTTCAAGAAGGACCAGGGCCCCATTATCGGTCGGGCGGAAATCGCACAGATGAAACCGGGCGTGGTCATTGTGAATTGTTCCCGGGGCGGTGTCGTCGACGAGAAAGCACTGCTTGAGGGATTGAACAGCGGGAAAGTCGGGGCCGCGGCCCTCGATGTCTTTACAACTGAACCGCCTGGTGAAACCCTGAAAGAGCTGATCAACCATCCACGTGTCAGCGTGTCTCCCCACGTAGGGGGCTCGACCGTTGAAGCGCAGAAACGCGTAGGAACGGAGATTGCGCTGAAAGTGGCTAAAGCCTTCAATCCGGAGAAGCACGTCCGGGGCGAGTAGAGCTCTTCCGTTCGGGGCCGGAAGGATCAGAGGGCGATCGCCCGGCCACCTGTTTGCCCATCACCAGGGATCGTTGAGCCAGGAGGAATAAATCGCCCGCTGGAGGGGGGTCGGCGTGTCGACCCTGCGCACGCTGTATGACGGCGGCTCCGGACTGTCGAGGATCACTTGGAGCTCGCGCAGCTGATCTTCCCGGAGCAGAGTAATCCGGACGGTGTCTCGGGGCGCGTACTCACCGATGCGGGTGGTCAGTTGCGTCCCGTCCACGCGATGTCCGTCGAGCGCGACAATCTCATCCCCCGCGTTGATGCCGTCCCGGTACGCGGGCGATCCAGCGAACACCATCTTCACGAGAGCACGGCCAGAGGCATCCGACAGGGCTACCCCAAGCCACCGCCGTACCGGCGCGACGACAGTGTCGACCCGGAGACCGGCATACCCGAGCATCTGCTCCCAGCGAAGAGGCGTGACCCCTTCGACATACTCCGAAAAGAACTCGTCCATCGGGCTCCCCGCGAGTTCGCCCGCAATTTGCCTGACATCCCCCAGCGTGTACCCTCCGCTTCCACGGGGGAACCTGGCAAGAAGGTTCTTCAGGAGATCGTCAAACGAATGACGGTTTCCGGACCGCTGACGTATCTCAAGGTCGAGGCAGAGACTCACCTGGGCGCCCTTCGCATAGATGTCCGATGTAAAATTCACCGCCTCAGCAGGATTGGACGGACGGATCCAGATGTCAAAGCTGCATTGCGCAACCGACTGGACCCGGTTGCCCGGCCGGCGCCTCTCATCCTGCACCGCGTTCGCGAGTCCGCGCACGAAATCCGCCACCGCAGTCAAACCCGTCCTGACCTGGAGTAGGTTGTGCATATACGAGGTCGACCCCTCCACAATCCAGAGTTCCCGGGGGTATATTTCCCCGGTCAGGATGTACGGATCCATCCCCCGCGGACGGAATTGTTTCACGTTCCAGGTATGAAAGAATTCATGGCCGATCAGGCCCCGCAATGACCGGCTCGACCTTGGAGCTGGCGATGGATCCGCCGAAACGTCGAGAACCGCTGAATTCAGATGCTCGGTTCCCCCGCCGGATCCGGGACCGGCATGGAACAGAAAGACATACCTCGAATACGGGAGACTTCCCCAGAATCGTGCATTCATGGTGACAATCGTGGCGATCTCGCCCTTCAATGAATCGATATTGCAGTTCAGCGGCCCGTAGATGCTGATGACATGAGGCTTTCCCTCTACCAGGAAGTCGTAGTCGCGCTGCGTACCGATTTCAAGAGGAGAGTCAATCAAGTCGTCGTAGGTGGGCGCCAGAAACCTGTGTCGCTCCCCCGGAATCGAGTCAAGCCCGGTCGTCACATGCCAGCCGCCGTAGGGTTCGACTGCGAGAGTTACGGGCAGCGCGCGGAGATCCTGAACAAACATGAACACCGCAGACCCGTCGACAAATCCGTGCCTGTCGTTCAATCCCCTTGTCCTGTTCAGAAAATCGTCTGCATAGACACTATACGTCACTGTCAGGGCTGTCGAACGCCCCTTCGTGACCTTCCAGGTGGACTTATCGGTCTTCATCCAGTCCAGCGGCTGACCCGCACCGTCTACTGCTGAAAATTCAACAACCGATCCTGCAAAATCGAAGATGACATACCGCCCGCTCCGCCAGGTCGGGAGCTGAAGATCCACCGACGCCTGTCCCTCGGGCAAACGATCGATATCGATACGAACGCGGAAGAGATGAGTCCACGGCTCAGGCATCGCCAGAGAATACTTAATCGACGGAGTCGCCGCGGCCGAGGGAAGAGACAACAGGCCGCAGCAGAGCCCGAGACAGACGATAGACCACCGGCTGAAGAAATACCCCCGGAAAAGCATGTTGCCTGAAATACGTTTGCGTGCCTCCAATTCCACCACTCCTTTCTATTGCTGACTTGTTCAACGGGTGTGCGACGTGCGCGGTGACGCGAGGATCATCAGATCAGGTCCCCTTCCCCCGCCCGGCAGACTTGCGCAGACGGGACCGGAGAAACTCATCGAGCCGTGCGCGCGAGGGGCGCCCGCCCAGGAGTTTCCAGGGTATCCTGAGTGCCTTGCGGACAAGTGACGCCATGTCCTCTTCCGCCGGTGCGTGCGCGACCTCCGGATCAACGACCACAGCGTCGGCAGGCGACTGTGACGCTGAATCCCAGTACCTCAACCGCGCGGCCCTGTCACTGATCTCAAGATAACTGCACTGTTGCGGCGCACGAACCATATTCTCGTCAGCGGAATACACACTTATCCAAGTTCCGGTGTTGAAGTACCATCGATTCCCGGGCAGCCGCAGAACATCCTCCTTGTGAGTGTGTCCGAAAACGACATATCGAACATCCATCTCACGTGCGATCATCCCCGCTTCGCGGCGCAATTGGATGGGTACATCCCGCTCATCTCTTGCGCGAGTCCTTGCGCGCAGGAATCCTCTCCCCAGCAGGGCCGTGAACCAGACCGCAACCGCGATCAGAAGGATCTGGGGAACCTTCAGGAAGAGCATGGCATCGAGGAAATCCCGCACAAGCCCCGCACCCGCGCTCACGGCAATGCGCGCGACGACCGCCGCCAGATCGCCTGTAAAGAAGAGGCTGATCAGAGGCAGCAGTACGCACAGCGCGTGCATCGGCGTGCGAAACATCCGCCAGGCCAGACGGAGCGGCCCATCGCTCAACGCAGGCCGGGCCTTTCGCTGGTCACGAGCTCGGAGTTTCTCCTGGAGGTCACGGACCCCCACTGTCCGACCGGCCAACCGGACCGCTTCTTCATCTATCAGGGCCGTATTTGCCTGTCCAATCCGGATGGCCTCTTCGATCGCATCGTGTCCGCCGGTGCGAGCCGATTTGGTGAAAGCATTGACGAGATAGGAAAGAACGGTTCCCGCCATGGACAGAGAGACAAGCGGATGGCGACGGATAAATGTCACAACGTAGGAAGAGAGCGGACGAATGTTATCTGAAAGGAGATTGACCACTTCCATCCTGTTCGCAAAGTAGCGCACGACGATCCCTCCCAGATCGAGTTCAATGTGCCGCCCGGCACCGGGCGTGTCAAAAGGAAGGACAGGATAGAGAAAGTTCTGGAAGGAGGTGGCTGATTCGTACTGATTTCCATGTTCGACGTAGAGCAGACCCGGGATGTAGTAGACCCAGGGAAGAATCTGAAACAATCGCTCGGCGGAGGTTCGGGCCTTGGGAGAGCAGAGTTCGAGGACCCGCTGTCGAAGCCGCTCCCTGGGAGCTTCCCAGAAGAGCTGCACGTCATGGTTCCCCTTCAGCAGAACCACGCTGTTGCCCCTGGCAAGCCAGTCGGCCAGAGCCTGGAACGCAACCGGGTGGCCATCGACGACTTTGTCGACCTGATAGACAGACGCCGCCTCGGAGGTTTTCAGCCCGTACACGGCGCTGACGTCCGCCGGTGGAATTCCGTAGAGTTCGGATTCTTCACTCGACGGGCGGACAAGAACCTGGAGAAAATCGACGAGATCACCGTTGATGATCAGCGTGGCTCCACTCTCCTTCCCGTAGTATTCCAGGAAGGCCTTCAGCTCTTGATCCCAGAAAAAGTCTTCAGTGGGTGACCAGACACCCCTCTCATAATCCTTGCCGCTCGTGAGATGGAGATCCGAGACAATCAGGATTTTGTTCCGCGTTGCTGAGCGATGACGGGATTTTCGCATATGCATTTGAGGAGAAATTCTTCGCCCCTCCCCCCCCGCCCATGATGTTCGGGTCCAGCGCATCAGCCAGAGGCTGGCCGGAAAGGCGGAGGAACGGCGCGACAGCCCTGAGCATAATAGTCGCGCAACCGAAGAATTGCAAGCAGGGCGGGGATTATTGATTGTGGCCGACGGATTTTCGATATTTATATGATAGACTCAATTCATCCTCCGGGAGGGGACACCGTGTTCAAGATCCTCAAGTGGCTATTCATCATTGCGCTCGTCCTCGCCGTAGCAGGGGCATTCTGGTCCGCGTTCGCGCTCTGGACGGGAATTTATTCGGTCTACTCATATCCTCCCGGCAAGGACCATCCCGACGGACTAACCCTGCTGATTTCCAGGGAAGAAGGCGAGCCGATGTTTAACTCCATCGATTACGTCCCGCCAAAACCCAAACCCAAATCGTCGGGGGGCGGGATGTCATTCGAGTCCATACCCAGAAAACACCGTCCACCCGCACTTCGAACGGTTCTAAAGCTCCCGTATATTGAGTGGGCGTACAAGAAGTCCCTCGAGAAGCCGGAGCCAGAGACCCAATAAACTTTTTGTGTGAAACTTTTGGGCCTCGTTCTGCGTTAGGTGTGTGATACGCCACCGTGCCCCCATGACCTCAGACAAAGTCGATCTCTCAGCTCTACGCCTGAGCAGTGAACAGAAGGAGGGCCTGCCCCCGGGGAGAACTCCCTGGAAGATCCTGATCCCTCTTCTCATAATCGCTGCGGCTGCGGCAGTATTCTTTTTGAAGGACAGTGTCACTCCACCCGTCCGGGTCGAGACGGTGCCCGTCCTGCTCGTCTCCCCCTCCCAGGCCAATACCGTTCTGACCGCCAGCGGATACGTTGTCGCCCAGGTAAAGGCCGCCGTTGCATCAAAGGGGACCGGAAGACTCGAGAAGCTCTACGTTGAGGAGGGGGACCGGGTTCGCAAGGGTCAGATTCTCGCCCAACTGGAGGACTCGGATATGGCCGCCCTCCTGGAGAAGGCACACGCAGATCTAGGAGTGGCAGAGGCCGATTCCGCCGATTCGCGGCAGACATACGACCGCCAGCAGACCCTGTATGCCTCCGGGCTCACTTCCACCGCAGAGCTCACGAGCGCGAAGGCGCGCCATGATCGAGTGATCGCATCAATTCGTTCAGCGCGCGCCGCGATCCGATCTGCCGAGGTGGCACTGGAGAACACCCGCATTCGCGCGCCGTTTGATGGGACAGTCCTCACCAAGAACGCCGACGTGGGAGAAGTCGTCGCCCCGCTCGCTGCGACGGCAAACTCGCGTGCTGCGGTCGTCACTATGGCTGACATGTCCTCCCTGCAGGTCGAAGCCGATGTCTCCGAATCGAATATCACGCGCGTCACAATCGGGCAGCCCTGTGAAATAACCCTTGACGCCTATCCTGATATGCGGTATCCGGGATACGTATATAAAATCGTTCCGACTGCAGACCGTGCCAAAGCTACCGTCCTGACAAAGATCGCGTTTGCCAAGAGAGACGAACGCGTCCTGCCGGAGATGAGCGCGAAGGTGTTGTTCCTTTCCGCCGACTCTCCCGGTCCGGGTTCCGGAGCCGCCCCCAAGCTGACGGTCCCAACATCGGCGCTTGTACGCAGCGACCGGGGGTGGCTTCTCTTCCGGGTCCGGGAAGGAATCGCCGAACAGGTGGAGGTGAGAATCGGCGAACAGATTGGAGCCACCACCCAGATACTGGGCGGGGTATCCGAAGGCGACATGATTGTCAACCGTCCTGGGTCCGGGCTTGAGTCGGGTACACGTGTGGCGGTACAATAATCCTCATCAGATCGAGGGAGTAAGGCAATGGGAGAATCCATCGGCCGTCCGATGGTCGAAGTTCGGAACGTCTCAAAGAGTTATCACAGGGACAGCATTGAAATTCCGGTCCTGCAACAAATCAACATTGCCGTTCCGGAGGGTGAGTTTCTTGCACTAATGGGACCGTCAGGATCGGGTAAAACGACTCTGCTGAATCTGATCGCCGGAATCGACCGTCCCACCAGCGGAGAAGTGATCGTTCAGGGAACGAACATCGGGCAGCTGAACGAATCGGCCCTCGCCAGGTGGCGCGCCTCACACATCGGATTTGTGTTTCAGTTCTACAATCTCCTTCCGGTGCTGACGGCGTTTGATAACGTAGAGCTCCCCCTCCTTCTGACGAACCTTTCCAAAAGCGAGCGTCGGAACCGCGTGGAACTTGCGCTGAAGCTTGTCGGCCTCGCTGACCGGATGGCTCATTATCCGAAGCAGCTCTCCGGTGGGCAGGAGCAGCGCGTCGCGATCGCTCGCGCCATTGTCACCGATCCGACGCTTCTCGTCGCCGACGAGCCGACCGGGGACCTCGACAAAGTCTCTGCGGGGGAAATCATGGATCTCCTGGATCGGCTGAACAAGGAATTCCGCAAAACGATCGTCATGGTCACTCACGATCCCCGGGCGGCCGAAAAAGCACATACTGTGACGCATCTCGAAAAGGGGGAGCTCGCCTGAGCTATCACGCATGTTCGTCCTAAATCTGGTCCTAAAGAACACGCTCCGGCACAAATTGCGAACATTGCTGACGATTTTCGGTATAGCCATCGCTGTCGCGGCGTTCGGCTTCATACGGACTATTGTCACCGCCTGGAGCGCCGGCGTGGAGGCATCGGCCCAGAACAGGATGATCACCCGGCATGCGGTCTCGTTCATTCTCCCTCTCCCCTATTCCTATCTGGATCGGATCGCCAACGTGCCCGGCGTGTCCGCCGCATCCTTCGCGAACTGGTTCGGTGGGGTGTACAAGGACGCAGCTGACTTCAAGAACTTCTTCCCTCGCATCGCCGTCGAATCGGACACCTACTTCGATCTGTATCCGGAGTTTATCATATCCCCCGACCAGCTGGCGCTATTCAAGGCAGAACGGAACGCCTGTATCGTCGGCGCCAAGCTCGCGGCGGAGCAGGGATTCGCGCTGGGGGACGTCATTCCAATCGAAGGAGATATCTTCCCCGGACGATGGGAATTTACTGTCCGGGGGATCTATCGGGGACGTGACCGAACGACCGACGAGACCCAGATGTTCTTCCACTGGAAGTACCTCAACGAACGGATCCGCGAGATGCAGCCTGCCCGTGAGGGAATGGTCGGGTGGTATGTCATTCAGGTCGACCGGCCCGACGACATGCCCCGTGTGGGTGGTGAAATCGACGGCATGTTTGAAAATTCGAGGGCCAGGACTAAAACGGAGACGGAACGGGAATTCCAGCAGAGCTTCGTCTCAATGTCCAGCTCAATCATCACCTCGTTGAAGGCGGCATCCTATCTCATCGTGGGGATCATCCTGCTGGTTCTCGCCAATACGATTGTCATGTCAGCCCGGGAACGAATGAGAGAGTACGCGGTATTGAAGACAATCGGATTCAGCGGTATTCACATCGTCGGGTTGATCGGGGGGGAGTCCATGGTGATCGCCATCCTTGGCGGGGCCATCGGGCTGGCGCTGACATTCCCGGCCGCAGGAGCACTTGCAGCAGCATTCCCGACATTCTTCCCGATCGTAAACGTGGAACCGCTCACCATTATTATCGCCGCCGGAGTCTCACTTGCTGCGGGCCTGGTTGCGGCGATGTTCCCCGCAATGCGGGCGCTGCGGATGAACACGGCAGACGGGCTACGATCCGTAGGATAGCGCAATGAAGATTCCACTCTCCTATTCCTGGCGGAGTCTCTGGACTCGCCGTCTCACCACGACGATGACGCTTGCCGGTCTTGCGCTTGTCGTCTTTGTCTTCGCCGCCGTCCTCATGCTCGCCCATGGGATTGAAGTCGCCCTCATCGACACGGGTTCCGATGACAACGCAATTGTGATCCGGCGGTCTTCAACGTCAGAACTCGTGAGTCAGATCGAGCGGGATGCGGCAAACATCATCACAACGCTCCCTCAGATCGCGCGCGGGGCGGACGGCAAACCCCAGGCATCGACGGAGACATACGTGCTGATCAACCTCGAAAAGAAAGAAACGGGCGATATGGGGAATATTTCCGTTCGGGGAATATCGCCCGGGGCGATGCAACTGCGGCCCCAGGTACGGCTGACCGAGGGGCGGATGTTCCGCTTTGGAACAGACGAGATCATCATCGGCCAGAATATCGCCAGACGCTTCCAGGGTTGCGAAATCGGGCAGACGATCCGGTTCGGGGAGTCCGACTGGGTGATCGTCGGGCACTTCGCCGCGCAAGGGTCCGCATTTGAATCAGAGATCTGGGGAGACGTGGAACAGTTCATGCCGTCGTTTGGCCGGCCCGTCTTCTCATCGGTCACGGTTCGCTTGAGGAACCCTGAGGAATTCACGCGATTCAAAGCTTCTGTCGAGCAGGATCCCCGGACACAGATGGGAGACGTGAAACGGGAAAGAGAGTATTACCGCGAGCAATCGGCATTGATGTCGTCCTTCGTTAGAATCCTCGGATTGCTTGTTACATTCATCTTCAGCATTGGAGCGGTCATCGGAGCGGTGATCACCATGTATGCCGCTGTCGCTAACAGGACGGTCGAGATCGGCACGTTGCGGGCCCTCGGGTTCAGACGAAGGAGCGTGCTCGGGGCCTTCCTGGTTGAATCCACCCTTCTGTCGCTCATCGGCGGAAGTGTAGGAATCGGTCTCGCCGCCTTGATGTCTTTCGTCCGGATCTCAACGACGAATTTCGGATCGTTCTCGGAACTCGGGTTCGGATTCGCCCTTTCCCCCTCGATTATCACCGCGTCATTTGTTTTTGCCGTCACCATGGGACTCATCGGGGGATTTTTTCCCGCTGTGCGTGCAGCCCGGCTGAATATCCTGACAGCCCTGCGAGAGGCGTAATGCCTCCTGTTCCGGGGCACTCATCCTGAACGACAACGCCGCCTTTCAGGCGGCGTTGTCGTTCCATAGCGCAGGCTCATTCGAACCCCGGCCGGCCTCGACCGGACGGACCGGGGATCATCTCCGCCGGTCGTCAGACCGATTCCGCCGGGAGGGGGCGAAGACCTCACCCAATGGCCCTGGTGAGCCACCGCACCAACGGTAGGATATCATTGAACACGCGAACGACCGTGTCGGGGAACTTCGCCGAGTAGCAGGCGCTCTCCTCCCGTACGACGCCGGTGTAGAACTGCCTGTGTGTGAGGTATCCGATCAGGGGATGATCTTTCGGATACCCGAGGGGTGCTCTGGAAAGCTTCTCACCTTCAATTCCCCCAAAGACCCTCCGGAACGTCCGGTTCTCGACTACCTCGAGCCATTCGTCCGGCCGATCAGCGATTGAAGCCCTGATCGCTTTGAGCTGAGGGCCGGTCGGCATGTACAGTCCGCCCCCGATATAAATCTCCCCCGGTTCTATTCCCAGGTAGAGGCCTGGCGTCTCGGTCGGCCCTTTCCTCCCCCTCTGATCAAAGCTGGCGGCGATGTTGGTCTTATAGGGTGCCTTGTTCTTGCTGAACCGAACATCCCGGTAGATCCGGAAGATCGAACGCCGCGGATTGAAGTCGAACTCCGGAGCGATGTCCGCCATCCGTCCTGCGAGAGCAGCAATGAGACACTGCATTGGAAAGCGCACGAATTCCTCATAGTCGTTCTTGTGCGCCTGGAACCAAGGACGGGTGTTGTTTCGCTTGAGGGCCCGTAGAAATGTGAGCGCTTCTTTCGGAAAGCCAGTGAAGGGGGGATACAGGTCATCCCCCGGGAGTATTCGAACGGGCACGGCTGATCTCCTTTTACTGTTGTTTCGCTGCCTCGACCAGATTCCCCTTTCTGTCGATCCAGAATTCCAACGCCCCCCCTCCCATGTCGAGAGGACGGGCCTCGCTGCCGTTAAAGAAAATCAGGCGTACGCGCTCGCGAGCGAATTTCATCTGGACGAACCCGGGAAAGGAGATCCCTTCCCCCGCCGCGTTGGATGATGTGAACTCACGGGGCGGGAGTGGCAGGCGAACCCGGGATGGCCTCGCGCCGGCCCCTGAGACTACCTGAACTCCGGGCCGGACATTGAGACCGTCATGCTGCTCTCGCAGCGGGAGCAGCTGGAGGCTATGATCGTGACCGGAAAGCGCGATCTGGATTGTCGCGCCGCCCCGATCCACTGCAGCCTGAAGCGAGTCAATGTACCACCGATACCGGTCGGCGCAGCAATCCTCCGGGTCAAGCCAGTTCTTCAACCATCCAACCGCATTGCTGTCCCGGTCGCAGTTTGTAAGATATTCGACCGTCCGGGTTTCGTCATCCCAGATCGAATATCCGCCATGGACTCCGACGCTCCGGATCGGGTGGTGCATAACGAGACTGCGCCAGATCACCCCGCGCCGCAAAGCGGACCGTCGAAGGAGTCTGCTCAGGCTGTCAAGCGCTCCCCTCCAGCGGGCGGGGTCAGTCCGGAGAAACACCGGTGAATCAACGAAGATGAATTCGGCAGAAACTGCGGATCCCTCCGAGATCGGGTACGCGACGGAGGAAGGATACCCGGAATGGTACGTCCAGAATTCGATCTCCGCCGCCCTGCGATTTCCCTTGTCCGACATGCCGACGGGGAGCTCAGCAAGGGAAACCAGGCCGAACAGCAGTGACGTCTTGAGGGCCAGCGTCCGGTAATAATCGTGATTGCCTGAAATCGCATGGACCCGATCCGGCGGCACAAAATCAAAAATCTCCCTGAACGGTCCGAGCACCTCTTTGACCTTTCCTTCGACGTCCTCTTCGGGCAGGTTCAATCCTGTTTCGTAAAAGTTGTCGCCGAGAAACAGGAGGACATCGAACACACCGGCGTCATTCATGCCATTCGCCATCTCCAGCAAGGTCTCCGCGTTGTGCCGCAGCACCTTTCCACCCTCGCCGACGTCCCCGATCGCGACGACCGTGAGAGGTCTCGGGGTCTGGCAGAACGCGTGGTCCCCCGTCCTGAGGGCGACCGTGACCCCGATGGCGAAAACAGCGCATCCTATCTGCAGAAGACGACTCATGATTCTGCCCGATCTTCATTTTCGAAGAATATACGGCAGGCAGCAGCGAATTCAAAGGGAAATGATTTGCATGAGAGAACCAATTTCATACTTTGGTACAGAGAGCTTCCCGAACAGAATGGACCCTGAACTGATGACGTACGACGTAAACGATTTTTCGACAGATGTTATTGAGCGCAGTAAGACAGTCCCCGTGCTTGTCGATTTCTGGGCTGAATGGTGTGGCCCATGCCGGGTGCTCGGGCCGGTCCTCGAGCGGCTGGCAGGCAAGAGCGGGGGAAGATGGGAACTCGCGAAAGTGAATTCGGACATCCATCAGGAGATTGCCAGGCAATACGGCGTTCGGGGAATTCCCAACGTCAAGCTCTTCATCGATGGCAAGGTGGCTGATGAGTTCACAGGTGCCCTGCCGGAGCGGGCAGTTGAACAATGGCTGGAGAAAGCCCTTCCCAGCCCCCACCGGAAGTCCCTGGCTGAAGCGAATGAGTTGTTGGCCCGCGGCGATCAGGATGGTGCCCGAACGCTCCTGGAGGATGTCCTGGCGAAGGAAGGGGAGAATCACACCGCGAGGGCGCTCCTCGCCCGGATCCTCCTGTTCTCCGATCCGCAACGCGCGATCGACCTGGTCGCGCCGATTGAGGAAGACTCCGACCAATTCCAGCTGGCCGAGTCGGTCAGAACGATTGCGTCGGTGAGTCAGAAGGCGCAGCACCCGGCTTCCTTGCCCGAGAGCCCGGTGAAAGCCGCCTACCTCGAAGCAGCCGCACTCGTCCAGGCTCGCGATTTTGATCAAGCGGTCGAGAAGTATATCGAGATCGTGCGAGGGAACCGGGAGTATGACGATGATGGGGCCCGCCGCACCGTGGTGGCGATCTTCAAGCTCATGGGGGACGAAGACCCTGTGACGGTCAAACACCGACGATCGTTCAGCAGCGCGCTCTTTGCATGAGGCGCTGCCCGCAGATTGAGTTGCACCGAGCCAGATGTATTCTCCCTCCGCACCGCGGTCGCTGACGCGCGGGGGGGGGAACCGTCACCTTCTTCCCCGCCTCCCTGCCCTCGCTACTTCAGCTTCTTCTGGAATCTCAACACGCTTAGAGCGAAGATAACAACGCCGATCGCCAGCAGGGGCAGTGCCTGGTCCCAGAGCTCCGCGATTCCCGTCCCTTTCAGGAATATCCCCCGTACGATGACAAGAAAATACCGGAGCGGGAAGATGTAGGTGATAGCCTGGATGATTGGGGGCATGTTGGCAATGGGAAACGCAAACCCTCCAAGCAGCATGAAGGGAAACATAAAGAAGAACTGCGCTATGAGCATTGCCTGCTGTTGTGATTTCGCGATGGTTGAGACCAGCAGCCCAAGCCCGAGTGTGGTGAGGACGAATAATCCGCTCAGTCCGAAAAGAAGTGGTATGCTCCCCCGGATCGGGACACCGAACCAGAAGTGTGCCACTGAAAGAACAAAGACGATGTCGACAAACCCGATCAGGGCAAAAGGAACGAGCTTCCCAAGAATGAGCTGATATGGCCTGATGGGAGTCACCATCAGCTGTTCGAGGGTTCCAGCCTCCTTTTCCCGGACGATTCCGAGCGCCGTGAGCGTCATGGTAATGATCATCAACACCAGGGCAACAACTCCCGGGACCATGTAAAACTGGCTCTTCAGATCAGGGTTAAACCAGATCCGCGGTTCGGGGACAATTCGGGCAAGCCGGGGTCCCGCGCCTCCCCCGCTCCTGTTCGCCACAACCGTCTGGGAAAATGAAGAAATGATCTGCGTCGAATAGCCGAGGAGAATGTTCGAAGAATTTGCGTCCGTGCCGTCGAGCACAATCTGGAGGGGAGCTGATTCCCGGGCGAGCAGCCTGCGGCCAAAGTCCACCGGGATGACAAGCGCGACGGTCGCCATCGAACGCTCGATATAGCGGTCAATGTCGGATGGGCGGTCGACCCGATATCCGTCGATGAAATACTCGGACGTCGTGAACCGCCGGATCAACTCCCTGCTCTCCGCCGTCTTGTCCAGGTCACAGATGACCATCGTAGTGTTCGTGATATCGGTCGTCGCTGCGTAGCCGAGAAGGATCACCTGGATGACCGGGGCGAGGATCGACACCATGAGCATCCTCTTGTCCTGCCTGATCTGCAAGAATTCCTTCCTGATCATCTCGCCGATGACTCTCAGACTGTCGCGCATACCCTTATCTCCGCTACAGGGTTCGTTTTTGCATTCGCTTCATACTCACGCCGAGCGTCACAGCGGCAAAGAGCATCATGTACACAAACTGGGGCCAGAGGGCGTCAAATCCCACCCCCTTCAGCATCACTCCGCGGACTACGACCAGGAAGAATTTCGTCACCGCGATGTTCGAGAGAACCTGGAGCGCGATGGGCATACTGGTGACCGGAAAAATGAACCCCGAGAGAATGAAGGAGGGCAGAAGCGAGCTGAGCACCGCCAGGATGAACGCGACCTGTTGCGAGTCGGTGATGCTGGAGATGAACAGCCCCTGACCGAGCGCCCCGAGAATGATTGACAGAATGCCGGCGTAGAGGACAAGGAGACTCCCTTTCACCTCTATATCGAAGAGGAGATATCCCACAATGAGAATGACCGTGGCGGCGCCCAGGCTGATGATCAGGTAGGGAATGGTCTTGCCGATGACAACCTGTGCAGGGCGGAGCGGAGACACCATAATCTGCTCCATGGTTCCCCGTTCCTTCTCGCGTACCACCGTCAGGGAAGTCGAGACGACTGAGGTCAGCACCAGGATGAGCCCGATCAGACCGGGAACAAGGAATTTTGTCGAGATCAGGTCAGGGTTATACCAGATGCGGGGCTGGAAATCGATCGGCACATACTGCCGGCGGCCGGTACGCATAAATGCATCGGCAAGAAGTCGGTTTGAATAGTCTACTGTCATGCGGGCGGCATAGTTCACCGCCTGCCCGCCCGTGTTGGCATCCGCGCCGTCCACAAGGATTTGCACGTGCGTTTCGCGACCGGCGATGAGGTCACGGCCGAAGGAGCCCGGGATGACCACCGCGACGCTCGCCTGACTCCTAAGGAAGCGCTCCTCAATCTCCTCGTATCCGAATGCTTCATAGCTGTAGGTGAAATACTCCGACCGCTTGAATTGCTCAAGGAATTGCCTGCTTTCGGGAGACTTGCTCTGGTCGAAGATAACAAGGGGGATATGCTTCACATCGAAATTCAGGGCGTATCCCACAAGGATGATCAATGCCGCCGGGAGGACCAGCAGCATTCCCAGGGAGGTAGGGTCGCGCCTGATTTGACGGAACTCTTTGAGAATAACCGGTTTGAGGGATCGGAGTTTGGTCGCCATCTGATTCCTTTATGCCGCGTTTGCCTTTGCATCCTCCTCCAGAAGGAAGAGGAACACGTCTTCCAGGGAGGGTATGATGCGTATGATCTGACCGACCTCGATGCCGTTGCGGGCCAGGGTCCTTGTGATGGCATCCCTGCCGGAGGCTTCGTCCCGTACCATGACGTGGAGGTGTGTCCCGAAGACCGAGCATTCCAGCACCCAGGCTTCCTTTCGCAGCGCGTCGAGCGCGTCGACAACCGCGCCGTTCCGAATGGTTACCTCAAGCATCGGACTGGTGATATGCCGGGTCTTGAGCTCCATCGGGCTCCCCGTAGCGATCAGGCGGCCGGCGTTGATCATGATGATATCGTTGCAATATTCCGCCTCATCGAGAAAGTGCGTGGTGACAAGGACTGTGACTCCTTCGCCCGAGAGCTGGTTGATGAGCTCCCAGAATGACCGGCGCGAGATCGGATCCACACCGCCGGTCGGCTCGTCGAGAAAGACGATCGTCGGCTGGTGAAGCACCGCGCAGCCGAGGGCAAGCCGTTGTTTCCATCCTCCCGGGAGTGTCCGGGTCAGCAGGTGTTCCCGCCCTTTCAGGTCCGCAATCCCAAGCGCCCACTCCATCCGTTCGCTCAGCCGTACGCCGGTCAGGCCGTACACGCCCCCGAAGAACCGGATATTCTGCTCAACGGTCAGGTCGTCGTAGAGCGAAAATTTCTGTGACATGTACCCGATGTGTCGTTTGACGAGTTCGGTCTCTGTATTGATGTCATACCCGGCCACAGTCGCCGAGCCCGATGTCGGCTGGAGGAGACCACACAGCATCCGGATTGTGGTGGACTTGCCCGCCCCGTTTGCGCCGAGGAAGCCGAAGATCTCTCCGCGTCGAACGGTGAAACTCACATGATCGACCGCGGTGAACCGGCCGAATGCCTTTGTGAGCTCAAAGACTTCGATCGCCTGATCGTTCATTTCACTGCTTCTCCGACGGTCTCCTGCCCCCCTATTGCCCGGGCGAGGGCCGCCCGGGCGAGAGCCAGCTCCACCCGCGCGCCGGAGAGCTGGGTCTGGCTCTGGAGCAACGAAAGTTCCGCGTCGAGCAGGTCTGTCGGGGTGGAAAGCCCGGACCGGTACTTCTCCGATGACACGCGGAGATTTTCGGTCGCCTGATCCACACCGATTTTCGCGACGGACAACTTCTGCCCTGCGCGGTGGAGGTTGAGTGAAGCCCTGTGCACCTCCAGGGAGACGTTTTCGGCGAGCTGGGATTCCTGGAGGCGTGCCTGTTTTAGGGCGGCCTCAGCCTGCTCGACGCGATTTCCAGTGGCTCCCCAGTTCCAGATGTCCATTGAGACTGTCACGCCCACATCCCACTTGCCCAGAAATTCAGGTGTTATCGGCTGGTACCGGGAGTTCGGATTGTTGTAGTTGAAATTGGCGTTGAATTCAATCTGGGGCCACCACCCTCCCTTCGCAGCGGTCACCGATGCCCCCGCCGCCTGGACGCGTGTTGAGGCGGCCTGGAGGTCGGTCCGGCGGCCGGCAGCGATGGCGGCGAGATGTTGTACGGAATCTCCGCCAGTCTCCTGCAGCGCGGGGCCGGCAAAAGCCTCCGGAGTCGACAGGAGCTGGATCGCTGTTGTGGTCGGTTGGGCAAGCACGGAGTTCAGGTTCATTTCTGCGATCAGGGCGTCGTTTTCCATCTCGATGAGATTGATCCGCGCGCCGGAGAGCTGGACCTCCACCCGAAGCAGGTCGTTCCGCGTGGCGAGTCCCGCTTTCATGAGTCGTTCTGTGTCAACGCGATACGATTCGAGGCGCAGGACATTCTCCCGGGAAAATCGTTCCACCTGGCGTGCCTGGTAAAGGCTCCAGTAGGCCGCGCTCACGTTCAACGTCACATCCTCCTCCGACATGGCTCGGTCAAGCTCGGAGGCGCTTGCCTGCAGCGCGGCAGCTTCTGCGGTTGCGGAGAGACGCGAGCCCGTAAAGAGCGGCTGACGGAGTCCCAGGCGAAGGACATATTGATTCGGTGGTACATTTCCTACCGAGATTGGCAGGGGGATAGAGGTCGCTGCGAGTCGAAACTGACCTTCCTGGAGATGGTAATAGGACCCGTAGAACGCGAGCCCGGCGAACCGCATGGCGCCGGCCTCCGACGCACGCGCCTGATCAGCCTCGGCCCGTGCTGCAGAAATCTTCAGCCCACGGTTGTTTTCTTTGCCGATCCTAATCGCCTCCTCCAGCGTGAGGGAGGTCCGAGTCTGCGCGACTGCCAGGGCCGTGCAGAGCATCCAGCCAGCTATTGTCCACTTCATGCCTAAACCTCTTTTTCTTCTCTTTGTGTCAGCAGGGAGATGAACACGTTCTCGAGCGTCGGCGAGATTCTCCGCACTCCGGTGATCGACACCCCGGCAGCGCGGAGGATTCTTTCGACGGTGGGTGTATCCCGCCGCGCGTCTGCAACTACAACATTCAACCTGTCTCCGAACGCCTGGACTTCCATCAGTTCTTCGCGACCTTTCAGTGCCTGGAAGGCCGTCCGCACCGGATGGCAGACGAATTCGACCACCTGACCGGGCATCCGCTGTTTGATTTCACCTGGAGTGCTGACCACCATGGCTTTTCCCTTGTCCATCAGAGCCACGCGCGTGCACCGCTCCGCCTCGTCGAGGTAGGGCGTGGTGAGGAGGATGGTGAGGCCCTCCCGCTGAAGCCGGGCGAGGAGCTTCCAGAAGTCGCGNNACGCCGTTGATCTCGGCGAAGAACTCGATATTCTCATCCACCGTGAGATCGCCATAGAGGGAAAACCGCTGGGAGAGGTACCCGATTCTTTCCTTCACGCGGTCCGGGTCTTTCCTGAGGTCGAATCCAAGGACCGTGGCCGATCCTGCTGAGGGGAGCAGAACACCGCAGAGCATCCGGATCGTCGTG
>DKBG01000233.1 GCA_002451155.1 Ignavibacteria bacterium UBA6906
TGCGCACACGCTCAAGGCATTCCCGGTCGTTCGCCATCTTGTGGTCAGTCACTCCACTGATCTCGCAGTGGACTGTCGCCCCTCCCAGGGCTTCATTCTCGATCTCTTCGCCGATTGCCGCTTTCACGAGATGCGACCCGGCAAGGAAGACGCTCCCCGTGCCGTCCACGATCAGCGCTTCGTCACTCATGATCGGGAGGTACGCCCCGCCGGCAACGCANNACTGCAGTGGCAGGAACACTCCCGCCGAATCCACAAGGTAGACGATCGGGAGCCGGTTCTCAATCGAGATCTCCTGCGCCCTGAGATTCTTCTTGCAGGTAAGGGGAAACCACGCACCCGCCTTGACTGTCGCGTCGTTGGCGACTATGACGACGTCTCTGCCCTTCACGGTCCCGATTCCGAAAAGGGTCCCCGATGAAGGCGCACCCCCGTATTCCTCGTACATCTCAAACGCTGCAAGAGTACCGATTTCAAGGAAACGGCTGTCGGGATCAGAAAGGACCGCGATTCGCTCCCGGGCGGTCATTTTCCCCCGTCGGCGATGGCGTTCAGTCGATTCCTTGCCCCCGCCCAATTTGACCTCGGAGGTTATCTCCTCCAGGCGTCGGAGAAGGACCTCATAATCATGGAGGTTCTTCCGGGCGGCCGGACTGTCTGGGAGCGGGGAGCCAATTCCTGGCATAGATGGACTCCTCAGTAGTTAAGCAACGACCGTGCGATGACCATCCTCTGAATCTCCGAAGTCCCTTCGCCGATCGTCATCAGTTTTACGTCCCGGTACAACTTTTCGACCGGATAGTCCTTTGTGAACCCGTAGCCGCCGTGAATCTGGACCGCCTCGCCTGTCGCACGGACGGCCGCTTCGCTCGCGAACAGCTTCGCCTCTGATGCAGCGATCGCGTAGGGTTCACCCCTGCGCTTGAGGTCTGCTGCACGATGAGTCAGCAGCCGTGCCGCGGCGATCTCGGTCGCCATATCGGCCAGTTTCCATTGAATCGCTTGAAAATCGGCGATCGGACGGTTGAACTGTCGGCGCTCCTTCGCGTAGGCAAGACTCGCATCCAGGGCACCCTGTGCAATTCCCACGGAAAGGGCGGCAATACCGATGCGTCCGCCGTCCAGGACACGCAGCGCCTGCCTGAACCCCTCACCGGGAGCGCCGATGAGGTTCGCCGCCGGTACACGAACATGGTCGAACATCAACGTGGCCGTATCACTCGCGCGCACACCGAGTTTACTCTCCTTCTTCCCAACATGAAAGCCTTCCATTCCCTTTTCGAGGATGAACGCGCTGATCCCTTTCTTCCCGAGCGCGGGGTCGCTCACGGCCATGACTACATATGTGGACGCGACTGACCCCTGGGTTATGAACGTCTTGCTCCCGTTCAGGACCCAGCCGTCTCCCTCGCGCATTGCAGTCGTCCGCATTCCCCCCGAATCGCTTCCTGAGCCTGGCTCGGTCAGCGCCCAGGCACCCAGAGCGCGTCCGGCGGCAAGGTCGGGAACATACCGTCTCTTCTGTTCCTCCGACCCGAACATCACCAGGTGGCCCGAGCAGAGACTGTTGTGGGAGGCGACGGTGAGGGCCACGGACGGATCCACCCTCGCGAGCTCCTCGATGACCACTGTCATCTCGAGATCGGAGAGTCCTGCGCCACCGAGCTCCGTCGGCCAGGTCATCCCCATGAACCCGAGCCCCCCGAGCTTCATGATGAGATCGACCGGAAACTCCTGAGACTCATCGTATTTCATGACCAGGGGCCGAATCTCGTTCTCCGCAAAGGTACGGGCAACGTCCTGTACCGCTCTCATGCTGTCCGTTATCTGGAAATCCATTGGTCCCGCCTCCTCGATATGCCCGGAGCTGTGCCGCTCATCCCTGCGGGGTGAACTGGCCGAGAAGAACGCCGGCGGCGTCATAGGGACTCATCCGTCTCGCCATAGTGTCCCCCACGATGCCGGCAAGCATCGCCTCCCTTTCGGGCGTCCAGAAATCCACGCGCAACCGATCCGACACGAGGTCTCTGATTCTCCGCTCCAATCGGGCCCGCCTCCTAACCTCAAGGGCACCTGTCCGCTCCATAAATCGCCTGTGCTCTGCAATCTTTCCGGCAACCTCCTCAATTCCCTTTCCCTCGCTGGCGACAGCTTTGAGGACACCCACCTGCCAGTCTTCGGTGGCCCGGAAATTCAATATCATCTGAAGTGACATCACGGCCTGGTCGGCCCCCGCACGATCCGCTTTGTTAAGAACGAACAGATCCGCGATCTCCACAAGGCCTGCCTTCATGGCCTGAATCGAATCGCCTGATTCCGGAACCAGGACCACCGCCGTCGTGTCAGCCGCCCCCGCGATATCCAGCTCCGACTGCCCCACCCCAACCGTTTCCATGATGATCACATCCTTCCCTGCCGAGTCAAGAACGTCGGCGGCCTCCACTGCCCTCCTGCTGAGTCCCCCCAGACTTCCCCGTGAGGCCATGCTTCTGATGAACACCCCGCTGTCCAGATCCACATCCGTCATCCGGACCCTGTCCCCCAACAGCGCTCCTCCGGTGAATGGACTGGTCGGATCTACGGCAATGATCCCAACCTGCAGGCCTGATTTCCTGTAGTGCAGGGCAAGCCTGTTTGTGATCGTGCTTTTACCGGCACCAGGGGGACCGGTGATACCGATCCGGTAGCTGTTTCCTGTCCTCGGGAAGATCGAGCGCAGGAGCTTCTCCGCAATCGGAGATTCGTTTTCAACCTCCGAGATCGCGCGCGCGATGGCGATTCGCTCTCCCGAAAAGAGCTTCTCGACATTCAGGATGTCAGTTCTCCCTGGCATTCGCGTTCTCATGACGGAAGTACTCGACGGTCCGACGCAGCCCCTCCTCAAGCGGAACAGTCACGCTCCAGCCCAGCTCTCCGGCAATCTTCTTTGCGTCCAGCACGCTTCTCATCTGCTCCCCCTTCTTCGCGGGGCCGTGTCGCTCTTCGCACCCGCTCCCCGTGAGCCGCTTCAGGTGTCGGAAAAGGATATTCACGTCTGTCTCCACACCGGTCCCGACATTGTACACGCCCGACCCCGGGTGCTCCAGCGCGAGGAGATTTGCCCGGACCACATCACCGACAAAGACATAGTCCCGCGTCTGCTTCCCCTCACCGTTGATAACCGGGTCTTCTCCCTTCAGCATCTTTCTCGTGAAGATGGCCACCACGCCGGCCTCGCC
>DKBG01000073.1 GCA_002451155.1 Ignavibacteria bacterium UBA6906
ACCTTCAACCTCCTGATTAAGAGTGAAACACCAAAGGGGTCAGCGTAGTACCCGCTGACCCTCTTTATTTTGTTTTGTTTATGGTTTTTCCCCTTCGGGGAGGAATCCTCGTACTGATTCGTACCCGTTGTTTTGGTCTGTCTACTATACAAAAACTATACAGTCCCCCTTGGGGGGGACCGGGGGGTACACCCTCGCTGGCCTCTCTCGTCTGGAGTACCGTAGCACAAAAGGATTTCAGCGGAGTCGCGGGCAAGCTCCGCTGGAATCGATGGTCCGGTTTTTCTCACACCATGTTGAGCATGGGGTTATCGCTAATCGGTGATCGCCTGCACCGCCGGCGGCTCCTGCGCGAACGCATCCTTCGCCGGTGTCAGATCCTTCGGGCCCGTTCCCGGCAGGATCTCGAAGCCCGGATCGAACTGGACAAGCATCCCCTTCAGCTGTTCGTACGGCTTGCGGTCCCCCTCCAGCTTCGCCTTGCCCGTCTTGATCTGGTCGTCGAAGCTCACCGCTCCCATCATCGTCTTCTCGAGATCGGAGCGGTTGATCGTGATCGTGAGATCCGACTTCTCAGCCTGATAACCCTTGATATTCGTGAGTGTCCCGTTGCTCAGTTCAACCACGAACTTCTCCCCGTTATCGGGCGTCAAGAGGTTTACAACGAAATTGACCCCCTCCGCCTTTTTGCTGTCCAGGCGGATTCCCAGGAAGTCGAGCCACAGATCCGTGGTCATGGCACGGACCATGTCGGGGCCGCTGGTCTTGGGTGATGCTCCCTTCGGAATGCCGTTGCGAAGTTCATAGGCCCCGGCCAGGAAACTGTTGCGCACGCTGGGACTTTCCTTCTGATAGCCGATCTGCTCGTATACATCGGCAAGCAGGTCCTTGGCGGCCTGGTTGTCCGGCTCGGCATACACCAGCTTGTTTAATATTTCCAGGGCATGGGAGTACTTTCCCTCGTCATAGAGTTCCTTCCCCTTGCCCATGATCTTCTTGGCACCCCCCATCATCTCGACGTAGAGCGGGGCGGAATCCCGCGGCGACAGCGGGATCAGGGTCGCGGGGTTTGCGTCCCAGTAGCCGAGATAGCGGTTGATCACCGCCCTGCTGTTGTGCTCCTCGGAGCCGTGGTAGCTGTGGGCCGCCCACTGGTTCTGCAGGCTCTTGGGCGGACGGTAGACGTTGTGGATCTCGTTGATCGTGACCCCCTGGTTGGCCAGGTGCAGCACTTCGTTGTTCAGGTTGGCGTAGATGTCCCGCTGGGCACGCATGATCTCCTGGATCCTTGCGTTTCCCCAGCGCGGCCAGCTGTGCGAGGCGAACATCACCTCCGCCTCCCTGCCGAAACGGTACAGAGCCTCGTTGATCTGTTTCGACCACTCGAGGGCATCGCGCACCAGGGCCCCCCGGAGGGTGTAGATGTTGTGCACGGTTCCGGTGATGTTCTCCGCCGCCCAGAAGGCCTTCAGGTCGGGGAAGTAGGTGTTCATCTCCGCCGGNNCAGCACGCCGTACTGGTAGAACAGGCGACGCGACATGGCATTGCCGGCGTAGACGTTTTCCGACACGGCGTATTGCATGAACCCGACCGGGGCTATGATCTTGATCTTGCCGCTCCTCACATCCGCTTCGTCCACGACCCCACGTACGCCGCCGAAGTGGTCCGCGTGGGAGTGGGAATAGACCACAGCGGTTACGGGGCGTTCGCCTACTTTCTCGTTGATGAACTTCAGCGCCGCCGCTGCCGTTTCCTTGGCCGTCAGCGGGTCGAAGACAATCCAGCCCGTGTCGCCCTTTATGAAGCTGATGTTGGCGAGGTCGAAACCGCGGACCTGGTAGATCTTTCCGGGCAGGACCTCGTACAGGCCGTAGGCCATGTTGAGGACAGCCTGCCTCCTGAGCGACGGATGGATCGTGTCGTATTCCTTGTCGATCAGCAGGAACTCATAGCTGCCCATGTCCCAAGCGACGTGACCGGCCTCGGCCATGATCTGCTTGTAGGGAGGCGCTGCGATGAAGCCCTTTTTGGCCTCCTCGAAATCGCGCTTGTCCTCGAACGGCAGCGATTTGCGAAGACCCTTTTGCAGATCGATGGTGAACGGGGATGGCATCTTGCCCTTCGGGTCGAAATGTCTTGTCGGATCCGCCGTGACGACGCCCCCGCCGCCGGCACCGTAGGAGGTACCGCCGAGAAATACAAATGCTACGACCACCGATGCCATTGCCAGGAGCTTACGGATTTTCACTCTGCCACCCCCTTCTTCCGTCATGGTTTGGAGTTACCGATTCTCTGATGCAGAAGGGCCAGTTGGGTTTCATGAAGGAGGGTGACCTGCCCCGGCCCACAAGGTCGCGGCATCCTCCCTGCTCGACACCACTCTGAATGAGGACCCAACTATACAAATCGTATTTTGTGGGGAGTGTTCACACTCGGGGTACGATTTGCAAGCAGTTGAAAAAACTGGCGCGCCCTGAGGGATTCGAACCCCCGGCCTGCAGATTCGTAGTCTGACGCTCTATCCAGCTGAGCTA
>DKBG01000172.1 GCA_002451155.1 Ignavibacteria bacterium UBA6906
GGGGGCGCGGTTACGTGATATTCTGGTTTGCATGGATTATCCTGGTTCTCTTGAGCGGTTTCTTCTCTGCCCTTCCCGAACATTCAACACTGGCTAGGCAACCCTTGGTTCCGCGGCCGGTGCCGAGATGTCCGGGCTCTTGACTTTTGCCGGGTGAAGTGTAGCTTACGGGTAGAGATGTTCTTTGTCGAAGTTCCTGTCGGTGCCGATCCAGCGAAGGTGGGGGCGCTCCATATCACTGATTCCCCACAGTGAGGAGGGAGCCATGCGGATCAANNAAACTCGAGGCGCGAAGGGCAGTTCTTCGTTTATTGTTTGCCAGGCTTGCGGAGAGGTACGGTGTCGAGGTGCACCGGGATGACCAGGTCGACGGCGTTTCCTCTCACGAATTAGACTCGTTGCTGGCGTTCAAGAGCGACCAGCGGCTGGAGGATTTGAGGAAGGCCCTGGGCAGACTGGATGACGGGACCTACGGTCGTTGTTTATGCTGCAAGGGGTACATAGAACCGCAGCTTCTTGGGCTCGATCCCGCCAGGCGGGTCTGCTCGCGTTGTGAGCAGCGTTTTTTCCATCCCGCGAGTTTTCCGGCAGCCGAGAAAAAATATTTTGTCCCCTGATGAGGGGTAAGCTGTCGGCGCAAGAGAAAGTACAACCGTCCGGAGACGGAGTGGAGGGCGGCGTGTATGCGCCGCCCTTGTGTTTTTCCAGTCCAGTACAGGTGTCGTAATGAAGCGCGATCTCGTTTCGTTTTCTCTCTGGTCGAACAAAGACCTTGGTGAAATCTTTTCACTCGGCCGTTCCTTCAAAAGCGGGGAGCGGCGGGAAGAGAACCTGATGAAAGGCCGGAGTGCGGCGCTTGTCTTTGAGCGCCAATCCCTTCGCACGCGCGTGTCGTTTGAGGTCGGTATTGTCGAACTCGGCGGGCATCCGATATTTCTCCAGCAGGAGACGATCGGTATTGCGACGCGGGAATCCGTACACGATATCGCGCGTGCTCTTTCCCAGTATGTTGCTCTCATTGTGGCGCGGACCGTGAGGCATCAGACCTGTGTTCAGCTTGCCGAGAGCGCCTCGGTACCGGTGATCAATGCGCTGACCGATCTGGTGCATCCATGTCAGATTCTGGCCGATGCGCTCACGTTGCAGGAACTCGGAAAATTCGGCCGCTCAACGAAGCTCGTCTTTGTGGGGAACGGAAACAACATTGCCAACTCCTGGCTCGAGCTGGCGGAGAAATTTCCCCTTACGCTCGTGTTCGCCTGTCCGCCCGGGTTCGAACCGCACCCCCAGATACTTCAGCAGGCTGAGCAGACCGGCCTCAGTTCAATCCGTCTTGTTACGGATCCCGTCGAGGCAGTCTCCGACGCGGACATCGTCTACACCGACGTCTGGCCTTCCAGCGGGCGTATGGATCCGGGAGAGCGACGGGCTGATGTGTTCACGCCGTATCAGGTGACCAGAAAGCTCCTTGAGCTGGCGAAGCCTGAATGCCTGGTCATGCACCGGTTACCGGCGAATCGAGGTGAAGAGATTACCGGCGAAGTGCTTGACGGCAAACAGTCGGTCGTCCTGGCCCAGGCTGCCAACCGTCTCCACGTTCAGAAAGCTGTGATGACCCATCTGCTCCGCTGAGTTCTTCACCTGTCTTCGTTTCTAGTCATTGACCAGGAAAGTAGACGAACCGCGGCCTGAAGGCCGCGGTTTTTTCATTGTTTTTCCCCCGTCCGACTGGCACGAGTCTTGGGTATTCATGAATCAGAATCCCATGTTACACAGAGTGAAAGGGGACGGCGATGCGGAAAGTCATGGTTCTCGCCCTGCTGCTGTTCTGCGGGAGCGGACTTGCGGTGGCAAAAAGTCCGCACGGAGGGGTTGGGGTTTCGTTTGGGATCTTCTACTCGTCGCTCGGCTCCCACGGAGACTGGGTCTACGCGGGGAACGGTGTGTACGGGTGGCGTCCAAGACACGTTGCGGTCGGATGGAGACCGTACTACTACGGGCATTGGGTATGGACTGTTGATGGGTGGTTCTGGGTAACCGGCGAGCCGTGGGCCTGGGCGGTGTATCATTATGGGCGCTGGTTCTACGATGAATATTATGGCTGGGTGTGGCTTCCCGGATACGATTGGGCGCCCGCCTGGGTGGAATGGAGGTATGACGGCGCATATGTCGGGTGGGCTCCACTTGGCCCTTATGCTGTCTATCACGCCGGAGTCGGAATTCGGTGGCATCATGGCTGGAACACACCCTTTGCCCACTGGACGTTTCTGAATATCCGGTACATCAACGGCTATGCAGTGGACCGCTATGCCTATCCTGTTTCCAGAAACCGGTACCACCTGGGCCACACCAAGTCAGCGGGCACTGTGATGTATGAGCGGGGGAGGGTCGTCTCGGCAGGGCCTGACCGGCAGGAGCTGGAGCGGAGGAGTGGCCGCAGGATTCCTGTTCTGGACATTGAAGAGGTATCTGAGCGCGGGAGAGTGGGGATACGCAACGAAGGAGACCGGCGTACGCTGGAAGTATACCGACCCCGCCTCGATGATCGTTCGGCGCGGCTCTCCGGTTCTTCCGAACGGCCGGAGAGGGTCCTGCGGGATGATCGAGGGTTGAAGCTTAACGTCGGAGAGAGCGACGCTGTACTCGGGAGGAGTGAACGCGGGGGAGACGCGAGGGTCAGCCCGTCTGAGCGTTCGCAACAGCCCAGGGTCGATATCCGCCGGGAGGAAGAACCAGTGCGGGGGAGGGGAAGGACGGACGTTCCCTCACCGACCCGGGTGCCGGATCAGCGCCGGGAGAACGAAGGAGTGCGTGGGGACCCTTCACCGGCCCCCCAACCGTTGTCACGGGTTCCTTCGCAGCTACCGGAAAGATCCCGGGTTTCAGTTCCGGACCGCGGAGCGCCGGCGCAGCGCGAGGCAGTCAACAGGGGGCGAGATGCAGAGCATGCCCGTGCGGCTTCGCCGCAAGTTGAGAGACGATCGTCCAGATCTGAGCGAAGTGGCCGTCCGGCTGAAGCGAACAGCAAGGAAGACAGGCCACGGAATGAACGAAGCAGGTAGGATGTTCTGAAAAGCGGAGCGGGCCACCGGGGGATCGGCGGCCCGCTTTGTATGACCGGAACCGAGTCGAGGACTCACGCTGCTGTTGAGAGAAAATCCTTCTGGCGCTTGAGCACCTGTTGCGCCTTCCATTCCTCAATCAGGTACCACTGGCTGTCACGAGAAGTTTGAACTGCATATTTGCCGGTAGCGGGGTCCCGGAAGAATCGGATCTGGGTTCCCCCTGCGTCAATGAGAGCCGCCGGTGCTGCAGCCGGGGTGTATACTGTATCGATGAAATCGTCCGTCCGGAGATTTGTAAGACTCCCGAGCAGGCCGCGGACCGTCGCCTCGGTGGCGGGTGTGTCGTTGACTTTCCAGAGCGAATCCTGGCGCTGAAGGGTAAACGTCGTATCGCCATACTGGAATCGTACTGATCGAAGGGTAGTCTCGTCCGTTTTGAAGATTGTGTGGTCGCGCCAGTCTTTCGGAGATTTCGCGAAGATATAGGAGAGGGGGCCCTGGGCAACGAGGACATCAGTGGAGCCGTCCCGTCGGACGTACGTGTCCGTCCAGACCGGTCCGGGTTTGCCGATTGTAAAGGCGGCCTTCTCCGTACCCCGTTCGAACACGCGAACGAGAGTTCCGAGTGAGTCGACCTGGAACACAGATTGCTTCTCGGGGTTTGTGGAGACGAGCCCGGTCACCTGGATATTCCTGCCTCTGCCAACCGCTATCGCGACGGCGTTTGCATCAGCGCGGTGATGTGAAGGGGCGATGATCATCCATTGTCCGCCCTCAAGTGCCAGCGTGACTGATCCGACCGGGGCGCTGATTTGGAGTTTGTCAACCGCCGCCGAATCATACTGGACCAGGAGATCCTCCGAGGGCCCGCTTGAGCTCATCTCGCCCGGCTGATGGAGAACCAGATAGGTAGCAATTGCAAGAACGATCAGAATGCCGATGAGAATGAGGGTGCTGCGTTTCATGGTTTTGCCACCCCGAAGCTGTGACTAGTGCTGTTCCAGAGATTTTCTACGTACCCGGCGCATNNGCGTCATCGACCAGATAGTCCACCATATTGGCGAAGAAGGTCAGGTTGTCGTCGTTCCCGTATTCATCTTTGATGAAGTCTCCGTCGCCGGCGAGGATGATACGCGTGTCGGGGCTTCTCATGAGCGGGGTGGTCACAGGGGCCAGGGAGCCTGCAGCGGTGTCCGCGGGGACGGGCTTCCCGCTGAATCCGCTCTGGAACTGTCCCTGCACCATTGCCACGAGTGGGATTTCCGACTCGGCAAAGTCAGCGTCCGTATAGCGTTGAAGCGGGTCGATCGGGGTTACGCCTGCCTGTCTGGCGCTCTGTTTGGACGATCGGACGAGGATATCCCCGTGGAGGCCTTTCGCCGAGGGGGTCAGGGTGTCCACCGAGCTGACAAAGAAGAGGATGAGTCCACGGAGGTCTTTCACCATCATATTGTCCGGGCTGAACGTGCTCGCGACCGGGATGAGGGGGAATGGGACCTGAGACTGCATGGAAAATCCGAATTGTTGCTGGACGATGCTGACGCTGGCGCACTGTGCGTCGCGCACCAAGTCGCCGTTGATCTTCAGCGCGTAGGCGTCGAGAATGTCGTCGAGGTTCAGGTTGACCTGTTGAGTGACCCGTTGCTGCAGGTTTCCCTCAACCGTGTTGAGGAGAAACGCCACCCTGCCGCCCCGCATCAGATACTGGTCAATCTGGAACTTGTCTGCGTCCGGGAAGGCGGTTGTGGGTGCATCGATCACCAGAGCGGCCACATCCTGCGGGACGGGAGTATTCTTTGACACATCGACAGCCGCCAGCTCGTATTGTCTGCGGAGCAGTTCCTGAACCCGTCTCAGGTTGGTGAGCGGCGGTTCTCCGTGCCCGCTCAGGAAGCCGATCTTCAGCCGTGTTTTGGTCACGAGGCGTTTTACCGTGCTGCTGATCTCATATTCCAGGTTATCCGTGTTCTGAATGACGGGAAGAACCTCACGCCGGTCCTCATAGAGGAAGACGACGCCCATATAGGCGCGTTTGACCTCGAACTTGTCCTCCTTCAGTACCTGGACCTGCACCGGTGCGACCCCCTGTTGCTGCGCATCCTGCTCTGCCTGCTCGCCACTCGGGTCAATGAAATCGAACTGGAGATTGCCCGACGAATACGCGCGGTAGTCATTGAGAAGGTCGAGGAGGAGTCGCCTGTTATTGTTGTAGGGGGCGGGGAGGTCCTCGGTGAAGTAGGCTTTCACGCTCACGCGGTCGTCGAGGGAGCGCATAAGATTCTTGCTCGCGTCGGACAGCGTAAAGAGCCCGTTCCGGGTCATATCAAGTCGGCCGAACAGGCGCACAGAGACGATATTAAGCAGGACGAGAATGCCGAAGGTAACGGCGAGTCTTATCAGTGTCTGAGATTTCATTGTCTTCTGTGTCATGGCCGGATTACCATTTCCGCCGTTCGAGTGATATCGTAGAGAGGTAGAGTGAGAAACCGATCAGCGAGAAGAAATAGATGATATCCCTGCTGTCGATCACTCCCCGGGCGATGTTGGAGAAGTGGTAGTCCACGCCGAGAAATTCCACCGTCGTGGCCAGGCTGTCGGGCACATACATGAGCAGTCTGTTGAGCAGGAAAAGAACAAGCATGATCAGGAACCCGACGATAAATGCGATGATCTGGTTTTCCGTCAGGCTGGAGGCGAACAGGCCAAGTCCGATATACACCGCTCCCATCAGCAGGAGGCCGACGTACCCGGCGATCACCGGGCCGACATCAAT
>DKBG01000310.1 GCA_002451155.1 Ignavibacteria bacterium UBA6906
GTACGCTGGGCACCTACACGGTGACAGACAGCTTCGCAACCGGATTCCAGGCAGAGTCCTTTGCGTGGAATAAGAAGGACGGCCACCTCTATATTAGTTCCTTCCCGGTTGACACGGTCAACTATCCGGCACAACCAGGCGCAAAGGATTGGAAGGCTGAAACCTGGTACGCATTCGATGTTGCGACCAAGACCGCAAAAGACAGCCTTACCTGGAACAGAGCGGCATATCCCTATCCGGGTGTCGATCTCGGACCCCGTCCGCGTGCCATCGGATTCAGCCCCAGCGGAGATACGGCATACGTCGCAGGGTACAACTACGCCAAAGCGGCGATTCAGATGTTCCGCAGAGTTCCGACAGGCGTAGAGCCGGCAGGGAATGAAGTTCCCGACAGCTATGTTCTCTCCCAGAACTATCCGAATCCCTTCAACCCGTCAACTGAAATCCAGTTTGCTCTTCCAAAGGCTGGGTTCACGACGCTGAAGGTGTTCGATGTCATGGGGCGTGAGGTGGCGACGCTGGTGAACGAAGAGCTTGCCCCCGGATCCTTCAAGGTCCGTTTGGACGGCTCCAAGCTCTCCTCCGGAACATATATCTATACGCTCGTTTCCGGAAACAGCCGCATCACCAAGAAGATGATGTTGCTGAAGTAATGACCGCGTAAGCGGTGCCTCGCATCACAGAAAGATTCAGAAGCGTCTGGCGAAAGTAGCGCCAGACGCTTTTTTTTTGTATATTTCAACCGCATTGCCTTCCGCTTGTCATTTCCCCANNATGAGACTTGGTACGCTTCTTCTCCTCGGCCTCGCCATCTTCGGTGTTACTGTCCACAAATCTGTCTGCCAAACGCCGCCCAAACGGGAATTCAGGGGCGTCTGGTTGACCACCGTTGGCAACGGAGACTGGCCTAGTTCGCCCGCCCTTCCTGTGCAGACCCAAAAAGACCAGATGATTGCCTATCTTGACAAGCTGCGGAGCCTCGGAGTAAATGTCGTCTTCTTTCAGGTGAGGCCCGAATGCGATGCGTTCTACGAATCCTCTATCGAACCCTGGTCATACTGGCTCACCGGCGGGCAGGGGTTTCCGCCCAATCCCTTCTATGATCCGCTCCGGTTTGCCGTCGACGAGGCGCACAAGAGGGGGATGGAGCTGCACGCCTGGTTTAATCCCTACCGGGCGATCCGCTCGGGGAGTTCCTATACAAAAGCCCCGAACCACATCACGAACACCCATCCCGATTGGATTATGACCGTCGGGACCACCGTCATGCTCGATCCGGGGAAGAGCGTCGTCAGGCAGTACGTCCTTGGCGTGATCAGCGATGTTGTCCGCCGGTATGATATCGACGGGGTGGTAATGGATGATTATTTTTATGTCGAGGGGATCAGCACCCAGGATGCGACGACGTTTGCGACCGAATCGCGCGGTTTCACCAATCTGGGAAACTGGCGGAGAGACAACGTCAACCTGCTGATCCACGGGATTTACGACAGCGTCAATGTCATCAAGCCGTTTGTCAAGTTCGGGATGAGCCCGAGAGGGATCTGGAAGAACGGCGTTCCGCCCGGAATAATAGGCGCGGACAACTACAATGTGATATATTGCGACGCCGTTGCGTGGCTCCAGGGCGGTTACATTGACTACTTTTCCCCGCAGCTTTACTGGAAATTCGGCGGCAGCCAGGACTATGGATTGCTCGAGCCCTGGTGGGCGACACAGCTGAACGGCCGGGTCTATTGCCCTTCGCTTGCCACGTATCGTATCAACCAGTCGACGTTCGGCGATGCCGGGGAAATCGCCCGACAGATCCGTTTCAATCGCAACAGCGGGAACACCCACGGGCAGGTTCCCTTTACCACAAACAACCTCACGAACAACCTGGGCGGAATAGGCGATACACTGAGGCTCGACCTCTATCGCACCCCGGCGCTCGTTCCCTCGTTTCCCTGGGAAGATGCCATTCCTCCGTACGCTCCGCGCGCTATTCGCTACAACTTTCTCGCTGAAGCCGGGGCGTATGCGATCCAGTGGGACCTTCCACTGGTCGCCCCTGATGGGGACACGGCTTCCCGCTATGCAGTCTACCGTTTTGACCACCGCCCGGCCGTGGCGGAACTCACGGATCCAACAAACATGGTTTCTGTCGAGGGAAGACGCTGGATCGTACCGCCCTCCCCCCCGGTCAGCGGGCAGCCGATGTACTACGTCGTTACCGCGCTTGACAGGAACTTCAACGAATCTGATACGAGCAACGTCCTGCGCATCGCGCCGCCGCCTGCCCCCGCGCTCCTGCTGCCTGTAAGCGGCAACACGGCCGTGCCAGACACCGTCAAGATTGTCTGGAGCTCGGCCGAACTGGCGGCCTCATACCATCTCCAGGTGTCCACCGAACCGAATTTTGCGGTGGGGCTGGTGGTCAATGATTCCATTCTGGTGGACACCACCAAGGCCGTGGGAGGACTCCTCGGTCAAACCTCCTATCACTGGCGTGTCCGTGCGACCAATGCCGCCGGGTACGGTCCCTATGCTGCTGCATCGGATTTCGTGACCGGATTCCCCGTCGCGCCGGTTCTGCATGAGCCGCCAAATGTGATGGTTGATGCTCCCGTGAATCCGACATTCCGGTGGGGTCAGGCACAGGCAGCGGAGTCCTACCGGTTCCAGCTGTCAACGGGGATCGATTTTGCCACGACCCTCGTCGATTCCACCGGCCTTGTGGATACAACGGTCGGCGGCCCGACACTCCAGAACTATAAGATCTACTTCTGGAGAGTGCGTGCATTGAACGCGCTCGGTTCGAGTGTCTGGTCGGATGTCTTCAGGTTCCGCACCGTGCAGGTGAGTGCGATCGAGGAGCTGCCGGAAGTGCCCTCGTCATTCAGCCTGAGCCAGAACTATCCGAACCCGTTCAACCCGACGACCACCATCCGGTTTGCGGTCCCCGTCCAGGCCCGGGTAGCGATCAAGGTGTATGACGTTCTCGGACGGGAGGAAGCGACGCTCGTCGACAATGAAATGCCGGTCGGGACGTATTCAGTGACGTGGAACGCCTCCGGAGCGGCAAGCGGGATGTACTTCTATCGTATGACGGCGGGATCATACGTCGAGACCCGACGGATGATGCTCGTGCGATGATCCGGGACCGCCCGGGCCTGAATTCGGTGATACGCCAGAGCCGGCCGGATCCTCCCCGGACAGTGGAGAGTTCGATGGTACAGATGACGCCGGTGTGTTTGGCATGCCGGCCTTGCCTCTCATAAGAATGCAGGGTGATCAATGTGGAAATCAGGACTACCGGTTCTCTGTACGGCCGCCCTTCTGTTCTCTGGCTGTACGCGGAGCATGGACAGTGCCATGGTAAATGATCTGCTCCAGCGGGCCCGGGCCGCGCTCGCGCCGGACAAGCGGACCGCGGTATTCGATGTCACGGCTGGTCTCGAGGGGGATGCACTGGTCCTCCGGGGAGAGATCCAGAGTCCCGCGCTCAAGCATCAACTCATGCGCTACCTCCGTGACTCGCTGAGTATGCGCATTGTTGACAGTCTGACCGCACTCCCCGATTCATCGCTCGGCAACCGCGTGTTCGGACTCGTGAGTGTGAGCGTGGCAAACCTGCGGGCGAAGCCTGGCCACGAAGCAGAACTCGTCAGCCAGGCGACGCTCGGAACTCCGGTAAGGATTCTGAAGCAACGCAAATCGTGGCTGCTGGTCCAGACGCCCGATCAGTACCTCGGGTGGACGATCGATCTAATCGTTCGGATGGATTCCGCGGAGATGAGCCGGTGGGCGGAGATGCCAAAAATCCTCGTGACTGAGGCATTCGGGTTCACTCGGGAATCACCCGATCCCTCGAGTCCGGTGGTCAGCGATTACGTGGCGGGGTCTCTTCTCGGACTGGAGAAAACCACCGGCGGCACGTACGAAATCCACTATCCCGATGGACGGCATGCCTATCTCGACAGGCGGGCGGGACAGCCCTACGCGGAATGGCTGCGGTCCGTCCGCGCGACCCCGGAGGCCGTCGTTGCCACAGCAAGGCGGTTCACAGGGATTCCCTACATGTGGGGCGGGACATCGTCGAAAGCCATGGATTGCTCCGGTTTTACGAAGACTGTGTTCGCACTCAACGGGGTGCTCCTGCCCAGGGATGCGAGCCAGCAATGGCTGGTGGGTGAGGAGGTTGATTCAAGTCTGAATCTTGACGCCCTGCAAACGGGGGATCTCCTGTTTTTCGGCTCGCACGCAAAGGCCGACCGCCCCATGAAGGTTACCCACGTCGGCATATACATCGGCGGAGGACGGTTCATCCATTCCCCCGGAGCCGCCTCGGCAACGGGAATCGGGACGAACAGCTTTAACGCCTCGGATCCGGACTATAACGATCGACGCCGGTCCGGATATCTCGGTGCGCGGCGGATTATCGGCTCCGGCCCGGCACGGGGTGTAGACAGTTTTTCATCACTTCCGTATTACAGCGGCCATGGGTACTGATCGACGGGGGTTTCTGAAAACGGCGGCGCTGACCGCAGCGGCTTCCCTGCTGGGACCGGGGAGCGCACGTGGCACTCGCTCAATTCCTGCGGGGAATTCTATGAAACTGAGATTCTATCCGTATACTCTGGAGCTAAAGCATACATTTACAGTGGCCGTCAGCTCGCGGACGACCACTCCCGACATGATGGTCGAAGTGGAAAAAGACGGGATCATCGGCTACGGGGAGGCTTCCATGCCTCCCTATCTCGGTGAGAGCCAGGAAACCGCGCGGACATTCCTCTCCAAAGTGGATCTCTCGAAATACCCGGATCCGTTCCTCATCGATGACATCCTGGCCGATATAGACAGGATTGCGCCGGGCAATCCGGCCGCGAAAGCGTCGGTGGATATCGCGCTGCACGACTGGATAGGCAAGAAATTCGGTCAGCCCTGGTATCGTATCTGGGGCCTTGATCCGTCAAAGACTCCCGTCACCTCTTTCACTATCGGCATCGACACGAAAGAGGTCGTGAGGCAAAAAACCCGGGAAGCCGATATCTACAAGGTATTGAAGGTCAAGCTGGGGCGGGAGAACGACAAGGAAATGATCGAAACGATCCGGGAGGTAACAGATACGCCGATTCGCGTGGACGTGAACCAGGGATGGAAGGATCGTTCACAGGCCCTTTCGATGATAGAGTGGTGTGCCACAAAGGGTATTGAATTCGTCGAGCAACCTATGCCGAAGGAACAGGTAGAGGACATCGCCTGGCTTCGCGAACGAAGCCCGCTCCCGATTATCGGCGACGAAAGCGTGCAGCGGCTTCCCGACGTACGCAAAGCATACGGTGTGTATGACGGGATCAACGTGAAGTTGATGAAGTCCACCGGGATGCGGGAGGCACACAAGATGATCTCGGTCGCGAAATCGCTCGGCATGAAGGTGATGCTCGGATGCATGACGGAGACCTCCTGCGCGATCTCAGCCGCGGCCCAGCTGTCACCCCTGGTGGACTGGGCAGATCTCGACGGTGCGGTCCTGATCAAGAATGATATCTTTGACGGCGCAACAATTGTCGACGGAAAGGTGACCCTGGTCGACAGACCGGGGATAGGCGTTCTCAAGGTCGGATAGACACAGGGCCTTGCCCTGCTCTCCCATTTACGTACAACCCGGCACACCCATGGAACAGTCCCAGCAGGGCAAGCGCCTTCTCTCTCTCGACGCGTTTCGAGGAGCGACGATTGCAGGAATGATTCTGGTCAACAACCCCGGAACATGGAGCACGATTTATCCTCAGCTCCGTCATGCCGAGTGGAACGGCTGGACCTTCACCGANNCCATGACTTCTCCTGGTCGGCGATCAGGATCCCTGGTGTTCTGCAGCGTATTGCCATCTGCTATTTCTTTGCCAGCATGATTTATCTGTACAGCGGGACGCGTGGGCAGGTTGGATGGATCCTCAGCCTTCTGACAGGTTACTGGCTGCTTGTCAAACTGGTACCCGTGCCCGGGTTCGGGGCGGGTGTCCTCGACCCACAGGGGAGTCTCTGCTGGTGGGTCGATTCCAATCTGCTGGCCGGCCACACCTGGAGGGGTGCCCCGGTACCCGGCTTCGACCCGGAAGGAATCGTCAGCACCATTCCGGCGCTGGCTACAACCCTGTTCGGCGCGCTGACCGGCACGTGGCTCCGCACCGACAGATCACGAGAGGAGAAGACGGCCTGGATGTTTGTTGCAGGAAATCTCCTGCTCCTCCTTGGCGCTATCCTCGATATCTGGATGCCGATCAACAAATCCCTCTGGACAAGTTCATACAGTGTTTTCATGGCTGGGTGGGCTCTGGTCTGCCTGGCGATGTTTTACTGGCTGATCGATGTGAAGGGGTACACACGCTGGGCGACGCCGTTTGTGATCTACGGAATGAATGCCATCACCGTGTTTGCCCTCTCGGGTCTTGTGGCGAAGAGCATGGGGCTCATCCGGTTTGACCAGCCCGATGGAACGCGTCTCTCTCTGCAGGGAGTGATCTTCCAGAACATCTTTGTGCCGCTGGCCAGCCCCATCAACGCCTCTCTCCTTTATGCCATTGCGTTCATTCTCATGATGTTTCTCGTCGTCTGGTTCATGTGGAAGAGGAAATGGTTCCTGAAAGTCTGAGGGCAGGGAAGATATTCCTGCGAAAAACGCTCATACGCGTTCGATTCGGGCTGGCGTGCGCGATGCTTCTCCCCGGCATCGCGCACACTGTCCATGGAGCCCAGGTCGCGCCCGCAGACAGTGTCTGGTTCAGCGAGGTTCGTCGACTCGAAAAAACCTACGGCGGGCATCTTGGCTTTGTGGCGAAGAACCTCCGGACGGGGGAGGTCATCGGAGTGAACGGGTCCGAGCGGTTTCCAACTGCGAGCCTGATCAAGCTCCCGATTATGGCCGCCTTCTTCGACCGGGTCGATTCAGGGTACCTTGACCCCCGGCAACGTGTGATGCTCACCGCCGCGGACAAAAAGCCGGGGTCAGGGATCCTTCAGTTCCTGTCCGACAGCCTCTCCT
>DKBG01000103.1 GCA_002451155.1 Ignavibacteria bacterium UBA6906
GATCGCCAGGATGTTCTTGAGACCCAGCGCCCATGCGCCCAGAAGATCTGATTGCATACCAATGACGTTACGGTCGCGGCAGGCGAAGTGCAGGACGGTTTCAATTCCAACCTCGCGCTGAATGATGGCAGCCAGAGCCAGGGCCGACATCCGTGCGGATGCCCTCGGCCCATCCGGGATGTTGATGGCATCGATCCCGAAATGGAAAAGCTTCTTCGCTTTTAACACCTGCTGCTGGGGGGAGACGCCTTTTGGCGAAACCAGCTCGACCAGCGTGACCGGATGCCTCCGGGAGAGCTTGTTCATGAGACGGGATTTGTCGCGCGGGGTAGTGACGCTGACGGTCGGCGGAGCGGTAACTCTCAGCTCGGCGGCCTGCACATCCATCCGTTTGGCCGGCTGGAGGGCATGGACGGCCCGGCGAATCGCCTTGATATGCTCCGGATTCGTTCCGCAGCATCCGCCCACGATTGCGGCACCCGTGAGGATAAAACGCTTGGCATACTCAGCCATGTACTCCGGGGATGCAAGGTAGATATTCCTACCCCCGATGTTCTGTGGAAGGCCTGCGTTCGGCTGAACAGAAATCGGAAGCGGGGTCAGAGATTTGAGGTCCTCGAGGGCCTCAAGCATGGCCTTTGGTCCCACGGAACAGTTCAGTCCGACAACGTCAATTCGGAGATCGGAAAGCGCCTTGACAAATGCCTCCAGCGTCATTCCACTCAATAGATTTCCATCATCGCTGATCGTGACCTGAGCGACAATCGGAATGGTCTCGTTGAGCTCGCGTGCGGCTTTGATTGCCTGCACCAGTTCCGGGACATGGCTGAACGTCTCGAAAACGATGAGGTCGGCGCCGCCCTCAAGGAGCCCCTGCATCTGCTCTTTGAAAGCCTCCTTTGCCTCGTCGTACGAGATCTTGCCGAGGGGCTCAATTTGAATGCCGAGCGGGCCGACTGATCCTCCAACAAGAACGGTGTCTTTCGCAGTGGTCTTTGCGAGCTGGGCTCCCCGGAGATTGATCTCGTGGACACGGCCCTCAAGTCCATATGGAGTGAGCTTGAACCGGTTCGCGCCAAACGTGTTTGTCTCGATGACGTCCGCGCCTGCATTGATGTAGTCGCGGTGGACCTCCATCACGATGTCAGGGTTGGTGAGGTTCAATTCGTCGAAGCAAGTGTTGATGAAGATCCCCTTTTCATAGAGGTATGTCCCCACCCCTCCATCGAACAGAACAACCTCTTTCTGCAGCCGGTCACGGAACGATTTCATGGTTTCCTCACATGTTCAGCAGGCGCTATTATACAAACTTTTGCGCAATGTTGTGGTCGGGGATCACACATGGTTGATAGTGGGCCTCGAAATATCTATCATATTGGCCGTGAAAAGATGGACCTGGAGGACACCGGAATGATAAACAGGGCAAATATGCCACGGTCGGTTGCCTTCCCCTCCCAGCAGGGGCAGGAAGCGGCTTCCACCACCACCCGCAGGGAACGGGCCGAGATTCCGGAGGAAGATAAATGGGACCTTACCCCCGTCTTTGCCGACGCTGCCGGGTGGGACATGGCGAAAGAGGAGCTGAAAGCAAGGCTCCCTTCGCTGGATCGTTTTCGAGGCACGCTCGCGGAATCATCCGGTAGCCTCCTTGCCTGCCTGGAACTGATCACGGCGATGAGCAAGGAATATGCGCGCCTCTATTGCTATGCGAGCATGAGATCGGATGAAGACACCCGTGAGTCGCACTATCTGGGCATGGAACAGGAGATATCACAGCTCGGGGCGGAGTTTGCCGCCAGGACCGCCTTCCTGCAGCCGGAGATTCTGGCGATCGGCCGCGAGACGATCAACTCGTGGATCGAACAGGAAACGGGTCTTTCCATCCACCGTCATGGGCTTGATGATGTGCTGCGGAGGAAAGAGCATACTGGCTCGGAGGGAGAGGAGCGTATTCTGGCGAACGCCGGTCTGATCTCCGATGGGCCTCAATCGATCTACAGCGTCTTCACGAACGCGGAATTTCCCTTCCCCGAGGTGGAGCTGTCGGATGGCAGCAGGCCGAAGCTTGACCAGGCCGCGTTCAGCCTCTTTCGGACGCTGCCGGAACGGAAGGATCGGCAGAAAATCTTTGCGGCGTATTTTGGCGCGCTGGGAGAATACCGACGCACCTTCGGTGCACAGTTGGCCGCGGAGGTCAAGAAGAATATTTTCTTCGCCAGATCTCGAAGGTATGGATCGGCCCTTGAGCGAGCACTCGACGGTGGCAATATCCCCCCCCAGGTCTATCATGGGCTCATTGCCAACGTCAGGGCGAACCTGGACACATTCCACCGGTATCTGAGGCTCCGCCAAAGACTTCTGAACGTGGAGGCGTTACATTATTATGACCTGTATGCCCCGGTTGTACCGGACCTTGACACGGTGTATTCCTATGAAGAGGCGTGCGAGCACGTTCTTGCCTCACTTTCCCCCCTGGGAGATTCCTATTGTACCGTTGCACGGAAAGCTCTAACTGCACGCTGGGTGGATGTCTACCCGAATACCGGAAAACGGTCGGGGGCGTATTCCAACGGCGGAGTCTATGACGTGCATCCGTATATTCTGCTGAACTACAACGGCAAATATGACGACGTCAGCACCCTTGCGCACGAGCTGGGTCACACGATGCACAGCCATCTGACGAACACGACCCAACCATATGCCACAGCCGACTATTCTATCTTTGTTGCCGAGGTTGCCTCTACGCTCAATGAGGCGCTCCTTGCGGATCGAATGCTCGGGCTGATGTCCGATGATTCCCAGAAACTCTCCTTGCTGGCGCACGAGCTGGATGGAATTCGCGGCACGGTGTTCAGGCAGACGCAGTTTGCGGAATTCGAGCTGCGGATTCATGCCCATGCAGAGAAGGGAGAGGCTTTGACGGGCGATACACTGGGTGAAATCTACGATGAGATCAATCGGTCCTATTACGGCCATGCGGACGGGACCTGCATCGTGGATCCGGAGATTCGGCATGAATGGGCGCACATCCCGCACTTCTATTATAACTTCTATGTCTATCAGTATGCGACGTCCTATACGGCCTCGAGTGCCCTCGCGGAGGGGGTTCTCGCCGGGGACCGGGGAACGACCCGCAGATACCTGGACCTCCTGAAGGCGGGAGGATCGGACTACCCGATCGAGCTGCTGAAGAAGGCGGGTGTTGATATGACGGGACCGATCNNTTTGTTGAGACGGACGAGATTCCTGACAATACGGGCTGCCTTAGCGTGGGTATTTTCCGATAAGCTTCATTATCCCGCGGTGGAATGCGTGTATGGAACGGACAGGCTCCAGAAACATCAGGATGCACTTGCCATGGACCACCGCAATCCCCTTTGCGCCGGCCGCGGTGACTGCTGCCGTTGATTCGGATCCCTGCTGCATCCAGAGCGACGAGATGCCCCGGGCAATGCAGTCCTCGACGACCTGTTCAGTGGCGGCGGGGGGAACCACGGTTACAACGGCTCGGACCTCGGGCGGAAGTTCCCGGACGGATCGGAAACACCTGTCTCCCTCCACACGGTCATGAGAGTGATGCACAGGGAATACCTTCAGACCACGCTCACGCAGGGCCCGATATACGACGTTTCCGAACTTCCTTCGGTCTGCGGACACGCCGACCACACCGAATGCATCCGAGCGGAAGAATGCGTCAATCGCTGTTCTCATCAACGGTTCTCCTGTAAAAGAATACTCTCCTGGTGAGCCGGAGCCGCGAATCGCCCTCGGCGTTGCGCGCCTTCCGTTTTCCTGGGTCTATTCGAAGATCTTTTCCAGGCTCATGTACTGTTTATGCACATCATTGATTGCCCGGCTGATTGCCGTCGGGTCGTCTCCCTGAACAGTTTTTGCCAGCTCGTCGACCGATGCAGAGAGTTTCGCGCGTGCTGCGGTAAAGACCTCCTCTTTCGATTTGTAGCGGCTCGGGATTTCAGCGGCGTTAAGCGCGGCCATCTTCTTGCGCAATGATGTCGTGGTCTCCCTGGTCTTTTCCAGCTGGNNATTTGGACCGTAATGATGATAAAGCATATAGAGATCCGTGTGGAACGCGTCCAGCTGCTTCATTGGCGGTCGGATGATCCGCACCATGTTCTCGTATTGTGAATGGAGGTTCTCCGCCTCGTCGAGAAGTTTTGCGGAATCCCGGGCTGCGGCAGCCTGTGCGTAGCGGCCGGCGATCGTGTTCAGTGTGGCCACGTTCTTCTCCCAAGCGCCCGTCTTATCGCGCAAGATCCCGGGGAGTTCGGCGGCGGTTATCCTCTCGACCCCCTCGGTGATCTGTGGAACCAGCCCGACACACATATCGATATCCTTGTTCGGCCAGGCGGTATGCCAGAGCTTGAAGATTGTCGAGTGAAATTCCTCGAGTTCCGGGACGCGGGCCTGCAGTTCAGCTGCCGGTGCTGCCGGCTTTTCCTGTCCCGGTGCGGAAGAGNNCCTTCATGTAATTTGCCCGTTCGAACGCCGAAGGATCCGCCACGGATTTCTGGCTCATGCTCCCCTTCATTTGCTGGACGGAGACGTACTCATGCTCGAGCATCCACTGGTTGAGGTTCTCCAGGACCTTTGTCACGTGACGGGGGCCATGTTTGAGGAGTGCCGAGCACATCATGGTGACGTCTGCCCCAGCCATGAGAACTTTCAATACATCCTCGGCATCGTGAATACCGCTGGTCGCGGCAAGACTCGCCCGCACCCTGCCGTAGAGGATTGCGGTCCAGCGGAGGGGGAGCCGGAGGGCCTGCGAAGAGCTGAGGATGACGTTGGGAGTCACCTCGAGGGCCTCGAGGTCGATGTCCGGCTGGTAGAACCTGTTGAACAGCACCAGCCCGTCGGCGCCGGCGGCATCAAGCCGCTGTGCCATATTCGACATTGCGCTGAAATAGGGGCTCAGCTTGATCGCAACCGGGATACGGATCGACTGCTTCACCGCTGTGAGGATGTCGATGTAGAGCTTCTCGACATCCTGGCCCGTCAAGGTCGGATCGGTCGGNNTCCTCGGGGCCGAGATTAAATTCAGCCGGTTCAGGAAAATAGCTGAGTGCCTCGGCGAAACTCTCGGTTCCGTAGGACATGTAGTGATTCAGCTCTTGCGACTCGTGCTCGATTTGCTCTTCGAAGAGGGAATACATGACAATTGCCGATGCACCGGCATCCTCCAGTCGACGCATCGTATCAAGACTGTGCGAGAGCGGGCTCGCCGATGGAACGATTGGGTTCTTGAGCTTTAGTCCGAGATAAGTGGTTGTGAGATCCATAATATGGGTTCCCGGTTCGTCAGTGGTCGTATTCTACTTCTGGGCCTGCGGTGTCTGCGGCTGCGCCGATGATGGTGCTGTGCCGTTCTCCTCTTTTGCCAGATGTTCGTACATCTTCCATCGCTCGTTGACGTCCTCCTGCGCGAGCTTGGCCAGTCGTTTTGCCTCCTCCGGATTGCTCTTCGCCAGCATTTTGTATCGGGTTTCGGAATAGGCGTATTGCTCGAACGTGATCTTCGGAGCTTTCGAATCCAGCTTCAGCGGGTTCTTTCCTTCGTGAGCGAGGGCCGGATTGTAGCGATAGAGTGGCCAGTGGCCGCTTTCGACTGCCGCCTTCTGCTGGTTCATTCCCTTGGCCATATCGATGCCGTGGGCGATGCAGTG
>DKBG01000192.1 GCA_002451155.1 Ignavibacteria bacterium UBA6906
CGCCCTCGTCGGCTGCCTCGCAGGTGCGCTGGTTACCGGCGGGCTGAGCGATGCCCTGGGACGCAAGCGCCTCCTCATCCTCTCGGCGGTCCTGTTCGCGTGTTCATCGCTCCTCACAGGCTGGGCCCAGGAGTTTTCAGCCTTTGTCGTATGGCGGATTCTGGGTGGAGTGGCGATTGGAATGGCTTCGGCGCTCTCGCCCATGTATATCGCCGAAATCGCTCCCGCCCATCTCCGGGGGCGTCTCGTAGCGCTGAATCAGTTCACGATCGTGATCGGCGTGTTGGCTGCGCAGGTGGTCAACTGGCTTCTGGCTGAACCCGTTCCCGACGGCGCGACGGCAGAATTTATCCGCGGGTCATGGAATGGAGAATTCGGCTGGCGATGGATGTTTTCTGCTGTCGCCGCTCCCGCGTCGCTTTTCTTTCTGGGCGCACTGGGAATACCGGAAAGCCCCCGCTGGCTCGTTAAGAATGGTCGTGCGGAAGCCGGCAGATCTGTCCTTGCCCGTATCGGGGGAGAAGAATATGCCCGGGCGGAGGTTGCCAGCATCCAGGCCACCCTCGCAGCGGAGGAAATCCAGAATGTTCACTTCGGTGACCTGATGAAGCCCGGTGTGCGTGTGATCCTTCTGGTAGGCGTGCTACTTGCAGTGCTCCAGCAGTGGAGCGGAATAAATGTGATCTTCAATTACGCAGAGGAGATCTTCAGTCAGGCCGGATACGGCGTCAGCTCTATTCTGTTCAATATTGTCATCACGGGAATCGTGAACCTCCTTTTTACTCTCGTGGCAATGCGGACTGTCGACCGGCTGGGACGCCGGGCCCTGATGCTGGTGGGCTGCGCGGGAATCGCTCTCTTCCATACACTGATCGGGATCTCCTATGCTCTCGAGTGGACTGGTCCGGTCGTTGTGGTGTTCGTCCTGGCGTCGATCGCCTGCTACGCTTTCTCGCTCGCTCCGGTTACATGGGTCTTGATCGCGGAGATATTTCCAAACAGGATCCGCGGGGCGGCGGTGTCGGTTGCGGTGTCTGCGCTCTGGATCGCCTGTTTTNNAAAACGCTTGAAGAAATTGAACACGAACTTGTCGGATAACCCGGGTCTGCGGCACCGCCCGATGCGCCGGGGCTGTTCTTTTCGCGAAGACCAATCCGTCATCCACACATATGAGATGATGCCATGACAACGCTCATTACCCTTGTACTAGCCATGACTCTGGTGCCGGTGCACGGTGCCACGGCTCAGCAGAATCTCGAATCGGATCTGGCAAAGACATCCGGTGGTGACCTTCGCATCACATTCATCGGCCATGGAACGCTTATGTTCGAGTACCAGAAAAAGGTCATCCACGTGGACCCGTTCGGCCGGTTGACCGACTACAGCCGGCTCCCGGGGGCAGATCTGGTGCTGATCACGCACGATCATGGCGATCACCTGGACCCGTCTGCGCTTCGACAGGTGAAGAAAGAAGAGACAGCCGTCATTGTCGCACAGGGCTGTGCCGGCAAGGTGGAGGGCGCTACAGTGATGACAAACGGAGATGTCCGGACCATACTGGGGATAACCGTCGAAGCCGTTCCTGCCTACAACATCGTCCAGAAGAGGGAGGATGGCGAGCTCTTTCATCCGCGGGGCCGGGGAAACGGCTATGTGCTGACCTTCGGGAAGACGAGGGTGTATATCGCCGGAGATACCGAGAATACGCCGGAGATGAAAGCGCTAAAGATGATCGACTACGCCTTTCTCCCTATGAACCTTCCCTATACCATGACCCCCGAAATGGTCGCTGATGCGGCCAGGGAGTTACAACCCGCAGTTCTCTACCCCTATCACTTTGGAGAAACCGATCCCCGACGCCTCCTTCTGCTCCTGAAGGATCAGCCAAACATCGAGGTCCGGATCCGAAGAATGAAATAAGAACGCAATCGCATTCCTTCCGGGGCTCGAATGCCCGTACCTGGTCGGCGGTTGTAGAATCCTCTTTCTGGGCCTCTGAACGCCCCAATTCCTGAGGGGCGGCAGGGGAATATTGCTGCAAATCCATCCGATTTTCCCCGTACCAGTTGTTTCTCAGTTACCCATGAGTTGGCATACCTGTTGCGCTTCTTTCCATTGGTGGCATCTCCCGAAGGCCGGAGTATGCACCAGGGTTGTCAGGACCGAGAAAGAAAGGCTATGCCAGGCTCAACGCAGAAGGCAAAAATACTCGTCATCGAGGACGAAGTAACCACCAAGGCATTGATCCAGTATAAGCTTCAGAACAGTGGATTTGAGGTCGCCTGCGTGTCGGATGGAACAGAGGGTCTTTCCTACCTCGAAAAATCGGTTCCTGACCTCATCATCCTGGACCTGATGATGCCGCTGATGTCGGGGAAGGAATTTCTGCTGACGATTCGCAGGGATGAGCGGCTTCCGCATATCCCGGTGATTATTCTGACGGCAAAGACGCTCGAACGGGATATTGTGGAAGGGCTCTCGCTCGGAGCGGATGATTTCGTCAAGAAACCGTTTAGCCCTTCTGAGCTTGTTGCGCGAGTTCGCGCCCAGCTCGCGCGGAGAAAGCGGGCATGACAATTCGCAGATTGACACCTCTGATTGCACTGGCTCTGGTCGCTGGGGTCCCCGCGCGCCTTGCCGCCCAGGAGGAATCTCCGAAACAGAACGAAGCGATGGTTTCCCTGGTCCACGGAAGTTTTGGGACCTACCCGAGAAGCGACGACCGGATCATCTCCCTTCAGTATTACCACAGCGTAAGTCCCGAGGTGAAAGCCTTCGGTGAATTTGGATACTGGTCCCGTTTTGACCTTTCCGATCAGCCGTTCGGGGGCGGAATCTACTGGAAGGCAGATGCAAAGAACTTTCTCTATTGCTACGGACTCTTTGCGGTGAATCCGACTGTTGTATCGAACGCTGACATGATCGTGGAATACACGCGCGTGCTCTTCACAGCCTTTACCGGGTCACTCGCGTACCGCGCCATGATCTTTCCCGGCGAGACGGTCCACATCCTGATTCCCTCAGTAACGGTCTATTCCCTCCCCCGATGGACCATCACACTGCGCTCATATCTGAGCCGGCTCGCCTCCGTGCCAGACCTGAAGAACACCCTTCTTGTACAGGTGACCTATGACTGGACGGATCGTTTTGCCTCCCTTTTGACCATGACCGCGGGAAGCGAAACCTACCGTGCAGGATCTATTCAGGATTTCAGCAGCGCGAAATCCTGGAGTGTGTCAGCCGGAATCAGGGTGCAGATCGGCGAGTCTGTCCGCCTGCGAGTGGGGTACGAGTATCTCAAACGGATTGGCATGTTTGAAGAGCACTCGCTCCTCCTGACACCATCGTTTCTCTGGTAGGGGGCGACCATGCTCTTCTCCCTTGCCATCCATGTGACCCTCGTTGTTTTCGTGGCCACCCTCCTACTCGCTCTCTTCCTGCTTGTACGAAAAATCGTCGTAGAGGCGGATGATTCTGCGACCGGCCGTGAGGCCGATCGTTTTCGGCCTCGGCTTACGGCACTGTTGCTGGAGGATCTTGCAGAAGATCAGGACAGGAGAGAAGTCCGGGCCAGGCTCTGGCGCCGTGTCCACGGGCAAGAGATAGGGTTGTGTGCACAGGAACTCTCGTCCGGGCCCATCTGGCGCAGGAGCGAGAGGCGGAAGGCGGTCTGGTCGATACTGGAAAAGGTCGGGCTTGAGGTGAGCGGTGGTGTGACGGAGAGAGTGACGATTCTGCTCGAGCAGTTCGGGTACGTCGACGATGCGATCCGGGATCTCTCGAGCCGCAGGTGGTGGGTCCGGGTGAGGGCGTGCAGGCGTCTCGGGTTGATGAGGTCGCAACGGGCATTCTTCCCGCTGGTCGGATTGCTGCACGATCGGGAAGAAATCGTGAGGGAGGCTGCATCGGACGCGTTGATTGAGACGATTGGGGTCGATCGCGCGATCGGCCCCATCCTGCATAACATCAGAGTGATATCGACCTGGTTTTCCATTAAGCTCTCTGCGGCGATCCTCACGGCGGGATCTTCCGCGTGCGAACCGCTCATCGAGGCACTCGATTCCCGCTTTGCCTCAGTACAACTGTTCGCTGTGCGAATGCTTGGAGAACTGAAGGACCCGGCGGCTCTTCCATTCCTCCTGCAGCGTATCGAGAAGATGGACATCCGGATACGGATTGCGTGCCTTCTGAGTCTTGGAAAGATTGGGGATCGGAGCGTCTATCAAGTGCTCCTGCGCGATCTGTCGCACCCCCGCCCTCAGGTGCGGAAGGCGGCCGTTGAAGCGTTGGGTGTCCTGGGATCTCCTGACGCGCTCCAGT
>DKBG01000268.1 GCA_002451155.1 Ignavibacteria bacterium UBA6906
GCCACATCGCTCAGTCCCACCGAGTACCCGACAGAGGCGAAGATCGACGTAACGGGGTTCAGCGAGAATTCCCCGCCAGCGCCAAACTCTGCTGAGAACATCGTCGATTCCATGTCATCCTTCACGTCCACCGACTGATCACCGCTCGAGAGCTCCGATTTCATCAGAATCCCCACGGTTCCCCCACCATAGATGAACGGTTTAAACGGGGATGCCGGTATCGGAAATTTGAGTTTCACCTGCACCGGAACATCGATATAGTCGAACGCGAACGTCACGCTCTGACTCCCCGCCGTGATTTTCGCGCCCTTCTGCACATAGGAGCCGCCGGCTGAAATATAGAACATGGGAGAGAGACCGAATTCAATATTCGCGCCTGCAGCCAGTCCAGCGCGAGTGTCATTTGAGATCTCGGGGTCAGTGGTCATCGATCCGAAGTGAGGCCCGCCGAAAACACCGACCGAGATGATCGATTGCGTCATCGCCGGAGTTGCCAGACAGACCACGCAAAGTCCGACCAGGACGAAACGAATTGTACTGTTCATACGCGTATCCTTTATGGTGAGTGATGCCCCGATCGCCTTTTCCGCCGGTCCGGGGTCCTGCCATTTCTCAGGAGAAGACGGGTGGGTACGGCTGCGCAAGAGTGCACGCACCCGGCCGTCCTCACCTGCCTCATTTCCCCAGTCCTGCAAACGGCATGCCCGTCCAGATCCGCCCACGCCAGGAAGGCCGAAGGGCCCTTTTACCTATGTTTGGTCACATCGCCAGACATTGACGGACAATGAGACGGNNGTGAATATCAGAGGATCTGACGACGCGATTGAACTTGAGACAATGCTTCTGCTCGCACGTGCCCAAACGCTGCAGCATACCCCTCCCGAGATCGCCATTGAATTCAAGGGGAAGGACCGGCCTGCGCTTCAGATCGTCCTCGCCTCCTATGTTGTCCAGGGAGCAGCGGAAACCAGGATAACGAACATCTATACGCAGGCAGCGATTCTGCGGATACTCTCAGGGCTGCTCGGTATCTCCCTTTCACTTATGCTGTTCATTACCTACCGGGGGCAGTGCACGAGTGACGCGGACCGGACATGGCTCATGTCGTTCCTGCTCCTCCTCTGGTTTCTGACCCCCATCCATGTCTCCTACTCGGGTGAAGCCTGGTCAGGGATGCTCTTCTTTTTCGGGCTTGCATGGTTTCTGCGGAGGGACCGGCTTGAGGATGCGAGCAATATTCTCGCGGGAATTCCGATAGGACTCTCGCTCTTCTTCCGATTTGAGAGCTGGGCATTGATTGCAGGATTGTTTATGTGGCTCTGGTTCGTAGAGCGGGAGCATGCCCGGGTACTCCTCACTCTCGCTCTGGGAATCGTCTGTGCAGCGCTGATCGGAATCCTCGCGGACCGGCGGTTCTATGGAGAGTGGATCTTTACCCCCTGGAATGCGCTCGTTTCGTTCATCGCGACGGGACCGGGCGGGTATGCCCCCTGGTGGTTCTATTTCGACCAGGTTCTGCGCCACGGGATTTACCCGATCGGCGCCCTCATTCTCCTGACCGGTCTCATCTTCTTCGTCGTTCTGCGCAAGGATGCGTTGACCTGGGTCCTCCTCCCCTATCTGGCACTCCAGATTGTTCTGCCAGGCAAAGACCTCCGGTTTCTCTACCCTGTTGCCTCTGCTGTGCCGGTGATGATGTTTCTCTCATTGCAGAAAATGTATAGCTGGATCCGGCCTGATCATGTTCGGGAGAAGATCGGGAGGATCCTGGTCTGGGCACTTCAGCCGCTCTGGGGAATAAACCTGATTTTGCTCGTATTGCGCTCCTTTCTTCCTGTGGACGCATACGCTCCGCTCTACCGACAGATCTCGAACGAGCCACAATGGCATCAATCCCGCGCGCGCGTACAGGTGAAATCACAGGCGATTTCTCTCGATCGTGGCGAGGTACCCGTCGAACCCGTGACTGCTCACCACACGGATCACCTCGCAGGTTGAGCGACGACCGGGGCCGGGATGCGAAGGGCCATCTCCTTTGCAGGGGAGGAGTACCCGATGAGTCTCCTCAACTCTTACTCACTTTTCTCATCTAGAAACTCTGTGTAAGGACGAGGCTCGCGACGTTTTCATCGTAATCGGTCGTTGGCTGGAGGGTGTTGCGGAATCCGGTCTTTCGGTAAGTCAGCCTCATGCTGTTTGACCGGGAGAGCCGGTAACTTACGGTCACTGTGGATACGAGTGAATTTACGGATTGCGATCGGGACAGCCCAAGTGTCAGGGAGGCGACAAACACGCCGTTCCCGCTCCGGTAACGGGGGGTAAGTGAAAATGTGGAAATCGAGGTCCATGGGTGGAGCGCGATATGTGATGCGACAAGGCTCACGGACGGCACGATGCTGATCTGATCCGAAATCCCCAGCATCGCACTTCCGGTGACCGTATGGGCATGGGACCATCCTCCAGACCGGAGCGGATTTTCGTTGGCGGACTTCTGATAGTTGTAGTTGAGCGACACATTCTGCAACAACCCGGTGCGATCGAACATGATCCATTGAGAGGTCCCAACTGTTAGCGTCAGGAACTGGATGAGCGCGGAATCACTCGCCGCTGAATTCCCCATCGTGAGCACATTCCCGAGAAACGTTGCATTCCAGAAGGTCGCGGGCCGTATTGTGAGGCTGCCGTTGTATCGATGTCGGACAGTCGTGTAGAGCTTCTGACCGAGCAGATTGTCGTTTTGACGCGACCAGGTCATTCCGGCGACCCACCCCGAAGAGTGAATGTTTGCCCCGAGGAGGAATTCGCGCTGATCGGCGACAAGTGACGCCACCCCCAGAGATGTGTATCCGGGCCCGATAGATCTGTACCCGGCGCGCAGGGCAACCGGCGAAAGATCCACGTTCATGGACCCTGTATACGCGAGGTCAACGTAGCTGCTGATGCGCGGGGTGTACAGATTTCTCGTGCCCGACGGGACATTCTCCTGCGCAATCTCAGGGGATGTCATGTCCCTGGTGAAGACGCTTCCGCTGACCTCCCCCTGCAACAGGAGTCGCCGGTCGAAGAGGTGGACTGCCCCCGAGGCGCCGATGACCAGATTTTCCTGGGGGGTCTCCTGGTACGAATTTGTAGAAGTGCCCACCTGCGTGGAATCCGGCGGCGGGATGCTGTCAGGAATTACGGTTTCGAATTTCGACGGAATATCACGTGTCCTCAGGAAGAGGAGATCCAGGTGCGATTCCGCTTCACGCCCTATCCCGATTCTCCCCCCGTAGATATATCTGTCAAATCTCCCGGAGGAACTTCCGTAGGCCGACCGCCTTGTGTATCCCCCCAGGGCCGCGAACCGGAACACACCGGGATTGATCGTCACCGACCCCCCGCGGATCAGGAGCCCGTTGAGCGTAAGCGGCGTATAGGATTCCGAAAAATCGCCTGCATTCGCGTAGCCCCATGACCAGACTGGCTTGACGCCGAGCTGGTTGATCTGTTGACTCGCAATGGCTGAAGATCCCTCTGTCGAGAGAAGCACGTCGAACGTGAATGAAACCGCATTGGCGAGCGATACCACCGGTCTGAAGAACAACCGGCCGGTGGCTGGCGGGCGTCTGTTGTCACGACCCGAAATCCCGTACAACTCTCCGTAGACTCCAATCTCGCCGGAGAACCTGATCGGGTCGCGAAATTCTTCCAGGCCGGACCCTGCGATGGTTGTCTGCCCGCTGGTCCGGGAACCCAGCACCAGCGCCAGGAGACAGACTCGTTGTACCGACCGGATCACGCGGAGCCAACGGCCGCAAGCGCAAGACATTCGCTCTGCTCTGTGTTCCATGCTGCCGTCTACTTTGTGGTGTCAAAAAGATACTGGACTACCTGTCGCGTAGCGGTGTTCAGACTCTTCTTCATATCCTTGAAATTCCATCCTGGAATGGAGAGTTTCTGTTCATTCCCCCGAATATTCAGGGTCATATTCATCGTCTGCACCGCCCCTTTCTTGAGCTGCAGGAGATCAGCATCGAATTCCGCTTCCTTCACCCGGATCGTCCTGTTCGCGCCGGTTGCCTGCCCGGTCAGAGTGAGGCCTGCGGCAAGGGCATCCCATTTCTTGGCATCAAGCGTCCTGGCGGCAACGTTGAGGCGCTCTGTTTCAGCAGATCGCGACGCCGCCGTCCATTTCTTCCTCGAATCGGTCTTCCTGTCACGCGGAAACAAGGGTGTGTCAGTCCACTTCTTCCGCGCCGCCTCACGAGCAGCTTCAGCCTGGCTGAGTCTCTTCTTCGCTGCGGTCAGCGCGCCTGCGGCAGAATTGCGTTTCGAGGCCACGCCATCCTTCAGCCCCGATTCAAGGAGTGTGGTGACCGCCTCGCTGAAGTCGTTCTTCATCTTCCCCCGAACGGCGAATTCGGGTTTCGAGAAGTCGATCTTTCCCCGGGCGTGAAGGTCAGCTTCAAACGCGTTGAAGATCTTCCCGCTTGCGTCGAATTCCATATTTGTCTTCGTGAGATTTACGTTGACATCTGCGGTCAGGAAGCCCATATCGCTTCGGCCGCGTACAATGAAATGCTGCTCCTGCCGGGTGAGTATCAAATCCAGCCTGGCCTCCTGAAGCGACACAGGCCCGAATGCCAAGGGAGGGAGATCGCCTTTTGCGACGATCCCGTTGTCCCCGACATCGAAGAGGGCAATGCCGAGCGTGCTGGGCTGGCCCCCGGGGTTCGAGCGAAGGAGAACTGTCCCTCCGATCGCCATGCCGCGCTCGATCCCGAGTTCCGGGCTGTCCTTCGGGGCGAATTTCAACTTCGCCTTGGTAATATCGAGGGGCGGGAACTTGTCGAGCGGGATCTTCGCCGCAGCGGATCCACCGGACCCGGCAGCAGCCATCTTGGCCTGGAGGCCCGTCAGATCTGAAATTCCGAATCCCGCTTCGCTCTCGCCGTCGAACATGACGTTGGTGGGAACACCGGTCGCGGCATTGAGCGCGATGAGCGCTGATGAGCGTATCTCTTTCTCCCCGATAACCATGTCCCCCGCAAATCCGAGCTGAACACTCCCGGAGGGGGTCAGGCCGAGCAGGAGGACTGCTTTGTTCAGCGTCAACCACCGGATGCCAAATGGAGACTGCCACCCCTCGTCCGATTCCATCCCGCCGACAAGTATCAATCCACTCTTCCCCGACTGGGTCTTTACGAAGAATGTCACATCATCTCCCTCGATTTCTACGGTCATGGATCCTACTAGTCCTATTGACGGTCCACCGGTAAGCTCCAGAGCAAGTTCCCCGGTTTTGAACCATCCTGGTGATCCCTGGGGGTGCATCGGTGGCAGTTTCGCTAGCAGACGCAGGTCTTTCACCTTGGTGCTCAGCGTCCCTTCAATGAGCATCGGACCTCGTGTAATGCCGAGTTTGTCCATGAGCGGAAGGAGCGGACTCGCCGGATCAAGGTTCTCGGCAGGAACCGTTGCAACGAGGCTGAGTCCGGGTTTCAAGTTGACCTGAAAATCGTCCCGTTTGTACACCTGCCGGTAGAACTCGTATGCATCTTCACCAAAGTCGGCTGAGGTTGCTTTGAGTTCCTGGTCCGAATAGAGAAGGCCGATGCCGGAGAGTTTGAGATTATCGAGGCCGGGAAGAGCCAGGTCAGGATACATCGACTTCAAGGACCAGTTGTCCGGCTGCAACCCCAAAACGAACCCTGACTTGCCCCCGCTCGACGCCATCCTGGAAGCGAGAAGTGTCGAATTCGAATTCATGAACGAGGTTCTCGCAAACAGTGTCGTTGATCGCAATGCGGTCGACCTCGTGATAACCACGTCTCTCAATTCTCCCAGATTCTCGCCGATATTGACCGTGAGATTAAAGATGGCGGAAATGACCTCACGCGCCTGAATGACCATCCCCTTGGCAAATTTGAGGGAAACGGTGGGACTGAAATGGAACGTCTTTTTCGAGGCCTGGGTCTGTTGTGAATCCGCTCCCTGCGGGGTCGACAGCAGCTCTGCTTGCTTGAACGGCGTTGGCACTCCTCCCGGCGGAACGGACTCCTTCTTACCTTCCGTACCCGCCGTGGAATCTGGAGTATTCCGTTCGAGCTCAATTGCCAGCTCTCCTGCCTTCTTGTACTGACCAAAGTCGAATTCACCCGACAGTTTTACAGCCTGGGTCCTCAAATTGATTTCCAGTTTTGGATCGTGGAACTCGAACACCCCCCTTAAGAGCGGAAGTGAAACGACGTTGTCAATTCCAAATTCGATTGTCGGATCGACCTCTGTGCTGTCCCCACTCAGTGCTGATGAGAAGTCATCCCTCGATCCCTCAAACTGAAAAGCACTGGAAAATGTGACCGAATCGGAGAGCCGGCTGCCGAGAAAGCCGTCATCCTGGAGCGCGGCAAACGAGGCAGTGATCCGCTTGGTGAGCTTGAGCCGGAACTTCGTCTCAGAAGAGTCGACAAGGTGGTTGATCTTCGATCCCTCGCTAACGGGGACGTACATCTGCTTTGTTTCCCTCTTTCCCCCCAGCTCCAGCTCCACTTCGCTCGCCGAGACCCACCTCCGAAGCAGCGGGTTTACCGTTGCCGGTACCGTGGCAGCAACTGCAAAATCCCATGTCTTTTCGGATGTGGATCCGTTCAGGAACCCGTCTTTCAGAATATTGATTACCGCTTTTGAATCCCGGGACAGATATGATTGCAGTGTAATAGAGGGTGAAGCGATTCCCATCATCTCCGCGACACTCCGGAGTCTGGGATATCGGGCTAGATCAATTTTGCCGTAGTAATTGACCCCCCGCTTGACTCCCACCTTTTCCGATCCGTAAAACGATTGGACTTCGGCAGGAAGGTCATCAGCGGTGAGGTCAAATTCCGCCTGGGGCGCGAGAATAAAGAAATTCGGGTCGACAAATCCATGAAAGATCCCACCGCCGCCAGGAAGCTTGATCGCAAGTGCCTTCTCGCGAGGGTCATTGGTCATCCCGTACCGCCCCGAAAAGAGAACCGCCGTACCATTGTACTGCCCCATCAACGCGTAGGACTTCTTGTTCCGGTCGATATACATGTTGATCGGTATCCTTATGGTGTCGCTTGACGCATCTCCGGAGAGAGCGACCACAAATCTGCCTGTTGCCGCGACAGCCTTGAGGCTGTCCACAAAACCGTCGGAGCGGGGATCCAAACTGTTCAGACTCCCCCTGGCCGAATCTCCTGACACAATCAGGAGGGCAAGCCCTGCAGTGATCGGAGGGGTATCAAGAAGTGCGAGAGTCGGAGATTTGAAAGTGAATGTCCAGATCTCGCTCCGGCCGTCATTGGATGACGGAGGATAGCCATTCTGATCGACACCTTGCACCTGCCATGCATAGGTCTTGCCATCCTCCAGAGCCAGCGCATCAAGCGGATACTGAATTGTGGTGAGGTTGAGATTCTCATTTTCATATTGAACCACGTTTGCTACCAGTGCCTGATGCGCTGTTTGTCCCGACAAAACCTCCGCTATGCGCATCACATACCGGAGCTGATACTCCGGCGGGACCTGCACAGGAGTCCACGAGAACGTCGGGTATTGAGTGGTGATCGTGTCGCCATCTGAGGGGAAGAACAGCGATGGCGGAGCAGGATAGACGATGGTAAAGGATGCACACCGGGCGGGTGCGAGGGACGCACCCGCGAGGTCTTTGACCGTCACGCAAGCCTGATAGTCGCCCTCCGGGAGACGCCCTGAGCGGACCGACTGATCTTTGATCGACCCGTCATAGGTCACGGTGCTCCAGTCAATGAATCTGTCCGAACTGATCTCGGTTGGGACTCCCGGAGGAACGGAAATCGGTAGACTCATACCGCTTGCGAGAATTCCCCCGCTCGTACGACCGAGCGTAAGGAAGATTGCGACTTCGGCTGGGGCACCTGTGTTGTTGGTGAGTGTCAGTGATCCGATTGAGGGATTTCCTTCCCAGTCACTGAGATACGGAGGAGGGAAGGGCTGGAGAAAGAGGGTAATTTCCCATTCGCCTTGCGAAATCCCCTTCCCCCAGCAAGAAAGAAGGAGAAGCGCTACGGCAACTACCCGGGGTGACCACCTGTCTCGAGTCATAACACCACCTTTTATGAAAGAACGGGAGAGTCAACCTGGCCTGCGGAAAGGAAATCAGCCCTGACCAAATCCGCTCATCATTTCGGGCAACACCATCAGATCCTCTTTGAGCACATACCCAACGGCACCAGCATCCACAGCAGCCGATCGAAGTCGTGCATCGTCGTGCATCGACACCATGACAACTCTGGCTCCCGGATCCGACGCAACGATAGTACGGGCTGCCGCAATGCCATCGACTCCTTCCATCTCGACATCCATGAGCACCCAATCAGGCCGATTGGCCATGAAGGATCGAATGGCGTCGGCGCCATTGCCGGACTCAAAGATCTCCCCTCCCAGAGGGCGGACCACCGTCCGGATCAGTTTCCGGGTTCCTTCATTGTCATCTACGATGAGGATTTTCATCACTCTCCTGGTTGAGCTCCGCGGCGCGGAAAGCCGACACGCGGAGACATCCTGCGGGGGGGCAGACCACCCATGGTATTGACAGAGGGAAAGTACAGCGCAGAGGGGACTGGAACATTCCTGAACCCATGTATTTTCTCTACATGGTTCCAGGTAGATAGGCGGATGAGGTGGAGGAAACGGGATAAAAGCGCTATAATCGGGAACGGTTCGTCAGCGCAAAGCGCAGAAGGGCGTAGGCCCCATGCAGATTGAGCTTGGAGCAGATATTGCTTCGATGTTTCTCGACTGTCTTCGGACTTATGAAGAGCTCGTCCGCAATCGCCCTGGTGGTCTTGTTTTCGGCGATCAGCCTCAGGATCTTCTGTTCCGCTCGGGTAAGTTGTCCAATGTCTGGCTCTCCCGCCGGAGACGCTGCCGGACCGGAGCCTCGCCGGACCATATAGTCGGATAACGCAGGGCTGAAATAGTGTCTCCCTCCCGAGACAGCCAGGATTGCGTTGCGGATCTCTGCAACTGCATTTTCCTTCAGGACAAACCCCTGAACCCCCAGGTTCATCGCATGATTGAAGGTCTGTTCGTCGTTGTGCATCGTCATGATAACAAGTTGTACGTTCAGACCTTCGTCCATGACCGCGGCTGCAACCTCAAACCCGTCCATGACAGGCATTTCGACGTCAAGGACTGCCACATCGGGCGTCGACTGACGGATCAACTGAAGAGCGGATCCTCCGTTGTCTGTTTCATGCATGACCAGGACGCGCCCGTCCGATTCCAGGACAGAGCGCAATCCCTTCCGGACAATCGGGTGATCGTCAGCGATAAGCACAGAAATTTGCGGCTCTTTCATGCGGACCTCGGGCCTGAAAGATCGGTCAGCGGTTTCTTCTCCTGATCAACCGGAATTGACACAGTGATTGTGGTTCCGCACCCGGGGGACGACTCAACACTCACCGCACCCCGGAGCATCTCTGTGCGATGCAGGATGTTTCCCAACCCGATGCCCACCCTCCCCTGATCGCGGTCCAGCTGGCCGCCATCGAATCCCCGGCCGTCATCCCGAATGATGAGTCTGATGTTCCCGGGTTCTGTGCGTGCACTGACTGTTGCAGATCGAGCGCTGGAATGCTTCACGATATTGCTCAGGGCTTCCTGCACGATTCGAAAGATATGTATCTCATTCTCCTTCGAGACGCTTCCGTCGATGTTTTGCAGTTCTGTCCTCAATTCGATCGGCGAGGAACGGGAAATGTTTTCGACTGTGGTCCGGATCGTTTCCGTCAGGCCGAATCGCTCCAGGTGGACAGGTCTCAGGTTATGGGCAATTTTGCGGATCTCGTCCAGCGTTGTCGTGGCGGTGTGAGCAATCTCGTTGAATTGCTCGATTACGACGTCCCGGTCTCCAGACGATCCGCCGCCGAGCAGAGCCCGGTTTTTCATAATGATGATTCCCTGTCCGAGACTGTCGTGAATCTCGGCGGCCATTCTTTTTCGTTCCTCCTCGAGGGTCTCAATCAGCATACTCGAGAATCGACTCTGGACCGCTTTTTCTCTCCTCAGACGGGCAACATTCTTCCGGTAGAGCGAGTAGATCGCCCCGATGAGCAAGATTCCGACGATTCCGCGGAACCACCACGTCAGCCAAAGCGGGGGCAGAACCGTCAGCTCGATTGATGCCTCCGTAGTGTTCCACGGACCGTCCTCGTTCCCTGCTGCGACCCGGAATGTGTAGGTTCCCGGAGGGATCTTTGAGTAGTAGGCGGTTCTTCTGGTCCCGGCGTCAATCCAGTGGTCATCAAGCCCCTCAAGGATATATCGAAAATGAATCTTGGTCGGCCTCACGTAACTTGGGGCGGTGTAGACGATTTCGAACTGGCCGGAGTCGTGTCCGACTTCCAGGACCGATCCGAGGGGGAGAGATTTCCTGTCCGCGAGGAACTCTTCGATCACAACGTGAGGTCGCAGCGAATCCTCCCGGATCGTTGAGGGATCAATCATCGCAACTCCTTCTCCGGCACCGAACCAGAGCCGCCCGTCAGGGGTCTTCCAGGCCGCGGGCTGCACCATCCCGGAGAGATTCGTCCGGACCAGTCCCTCCGCCCTCCCAAATTCTTCCGGATGCACACGCAGTTCACTCGCCTCCACCACTTTGTCAAAATCTGATTTCAAGATTCTGTGTAGACCCTTGCCGCTGACGATCCAGAGATACCCCTGCTCATCCCCGATGATTTGTCCCACAGCCTCCCCCGGAAGGCCATCCCGCATCGTGAACGCCAGTATCGAATCGCCCCTCACGCGCGCCATGCCGCCGTCGGTCCCGACCCAGACATACCCGGTTTCATCCGCGTAAAGGGCAAGGACCACATCGTTTGGCAGCCGGCTGTTCTTGGTTGTGAAGATCCGAAACGAGTCCCCTTCCTTCCTGTTCAAGCCGTAGGAGGTCCCCACCCAGAGCGCTCCGCCGGCGTCCCTGGCAAACGCCCGGACATCATCGTGCGACAGACCACTCGCATTGTGCGTGTACCGGGAGGATGACCCGTTCAGTATTCTGAACACACCCGCGGAGGTCCCTGTCCACATCGCTCCATCCGTGTCAGCAAACAGCGCCCAGACCGTTGAGGCTCCCGCGAGCGCAAACTTCTTAAACGTGTTGCCGGCACGCTCGTAGAGGCCGTTGTTCCAGGTGCCAGCCCACATGACACCGTCCTTTGCCTCGGCAACGGTGATGACAGGTACCTCGGGCAATCCACCCGTCGCCGGCTTCACAAGCACCTCTCCACGAATCTCCCGCACACCGTTGCTGGTTGCAGCCCAGACTTTCCCGCGGTGATCTGCCGTGACGCCGCTGACCATCCCCGATGATCCCAGGGAGAGCCAGCTGATCGGGGGCTCTCGCATCTGTACGAGCCCTCCATTGAGCAAACCCACCCAGAGATTCCTCTCCCGATCACAGGCGAGCGCAATAGCGTACTCTCCCTGCCCGATTTGCCCGAGCGCCCTGGAAGAAAAGCCGCCGTCCTTCAGTCGGCACACCCCCCCACGAAGTGTCGCAAACCAGAGACTCCCATCGACATCCTCAGTGATTGCCGTAACTATGCCACCGGGAAGTCCGTTCTCCCTGCCATAAGTTGTGATTTTCCCCTCTGTAAATCTCCCGACGCCTCCGCCGTACGTTCCTATCCAGAGCTCATTCTCCCTTCCATACAGTGAGAGCACCGTATCACACGGAAGTCCATCGCGACGTCCGATCCGTTCAAAACCGTTTCCGTCAAAGGAGAAGAGTCCCGCGTATGTCCCTATCCAGAGTCTGTTCCTATTATCAACCAGGAGCGACGTCACGCGTTCGTCGAGAATGCTGTTCTCCTTGCCATATGTGATCATAGTATCCCGCCGTATTGCCGTTATCCCCTCCCCATCGGTGCCGATCCAGATGACCCCATTCGTATCCTCGGCAATTGCCCGAACGTAATCGCTACCCAGCCCCTCACGGGAGGTGATGGTTTTGATATGTTCGCCAGAAAGGATGGAGACCCCGCCGCCGGAAGTGCCGATCCAGAGGTTGTCTTTCGAGTCCTCAAAAAGAGTCCGGATGTGGGACGATCGCAATTCCGGAAAGCGAACCCTGTCGAAGGGAACATACCTCACACCGTCGTACCGAAAGAGACCCTGTCGCCCACCGATCCAGAGGTATCCATCGCGCGTCCGAAGCAATGTATTGACTTCGTGTGCGGGACAACCGCTCTCGGTGTCAAACCGGGTAATCATCATGTGTGAAAGAGGTCTGTTCGGTACAGACCCTGCGGAGAGGGGAAACGGCAGGAATAGCAGAATCGACAAGCCCCATCGGGCGAAGCATGGATGAATAGAGATCATAGGCTTCCCCTGGATTGCACTCAGAGCCCTGTCGGGGTGGCTGATGGAAATTCAACAAAAGAGAAAGAACAAGAAATCATACCAAACGCTATGAAAATGCCGGAGCATAGTCAAATCCGATAGCCGATCGTTCGGGGGCCGACACCGTCACCGAAGAGGGACCCCGATCATCGCACTGAATCCGTGCAATGGCGGGTCCCTCTCCAGGCAGGCTTCCGCCAATTATCGCTGCAGCACTCTCTCCTTGAACGTGGGTTGGGATGCAGCCATCGAGAGGAACAGGTCGAGCGGCACGACCTCGAACTCCGGACCGAGTTTGTCGAGAATTCCCTTCACTCTCTTTATGTCACTCGTCTCCCGGACATGAACCAGAAGAAAATAGGGCCGTTTTGCATTGATCGTCGCCAGTTCCTTCAGGTCGGCGACCGCATCGGCTTCAGGACGCACGGGGGAAAGGTAGTAATCGTATGATACCCAGGGTTTCCCGTTCCTGACGGCAAACGTGTAGCCCGGGCCATACCCGTTGACGAAGCCGATCGCCTCGGGCATCCCGTTCGTGTATTGATCGATCACGGTTTCCGTCAGGTCGGTATTGCCCTCCACTTCCGAACCCTCTGACCAGTCCATCGTCTCAAAGACTCTCAGATCAAGAGTCTTCATCTGCTCGCGCGCAGTCGCGATCAATTTCGGCAGGAGGAGCGGCGGCACCGCCTTCGGATACAGGTAGCCGGGCCCGGACAGGCATCCAATAAAATAATCGTTCGGGGTAGCCATCGTGTAGAAATACTCCGCCATCCCGGGTGCCATCCAGGTGTAGTTCATCAAGACCTCCCATGCATAGGGAATTTCCCCACGCCCCGGTTTCAACCATGCCCCGAGCCCAATCCCGTCTGTCTGCACGCAACTGACATAAACCTTTTTTCGAGGGGTCGGCTTTTCTCCCGGCTTCACATGATGATTGTTCTTGAACACGAATCCGGGCGACGCAGGGATCTGTGCGCTGAAACTCAGGTTCGGCAATGAGTTCAGCCCTTCCACCCTGTGTCCGAAGCTTGAGGTCAGCGTGACATGTTCTTCTTCCCTGTCCTTCTTGTAGGAGTGCCAGCCCATTACCATGGACATCGGCTTCATCTCTGAAAGAAGTGTGCGTGCCAGTGCATACTCGGAGGAGTCAGAGCGCCGGGTCGAGAGGTCATGAAAGAACACCTGCTTCACAATCCCCCAGTCGGCGACTGCAGGCTTCATGACGTTCCCATGTTCTCCGCCCAGCCAGATGATATACTCCCTGCTGCACCGCTTCCAGTAACGGTCGTATGCCCAGGAATAGATTGTCGCGTCATTCTGGCCGGTAAACCTGCCCCTGAAATCCTCAATGCGCTTGAGTCCGGCTTTCTCTGCAAGCGGTATCTCCGCGCCGGTAACGACCACCGCATCCTCAAGTCCGGCCACCGTAAAGGCAACGATCAGGGACGTCCGGACGGACGGATCCCACACGACATATCCCTTCGCATATTGCCCCAGTATCTCCAGTGCTTCCTCCGGGGATTTGAGCTGTTTGAATTCATAGTATTTTCTGTTCTGGTAGAAATCGAAGACGGAATTCACATATGTGAAAGGCCAGTTTTCGGGATAGCGGAGATACACAAGCGGGCCCTTCTTGTTGGCAATGCCCTGAAGGCTGATCAGCATCGCGTTGACCGGAAGTTTTCCGGTGATCTCCCAGTTGTCGTTGAGTGTGGCGACATATGCCTCACGCGCTCCGGACCGCTTCAGTATGTAGACGGGCTCCGGCCCCGATTTCCGTGTAGAGCGACGGGGACGATAGGTCAGTAGGTCTTTCTCCTGAGAGAGCTCGTACCGGTGCACGGTCGTCACGGGGGTCTCTCCCTGTGACCCTCTGAGTGTTACCCGTTCCTCAACTTGCAGCACATTTCCCCCCTCCTCCCAGCGCCCGGAAACCTGCCGTTTCCGACCCTCGGGTTGCCTCAGTCCCATAAACACATTGGCCGGCACCACCCACTCGGTCACAGGAAGTTCAATCGCCGGACTTCCCGGGACAAAGGCGATCGAGTCCCGGACTCCTCTGTACGAACCCCAGACCTGGACGATGACGATACGATCACCCTCTGCCCTGCATTCAATCGAGAGAGACCCAAAGTGATCCACATCGGTGCTCTGCCCCGGGAGCATTCTCCAGGAGCCGACGAGTGGAGACCCGTCCAGGGGACCGGACCAGGAGGCATGATTACAGCAGAGTAGCGCAACAGTCAACCAGAAGTATGTCTTCATAGAATTTCATTCCCTCACGCAAGTGAATAGTTGAAAGGGCGACGAGGCTCGTCGTCCGGTAGGTCGACCAGACTGGCCGACCTACAAGTGTACACAGGAGTGTTACTCCGCCAAGCCGTGCATTCAATTTATGCATCTGTTCCGCGGATATATCAGCCTCGCNNTTCCACATCGGAATAGTACCAGCTCTCCCGATCACCCCTCCGTTCCACGGAGGGGAGGACCCAGGACGATGAATACCATCCCTCTATCGGTTCTCCAACCCTCCTTGTACGTCGAGAAGACGATATTCGATTCCGTCACTCTCTGGGAATAGAGCTTAATCTTCTCTTTCGCCTCCTGAGGGGAAAAATGTGCCAGCCAGAACTCCTCGAAGCGTCGCCGGAGAGCGACTGGGGATCCACCGGCCAGGAGAGAATCCCGCTCCTCGTCCGACGCGATATAGGAATGGGTCGGGATGATCTCCTCCAGGGACGAGAGCCGCGGGAACCCCGGTGAGAGGACTGCAATATCGCGCCGGAATACATCGACGGGTTCCACAACTCCAGAGAGGGGGAGTCCGAAGCTCGTACTGATCCTGTAGACACCCTTCGGAATCTTCCCAATTCCGAAAAGTGTTTGAGCAACACGCGTACCGGGGGTGAGGGTCTTCTTCGAGAAAAGGACCGTGTCCGGTTGGCCGTAGTCGACCCCCCGGTGGGCCAGGCTTGAATTCTGGCGCAGGGCTGGGGCACCGATTGGCGTGGCTATGCTCGTGTCCGACGGGTATCTGACCACTGTAAACCAGATATCGATCGGCTCGCCCGGGAGAAGGAGGGTGACCGATGCCTCCACCGAGTCGTAATCAGCCGGAAAGTGCGGAAGGAGGAGGGGGAGCCGAGATCCTCCCGGAGTCGCCGCAGTCATTGTCACAGAAAGGAGGCGTGCCTTTCCTCTCTCTGCTGCGGGGAGCAGGAGCGTCCGAATCCAGGATGCAGATCGTTTTGAGGCAAGATCCCGAAAGCCCACCGTAATCTCATATTCGCCCGAAGGGAGAGCGAGAAAGAACTTACAGTATTCTGGTACCCAGTCCTGAGTTGCCTCGTACGCCGCCACAGTGCGAACACGGGGAAGAACCGTGTCGGCGAGAATTCGGTCCTCTTTGGATGCACCGGCCCGCACGAACATATCAAACTCAGCATCGGACTTCTCGCCATTCCGAACGAATACCAGCACGTCGTTCGCGACTCCAACGGTGACATCGATTCCAGAGGTGTCCGCGTGCCAGGCAGCGCTCACCTGCACCTCGAACCGGAGTCTGCCACCTCTGTCCGTCCCTTCACCGCCGTCCATCAGGACGGGAAGACGGGCGCTCCTGCATCCCGTGCCACAAAGGAGGAAGTCACCAAGCACCACGCCGATGACCGAATACGCCGCCTGCGTCTTCAGCCTGGAGCGCTGCGGTACAGAAATCATGGACTCCGACGGGACCCCGCCCTGCAGTGTGATGGTCGAAACCTACGAAGGGCGAACTGGATATTCAAGGAGTGAGCAGAGAGAGGAAAGGGCCGGATATCGATCCGGCCCTTCATTCTTCGACCTGTTTTGATCAGCCTTCTTTCACAGACCCTATTCCGCTCACCGACGTTTTGACATCTTTCGGATTGCCGAAATAGACTATGCGTCCCATGCCGGACACAGACGCGTCAAGCGATTCACTCACATTGACCTCACAGTTCCCTACTCCACTGACACGAGCCCGGCATTCCTCTGAACGCATGTCGTCGTTCTGGATCTTGCCCACTCCCGAGAGTGAGATTTTCTGCCTGTCGCAGGAGCCCTTCAGCTCGATTTCCCCGACCCCTGTCAGAGAGCATTCAAGCGTGCCGCACCGCAACTCGTTCACGCTCTCAATGCTCCCGGCTCCCGAGAGGCTCACTTCATCAATCTCTTTCACGGTGACATGGGCAATCACCTTCACATCGCCCAGATTCATGTCCTCCATTCCGATCACCAGGATCCCGGCAGAGACCTCCGTCGTGACTCCCTCCAGAACATTATCGTCTGCTTCGATGCTCACGCTCTCCTCGTCACCCTGAGTGATGAGGACTTTGCCTACCCCCTCCAGCCGGACGCCATGGAACCGTCCGACGCTCCGCTGCTCAGTCTTCATCGAGCCGGAACCCTCTATTCTGGGTCCATCCCTGCGGGAGTGACTGTGCTTCGACCAGCGGCAACCGGGCATCATTGTGCCTGAGAGCGCAATCAGGAACCCAAGCAGAACCAGCAGCATATTTCTTCTCATCGATCCGTTCCTTCCCCGATCATGGTTGTGTTCGCGCCTGTCAGCCCGCCGGTCCGGCGGGGGGCCCCCTGTTGGGTATACGGATTTGGCCGACGGAGTTTCGCCCGCGGGACTCAGAAACGCATCATCTGTGCCCGGGTACCTGCGGGCGGCCCCCCAGGCATCGATTCTGGTGATTGAAGCAGCAATCCCGTATTTTCAACCCGGACACCGGGACGTAGCGCAACAGGCGATTCAACCGGCCGTATAGAGAGTAGACCGATTATTCCCCACCCATTCGGATACTGAGACAGATCACGCATGGCTCCTGGATCCTACCTTCGGGCTGAAGACATCAGCCGCCATTACCGCCGGGGACCCCACACTGTCATCGCCCTCGACAGGGTCACGATCGAGGTCCGGCGAGGTGAATTCCTTTCGGTCGTCGGATCATCCGGGTCCGGCAAGACGACCCTGCTCAACCTCCTGGCGGGGCTGGACAGCCCGACTTCCGGCAAGGTCTATCTCGAAGAGTCCGCGCTCAGCGATTTTTCCCGCCGTCACCTTGCCTCGTATCGCGCGCACAAAGTTGGTATGATCTTTCAATCCTTCAACCTTATCGGACACTATACAGCCCTTCAGAATGTCGAGACCGCCCTTCTGTTCAACGGCACTCCTCCGCGTGAGCGAAAGCGCCGGGCCTCAGCAATCCTGGAGAAGCTCGGCTTGGCGGATCGTGTCACACACCGGCCGGCGGATCTTTCCGGGGGGGAACAGCAGCGGGTGGCGATTGCNNACGATTCGGATGAAGTACGGCAGGGTCGTTCCGGAGGAGTCCAATGAGGAGGGAGGAGAACGCCCATGACCTTTCGTGATCTTCTGATGATTGCAGCCGGGAACCTCCGGAGATTAAAGCTGAGGACGGCACTGACCACCGCCGGCGTGGTGATCGCGATTACCACGTTTGTTGCCATGCTATCCTTCGGGGCCGGAAATCAGGAGTACTTCGAACAGGAGTTCAATAACCTCGGCCTTCTCACCACGATGACCGTGTCCCCGCCGAGAGGGGCTGCCCGGAGCGATAC
>DKBG01000239.1 GCA_002451155.1 Ignavibacteria bacterium UBA6906
CCCACCCCGAGTGACCTATGCCACTCGATGTATGAGGGCGATTCCTTGAAGCCGTCCGGTTTCTTCCGCTGCGCCAGAAGGGACGTGGCCCAGTAGTCCAGATCTCCAAACCAGGGCACTCGGTCAGGCTGACCGCCTTTAAGCAGTGTGTGGATACGTTCCCGGGGTGTCATGCGGAGACCCTGCTAAACGGCTGGAAAATAGCACTCATTGTGATGACATTCAAATGCGGAAGCGCGCTGTACAGTATGAACCCTCTGGCTCCGCCTGACTTGACCTGACCCCAGTTGTCAATCGTCAAGTGTCCATCGGTAATGTTTGTATAGCCCCTACACCCCCCACACCCGGATTCCGGTTGTCAATCGTCGAACGTCCATCGTCAATTGGCTCTCTCCTCTTCCGGGATAATGACCGGGTGATCGGGCCCGACTGCTCGCTACTGATGCTCCGCCTCTTTGCCCTCTGCCTGCTTCTCATCTCATATGCGTTGTGTTTCTCCTTCTCCTGAATTACCTTGTCATCAGACGCTCCCCACATTCCTACGACGGACGGCGGACCAATGAAAACAGCTTCCCTTTTCGCGCTTGCGCTCATCTTCATCGGATGCTCCTCCACACAACAGATCCCCCTCAATGAAATCCAGACCAACAGGGTATTTAAGCTAAGCCGGGGCGATGTCTTTGAGACTGTCCGGTTTTTCACCATCAGAGAAGAATACAGGATCGATAGCTTCGAGGAGGAGACCGGGAGGGTCATCGCACACAAAGTGCTGACCCCACGGCGCGGAGAAGACCCGAAGACTATCATTATGAACCTCAAAGTGCTGCGGGTTGAGGACAATGTCACCGAGGTCAACGCTCGATTCGCGTACTATGAGTTCAGGGGGGAACTGAAGAAGAACGATGAGGCCGAACTGGCCGATGCGTACCTGAACCTCTTCCACACGCTGGAGAGCCGGGAATAGCAGAGAAGAGACCCCGGGACGAACAGGCCCACGGCAATTTGAACTACCGACAGACACCTCCGCCGGTGGAGAGCCCCGATACGAGCGGAATGCGGGAAGCAATGATCAGAGAGCTGATGAGGTTCTTTGACCATCAGCAATTTGAAGTCAAGGGTTGCGTCCTTTTGGACGAAAAGCCGCCGGAGATCCCGAATTCAGGATTCGGGTCCGGACGCGCGAGACGGCCCCAGGTAATCGGGTTCGATCCGGCGAAGAAACGGATCGTTTTCGGGATCATCCGTGAAGACAGCAAGAGCCTCGACTCCGAAGAGAGTCTCGAAGAGTACAATGTCTTTCTGGATCACAACGCCAGCCTCGGCGAACGCGCGTCCCTGATAATCGTCCTCCTCCCGGCGCCGTTGGTGCCGGAATTCAATTCGCTTATAACGCACTACATCCATCGCGAGTACTGGTACCGGATCATTACTCTCGCCTACAACCCTTCAGGGCCGGCCGAACAGAGCGAGAGGCCCGAAAAGTCCGGGCCGTAACGACCAGACTCTCCGGGCCTCTCGGTCCCAGATAACGCCTCAGCAATTCCGCCATCAGGCAGCGACAGACACAACCGCAGGCCGGTCAGTTCTTGTAGATCAGGAGCTCCTGGCCAACAATAATCTTGTTCCGGTCAAGCTCATTCCACTGACGGATGTCCGAAGCCTGAACACCGTGGGCTTTCGCGATATCCCAGAGAGTGTCTCCGCGTTTCACCACATAGACGATCGTCTTTCCATCACCCGCGTCCGCGCCCTGCGGGGTTGACGATGAGGCGGTGGTAATCCGGACATTCCTCGCATCAGCAAGGATCACCAGTTCCTGGCCGGCATAGATCCGGCTTCCCCGGAGGCCGTTCCATCTGCGAAGCTGTTCGATACTCACACCCTGGTCCTGAGCGATCTTTTCGAGCGTGTCTCCCTGCTTCACGAGGTACTTCCCGTTCGAGTCTGAGGACTCTCCGCGGGCGGATGCGGAAGTCTCCGGTCCGCTCATCGATTGCTTGGCCAGGAACGACATCTGGTCGACCTTCTCATATCTGGCCGCTTCAGCCTTCTTCACCCAGACCGCGAGCTCCTGCCCAACGCGGATCGGATCGCCATACGGGATGTCGTTCCAGTTGCGCAGATCCGCCGCCCGGCAGCCATACCATTCCGCGATGTGCCCGATGGTATCCCCCTTCTTCACCTGATAGGTCAGCCGTGCAAATTCGTTCGTGTCGAGGCGGACTTTCTTCGGCGCCGAGGCAAGGGCACGTTCGACCCTGGACCGGTCGGGAGCCGCTGTTGTCGTCCGCCTCTTTTTCGTCCGGTAATCCGATTCCGTCCGGGCTGAGGCGTGAACGAGCGACGCGTACCGCTCAGAGCCCCTCGGGACGGGGATCACAAGCTCCTTGCCGACGGAGAGCCTGCGCGCAGAACCGACGTTGTTGTGCTCCATAATGACCGTCGCGGGTATCCCGTACCGCTCACCGATCCCCCCGAGCGTCTCGCCCCGCCTCACGACGTGCACGATCCAGTCCCGCTTCTGGTCGTCAGGGATAGCGCTGTATCGAGCCACGAACCGGTCCGAGCTTCCGGCGGGAACACGAAGGGCATAATCCCTGACACCGGGAGGCGTACACCAGCGAACGAGCTCCGGATTCAATTCGCGCATCGTGGAGATGTCTGTCCCCGCGCATCGAGCGAGGATTTCCAGACTCACACAGTCATTAACTTTGACGGTCTCATAGGAAAGCGCCGGAGCGGGATCAATGCCGATGAAGCCATACTCCTCCGGGTTCATTGCCATGAGAGTCACCGCAATATATTGCGGCACATAGTTCCGTGTCTCTCGCGGGAGCTTGCGCCTCATCTCCCAGAAATCCGTCGACCCGCTCCTTCTGATGCCCCGATAGACTCTGCCGGCGCCGGAGTTGTACGCCGCAAGGGCGAGATACCAATCGCCGAACTCATCGTGGAGATCTTTCATGTGCCGGGCCATCGCGCGGGTGGATTTCTCAAAATCACGGCGCTCATCGTACCAGTANNCCGACCGCCCTGGCCCAGGAACGCGCCGCGGGATTGATGCCGCTTTCCACCATCGAAAGATGAACAAGCTCCTCCGGCACTCCCTCTTCCCTGAGGATCGATCTCATCAGGGGGAAATATTTGCCGGAAACCTCGAGCCAGCGCTCCATGTGCGGCCGGCCCTTTCCCTGGAAGAAGGAGATGTTCTGTTGAACGAGGTTATTGACAACCAGAGGGATTGTTGTCCCTTCAAACACCATTCGGGTCGGACCCGTCTCGGCAGTGTCCAGCGCTTCNNTTGCTGAGGTCGTTGAAATCCCGGTTCTCCTCAATCCCGGGAACGTAGCTCAGCTCATCGAGTATTCCGATCGCCTCCTCAAACTGCAGGGAAGCCCGAACGGAATCGCCGTTTTGCGAGGCCGTCGTCGCTGAAATGTAGTGCTGCCGCGCTGACTCAAGCATTACCGCGACCAGCGAATCCGAGGGGGTTTCGACAGTATCAAGCGGGGTCAGTGCAATTGAATCGAGCGCACTTTGCCCCCCGGACGACACCGCAACAGTGGAGGTTTGTTCGACAGCAGGAGATTTTGCAGGAGTGGTCGTCTCTTCAGAGGAGCAACCCGCAATGAAAAGAAGAATGACTCCAACCGCACTGACGCAATGACGCATGATCCTTCCGCTCCTGGTTGTTTTCGGTACAATGGCGCATAGATCGGTTACAATTGGTGCGCCAAATCAAACTGCAGGCGTCTGGCTCCTCATTCTACCGGAATACCCATTGATGCCCATAGCCGTTCCCCGGCGGTTCTCAACAAGTCTCTCACGTATAGTGACTAAGCTCTTGGCGAGCCGGAAGATGGAAGAAAGCAAAAATCCGGTGATTGGCAACATACGCGATCCGCCCTTTAAAATCAAGGCTATTCTGGCGGTCGCTCTCAGAGCGGAATGTTGCCATGTTTCTTACGGGGGTTCGAATCTACCTTGTTGTCCAGAATTTGCAAAGCCCGGATGAGCCTCGGACGGGTCTCTGATGGCTCGATGACCGCGTCGATATAGCCGCGGCTCGCGGCAAGGTAGGGGTTCGCGAACTTCTCCCGGTAGTCTCGCTCCTTTTCAGCGAGGGCCTGCTCGCGGTCGGACGCCTTTTCGATCTCCCGTTTGAAGATGATCTCCGCAGCCCCCTTCGGNNGCCGCCAAGCCGCGCAAACCCGACGATAATATTTTCCGCAAAGTGTTTGTGCACTTCAACGAATGCCCCCTCATCAACCACCCTGGTAATCACTGCACGCATGTCATAGGGTTTGTTCGGATTCTCAGGAACGATCGAATCGAGTTCCTTGTCTTTGCGGTTCTCATCGTCCCCGCTTTTGACAACCGCAGGCTCGTCCAGGTTATTGGACGGAATATATCCCAGTAGCGTCCGAATCGCCAGGAGACACTCAACCTCGTTCTCGCAGGCGAAATGCGCAACGCCGCTCTTCGTTGCATGCGTCATCGCTCAACCGAGTTCTTCA
>DKBG01000250.1 GCA_002451155.1 Ignavibacteria bacterium UBA6906
ATGAGATCGCCGCGCTGCATGTCCTCCCACTGAAATGTTGAGGCATCTCCCGACTCCTGCTTTTCGATTCGCACTTCACTCATCGCACCTGTTCCCTTCACGGTAATAACCCCCCCGTCAACCACCGATTGCAGAGCGATCCGGCCCTGGCCCCTGTCACGAACGATGAAATGAGACGCCGTGCCTTGTGCCAGCTGATGGTGAACCGGAAGCGGCCGAAGACAGCGCTTCCAGTTCACCAGTACCGTGCTGTCGGCAAGGCTTCTTAGCGAGATTGTCTCTCCGTACGGAATGGGCCGGGTGATTCCGTACGGGCGAGGTTCCTCCACGTCGAAATCATCAAAGGCCGCCGTGCCCCCTTCCTCCGCCTTCACAGTATAGTTGAATAGTGCGAAGCGCACGCCCTGAAATGTCTTCAACTGAAATACCATGATGACTCGCTCTCCGAACGGTCGAAAGGTCCGTCCGTCGGTGCTGTAACTGAACTGTGCGAATTCGCTGTCGAAGTCACATTGCACCCGAAGCCAGATCCGTGCCGCATCCACGGTCTCGCTTTGAAGGCGGTTCGTGCGTTGATCGAATTGCCTGACGTGAACTCCTTCGCTGTCGCGCGTAACACCGACCCACGAATATGGAAAACTCAGAAGACCGAGGCCCGCGATGTCTCCGCCTTTCAGTCCTTCCGCCTCCAACACCGCGGTGGCAACCGAGAAGGGCCCAACCGCGCGCTGCGTGAGGGAATTCCGTGCACGCCAGAAATCCCCCGCGGGCAGAGACCGCAACCAGAGATATCCCCTGCGTTGGGTGAGAGACCAATTCGCATCAACAGGGACGTGATTCCATTGCCAGATGGGCTTGAGCGTTGAGTCAGAAAAATCGTCGCATCGTTCGTACGGCGCTCTGGGTTCCGACGTAAAGCCGGTCTGAGGCTTGACCCATGTGAGAGGGGATCTCGTCAGGTTCCCGGGCAACCCCATGTACGGCCAGCCGCGATCCCAGGTCACGGGTGAAAGGCATAGCAGCCTCCCGACTGAATTATGATCCATCATCGAAAATCCCCACCACTCCCCGGTTTGCGTCTGCACGATTCCACCCTGATGCAATGTCGTACAGCGGGATTCGTTTGCGCGAGGAGGAATGAGCATGAACTCGGCTTTCTCCTCCGGGGGGGCCAATCTCCAGCCGGTGCCGATGCCCAGATTCTCTCCGGCGCTCATGAGGGAGATTTCGTACGGGCCCGAGGGCTCCTCTGCCCGCGCGCAAACCTGGTAGCACACAGGATCCCAGTTTGCCATCGTGATATAATACTTGCCGTTGACTTTGTAGAAATGGCTTCCCTCCCCGGCCCCGCTCCCGCGAGGGATGACGACCTTCTCGGTGCCGGGCCGGAGGTCTGTACAATCGTCATTTAGCTCCGCCAATCGAATTTCATCATATCCCCACACCACATACGCCTTTCCATCGTCATCAAACAGCACGGACGGGTCGTGCAGCGAGACGTTCATTGCGCGACGGGTCCACGGGCCTCCGGGATCGGTGCTGGTAAGCACCTGCGTCCTGTTTCCGTTGACATTGGAGAAAATATAGAACACCCCCTCATGAAAACGAAAGCTCGGGGCCCAGATCCCCTGGCCGTAGATATCCTTCCCATCTTCCAGCCTGCACTCAGGCCCGAAATCAATCTTCTCCACAGCGTAGCTGAGGAACTCCCAGTTCACGAGATCTCGTGAATGAAGAACAGGCAGACCGGGCATGGCATGCATTGTTGTCCCGGTCAGATAGTAGTCGTCACCTAGCCGGATCACATCGGGATCGGAAAACTCATCATAAAAGAGCGGATTCGTGAATGTTCCGTTTCCATTGTCCGACATCCAGGTACGCCGCACGCCAGCTGAAATCCTACGCGGTGACTCCTGGCCGGGTACATTCGTGCTGTGTGTCTCCGCGTCATTGTCTCCGATTGCTCCGGACGCCAGAATTATTACAGCGATCGACACAACGTTCCTGAATGCCATGGGAAGATATTTTCACAATGAAACAGCATCGCGCATGAAGGGGCGTGATCTTGTCGTCGAGCCCGATCATTTATAGGTGTACAACCGTACCTTCTGGATTCCGTACTCTCCTCCCGGTAGATGCAAATGCCTCCCCTGGTGACTCTGATCTCCATTTAAGCGGCGCCCGGCAACCCACTTCCCGTTCACAAAGGCACCTTCGTCAATGCTGGCAATGCCCGCGATCTTCTCGTTGCCGGAAGCGGCGTGAAACGTTACAATAACGCCGCTTCCCGCGACATAGAATTCATCGGGCGCGGCCATGACAATCATGCCTCCAACCCTGGGGGTATCGCCTTCGGCACGCACCGCATAGCGCCAGGAATATTCATGTTTTACTGCGAAGAGATACTCACCCAACCGTATTTCCGCCGTTTCCGAAGCACTGTCCAGCAAGAATCCGGCCATGGCTCCCGTTCCCTGATGCTCGAGTATTAACGGCGTGAGCTGGTCAAGAACACGATATGCCCGTGTGATTTGGCTATTCGCGGGATCCTCAGTCGATTCAATGGAGAAGGGACTGTATCCCATGGCATTATGCCGGGCAATGGCGTAGAATGCATTGGCTGCGCTCTGACGACGATCGACTTCCGGGACAAATATCGCGTTCCCGCCACGATCGTATTTCCCCAGCCACTCGGCGAACGTTGTGAAATAGATGTCGGGCGCGAGGAAATCGATATGCGGAGCCGCCGCCCGCCATAGATCCATCAGATGGGGAAGCGGACCGGCGCTCGGATACTGCCCGGGTTTGTAGTTGGGTCGGATCAACGCCGCATTCACATACATCGGCAGCGGGTATTCCTTCTTTCCCTCCTTTGCGACATAGTCCGTGTATTGCGCAAAGTGCCACGCCATAAAAATCTCGTCCGTGCTCACGCTCCTCCCAAACACTTCTTCCCATGTCCCCGATTGCTTCATCCCTGTGCTGTTCCACGCCTGCAGCAACTCTTCAGCCAGGGAGTCTTTGCGCTTCTGAAGATATCCGAGAAGCTCTCCCGGAACCTGTTCCGCAAACGACTTCTCAGCCACCCTACAATAGTCCCGAGCCTGAGGAATCATCCCGATTTCATTCTCTACCTGGACCATCACCACCGTGTTCTGCTTCCCATCAATGGCGCGGAGGTGCCTCATGAGGCCAGCGAATGCCTTCGCGTCGGCATTTCTGTTTTCGTTGCTGAACGGGGTAAGGATCTCCAGAGCCTTGCCGTCACTGGTACGGGCACGCGGGAATCGTTGCTGATCCGTTTTGACCCAGTAGGGCGCGTAGCACGACATGCTGTTCTTCCACGTGCCAAACCACAGAGCGACAATCTTCATCTCGTGCTTGCGCGCCGATCCAATCAACGCGTCAATCAGCGCAAAATCGAACCTCCCTTCTTCGGGCTCCATCAATTCCCAGTAGACCGGCATCAGAATCGTATTCACGTGCATCGCTCGCAGCTTCGACCAGACCGGCTCCATGTACCTCAGATCCGACGCACTTGAATTCCCCAATTCGCCGCCAAGCATCAGGAACGGCTTGTCGTGGACAATCAGCTGAGTCGCCGATCCCTGCTTTCGCACATGGGGGATGGCAGAACTGCTTTGCGGGTGGACTGAACTCATTCCGAATATCGAAATGCACACCCCCACAATACCGATCCGACTCATTCTCGGTATCAGCGAGGAGGTGCATCCGGAGAGCGGACCGAAGAATGGTATCATCACATTGTACTCCGTAGGGAGATCCGTATGCGCGAAGAAAATCCCCTGCCGCTGTGTCCCTGTCAATGAATGGGTAGTTGTTGAAACCGTCCTGTCCGGCACCGGGCACAGGAATCAGCCGGTCGGGAACGCCTGTGTTGTGAAGGGTTGAACGCAGCCGCACGGCACGACATCGTCCTGATCTCCAAGGATGGTGAGAACGGGGGGCAGCCCGGCACGCACGTGAGAGGGGCCAGTTGTCGATCGAGCCCCGTCGCATTGACCATTCTGCCGACGAATCTCAGCGACACATGGCTCACGTTCGGACCATCCGGCTATTCCGCGCGGCATCTGCGATGCCATACGGGTGAGGCCTACTCCACCCACATATCCGGCGCAGAAGAATGCCACTACCCGAACCCGGGGGCAAATGCCAGAATGAGAATGCTGACAGTCGAATGCAGTCGCGCGAGCACCGGGATAATCCTCCTGCCGAAATGAAAATGCAGCCCGCCCGGAATGACGGACGGGCTGCATGTATGAGTTGCGCGACTTTACTTCATGAGAACGAGCTTCTTCACAGAATTGAAGTCGCCGGAACCATCCACGCTCTTTGCGGACATCCGATAGAAGTAGACGCCTGAGCTGATATGTGACGCATTCCATACCAGTTGGTATCTATTCGCCGGTTTCACCTCATCCACCAGCGTGGCCACGACTCGCCCGAGGATGTCATAGATGACAATGTTGACATGAGCGCTCTTCGGGAGGTCGAAGCTGATCGTTGTGGACGGGTTGAACGGGTTCGGATAGTTCTGCAAGAGGTTGAACTCCTTCGGAACTTCCGCAACGTCGTCAACGCCAAGAGCCGTCCCGGTGCTAAAGAGCCTTGCCGTCGAAAAGGCGCTTGAGCCACCGAGATTCTCGGCACTGATACGCCAGTAGTAGTCCGCGTTTTCAGTCAGAGGAGATTTCAGCGTGCACGTGGTGTCTAATGGGACCGTTGTATCGGCGACAATCGTTGCAAACGCGTTGTCCGTTGCAACCTGGAGGCGATATTTCGTCGCATTCAGAGTAGAATTCCAGACAAACCGCGGCAGACGATCGACATTTGTCGCAGCGCTTGCGGGCAAAAGAGCCGCAGGCACGGCGGGAGCNNGGCCTCAACCTTCCAGGTGTAGTTGGTGAGCTTTGCGAGTCCCCTGACCTTAAACGTCGTATCCGTTATCCCGGTATAGGTGTTGGTCGAGTTGACGGTTGAGAGCTGCAGGTTGTAGCTTGCTGCACCGCTCACCAGCCTCCAGGCAAACACTACACTATCCGAGATGACATTTTGCGTGTTGTTCGCCGGCGAGACGAGTGTTGTTCTGGCTGGCGGAGTCATGATAGTGAACGTGTCAATGGCAGAGAAAGCGGACACGCCAAGATCATTCATCCCGCGCACGCGCAAATAGAACGTCCGCCCACCGGTGAATGTTCCTGTGTAGGCCGGCTCCGCCGTTGAATCATTCGTGAAGAACGTGGCGAACGTCGGCAGCGTCGATACCTGCCATTGATACCGTGAGGCATCGGCCGTCTTTCCGACTGAGAGCGTCAGCACCGCGGGCTGGTTTGTGGATCCGCTTGGCGGTGAAAGCACTGAGGGAACTTCCGCTGCTGCAGAACCTGCCGTGGTGAAGTTGTAGGCAGCGGTGTACTCGCTCATAAAGCCGCCGTTGACCGCGGCCACACGCCAGTAATACTTCGTGGCAGCGCCGAGGGAATAGGCATAGCTGGTGCCGGTCACCGTTTCATTGACCGCCAGCATTGCCTCGTTCGCGAATGTCGGATCCATCGACACCTGGACATGGTATCCAAGCGCATCCGTGGCCGGATCCCACGTCAGATCACCCGTCTGAGCCTGTGCAACCGCATCATTGGCCGGGGACACAAGGGCCGGAATGTTCGGGATGGCCGAACCTTGCTTGACTGTCCAGTATCTGTCGACGGCGAGTCCTGTGTAGGTGGCTGTTGTGCCATCAGGCCACAACACGTCGACCTTGTCGATGGACGTATTGATGCCGATACCGAAAACGGCCCTCATTTCGCCATGACCTGCCGCATTGCCTTCTGCCTTGATCCAGCGGTACTGCTTGAACGTCCCGCCCTGGGTGTACAGTGTGAAGCGGGCGCCTATGGCCGACTGGTTATTCCCCGTGCCGACGGGCGCGAAACCAATCCAATGGTTCGAGTTGCCACTGTTCTTCTGCAACACCGAGTTAAGTCCGGTATAATTGTAAATATCCAGGAAGCCGTCGTTGTTGTAATCAACAAGGCCTCCCGCTCGCCCGCCACCTGCAGTCTGAACATAGTTCTGGGTTGTCACCTCCGTGAACGTCCCATTGCCGTTGTTTCTCCAGAGACGGGTGGCTCCGAATGTGGTGCTGCCGTAGACATCCTGAAGTCCGTCATTATTGTAATCCCCGATGTCCCATGCCCGGATGCTGGCGCCGACAGTAGGCAAGCCGGAGGTAACGTAGTTTGTGCCGTTCCACTTATAGGTGAACGTGCCGTCGCCTTCTCCGTAGAGGACGACAATGCGCTGGAACGCCCCATTGCCACCCCAGTTGTCGCCATCCCCGAGTCCGGTGAGGATGAGATCGGCATTCCCATCGTTGTTCAGATCACCCCAATTGCTGCCAATAGCGCTGAAGTGACGAACGGTATCTTCGATAACGATTCCTGTGTCTCCCACTGCCCTGGCATACTGGACCCCGCCGACTACGGAATCGATTGCATACGTTCCACTCGGAACAATGAATTTACCGGTCCCATCGTTCAGGTACAGAATAGTTCCCCTGCGGGCACCAATCGTGTCGCTCGCGGTCGTAAACGGGGAGTACCCGTGCCGGAAACTCGGCATCAAGAGATCGGGCCAGCCATCATTGTTGGCATCCATAAAATGAACATCCCAGGTTTCAAATGCAGCGGACGTATCGATCGCGAGATTTCCCGGCGCTGCTCCGATTCCTACCCGGGTAAAGCCGGAGGGGCCTCCTTTCAGCATCTCGATACCTTCGCCCGGCTTGTAAATGAAGCCATCACTCCAGGCCGCCTGTTTAAAACCGTGCCATGCTGCACTCAGGTAATTGCTGTGATCGATATCTGCCAATGCCATGCCGGCGAAAACACTCCCGGTAGCTCTTGCGCTCGCAAGGTCGCCGGCCCCGGTCGGGAATACATAGACTCCAGCGCTGTCATAAAACAGGCCCGTTTGCGGAGCGGCGTTGTTCGTCGACCAGATATCAGGAACGCCGTCACCATTGATATCGGCGAGGAGTCCACCGACGGAGTTCACATTCGGTGAGAGATTTGCCATATTTGAGGACGGCACTGCCGTAAAATACGTCAGGTGGTTCAGCAAAAGATTGTTGGGGGGAATCCATACATCCAGAAGACCGTCCCCATTCACATCTCCCCATGCGAAACCGCCGTTTGAAGCGCCAGACGTCGGAGTGACAGCCGGTCCGGAAGTGAACACAACTTCCTGGGCGGTCACGGGGGTGATCCCCAGCAAGAGGAGAAGTACTCCAACCGTGCAGATATGCAAGAGCCTGTTCATAAGGCCTCCGCTGTAATTGGTTGACCGAGTTCTGTTACTTAAACAAGTGCTGAATAGTGTATCGCTCGTAGTCTTCCTTCGTCCCGCGTCACCTCCTTTCATACTCTGCACAGTCGCAGTGCATCAACAAGCCACCCTGTCCGACTCGAGGGCCGGACAGGAAATCACTTGAGGAAAAGGTTATTTCATGAACACCATCTTCTTCGTTATTGAAACACTTCCGGCCTGCAGCCTGTAGAAGTAGACACCACTGGAGACTCTGCTCGCGTCGAACATCGCAACGTGTTCGCCCGCATCCTGGACGCCAGAGAAGAGCGTCGCCACCTCCATCCCCAGGACGTTGAAGACTTTCAACGTCACGTCACTTTTCTGAGCAACTGAGTAGCGAATTTGCGTCGTCGGATTGAACGGATTCGGATAGTTCTGGTTCAGCTCAAACCCCAGCGGAGCGCCGACTGCATCCTCCTCCACTCCTGTGATCCCGTTCGTCAGCAGATCCTGAATGGTCTGATTCTCTACCGCTTCTTGCGCCTTCCAACCGGAGTAGGTCGCCGGTATGTTGTTCCACCATCGGTACAAATCTCCGAGCGGAAATCCCCCCATCCCGGCGGTCTTCAGCGTTGCGTTTGAGTACCTCAACTGCTCATTCATCGGCCATATTTGATTGATGTCCGAATTGGGGTCAAATGCCCACGTCGTGTCGGAGTTGTCCGTCCACTTGCGTAACAGGAAGCTCTTGATTCCCACGATATTTGTGGGGGGGATGAGAAATCCTGGATTGGTTGAGTCGTACACGTCTTTCATCGATATGTACGGCCAGGTTGACTTATTGTTGAAGAACCGCCTGGTCTTTGCGCTCATGATGGGCTGCGGTTGCGGGATGTTTCCGTATCTGGCTGTGTCGCTGTACTTGTTGCCCCCCGTGGGATTCGTCACCGGATCGTAGGGCGCCATGTAGTCTCTCAGCCATTTCTCGATGAAGTAGCTGTTGTTGGCGAAGAGGATGTGTCTGTCGGCTTCGGTGAAGGGTACTGAAAAATTGAAATTCGTCGACCCTATGCTGTCGATATTCACTGCTCCACCGTTCGGCGTAGTGCTGTCGCTGCCGGCGATGACGTCGACACCGGGGAGATGGCCGAACATCCAGGGATTCACAAAGACAGAGTTAGTCACTGAAAGCCACCACCACCACCCGCTCTCCAGCGTGTACATCATGGTGTTCAGGAAGGTGCAGTGGTTGAACTTCACGTAGTCAGCGTATTCCGCTCCCTCCTGCATATACACATATCCCATATTCGCGAAGGTGGTGTTCACGAATGAGAGACTGTCAATATGCCACCCCGACGTGTTGAACGTAAAGGACACGGCTCTTCCATAATACCGGAAGTGCGTGTCTGTGCAGTTCCGGAAGTAGCAATTCTCAAACGACAGTCGAGCATGGCTTGCCGAGACGGTCACCGCCCCACCACCTCCCCCTATGGGGGCATAGTCGAAGATCACATTCTTGAATACCCCTCTGTTCACGAAATCGGTCGTGTCCTGGTCTATGTTCAGCGCTGTGCCGACTTGTGTGCCAATTCCGTCTGTATTGGTAGTGGCATAGAGAAGCCAGATGTTCTTCATGTAAATATCACCGTAACAATCAAAGTTCCACGTGGTGCTGACGCCACTGGACGGAGTCCAGCAGATCATCGGTGGAGCGGAGTCCTGCGTCGTTCCCGGGTCAGGCGCAACGAGCGTCAGCTTCTGTCCCGGGGGGACAGTGATCGTGGCGCTGAGGACATAGAGACCGTACGGCTTCAATCGAAAAACGGTATTGGAGAGCGTTCCGGCAGTGATTTTCGCTGTGATAGCATTGTTGAGGGTGCCTTCACTGCCGGTGTCAAAGAAGTCCTGGACGTCCACCGTATCCGTCTGGGCAAACGCCAGAGCGGGCAACAGGAGCGCAAGAAAGACAATCGCGTATGTATAGTTCTTCATCTTACACCTCCCCATGTATTGATGATGTAATGTTCGAAAAAGAAAACTCCCTACATAGTGAACCTGAGCCCGATGTTAGCCGTGAGGCCATAATACTGCTGGGACGTGAAACCGTTGATCGAAGCCTGCGCCGCTTCGTTGCTTCTACTATTGAGATTGTTGATGTCGAGGAAGACCTGCATGCCCCACCAGGGAAGCTTCTGCCGTACAGACGCATCGATTCGAAAATAGTCCTTGGTGAAACCGTCTTGCTCTGCGAATGCTCCGATCGTGCTGACAGAGTTCCCCTGGAACAGGAACGACAAACGACACGAAAAATCCTCGTAATCGTAGCCAATGTACGCGTTCAGAACATCGTCGGGCTGGTTGATCAGTCGTCCGGAACGCGTCCGGTCAAGCGTTATGACTTTCGTCGTGCGGGGGGGAATGATGATTGTGGTATCGTTCCTCCACGGATACGTCGCGCTGGACGAGATGTGGGTGTAATTGACCCCGAGCACGACCCCGTTGAGGGGTGCGGGCAAATACCAGAACCTCGTCTGGAGGTCGATCTCGAATCCTCGTATATACGCTTTGTAGGGGCTATTGACGTACGTGTAGAGCTGCGCGCCGTCCTTGGGATTGACTGTCCCGCTTCCCGTACTCACACTGTACGACATTATTGAGTCAAGCCCTGGCGGAGCAGTAGGGTGCAACGCGTATTGTGTATAGAAGGTGAAATTCTTGACTTCTTTGTAGAACGCTCCGACAGACAGCAATCCCAGATCGTTGCTATGAAACGTAAGGAAGACATCATGATTGAATGCCTCCGCCGGCACCAACCTCGGGTTCCCTGCCCAGACATTGGATTGTGTGTAATCCATGTTGAAGTGCGGTGAGAGCTGGTGATAATCCGGTCGGGCTAAGGTCTGAGTGTAGGAGTATCGTATATCGCCCCAACTCACCACATTCCATTTTGCCTGTACCATGGGAAGCAAGTAATGATTCTGTGGATGGGCGAACACTGTATCGACGGCCTGACGTGTGGCATCGCGGCCATCGGCCAGGTTGAAGGCATCAAAGTATCCCAAGACTTGTTCCCACCGAACACCTCCCACGACCATCACATCGTCCCAGAAGTGCAACTCGGACATCAGATACGCCGCATAATACCGCTCAATATATTTGTACTTGTTTGGGAAGCGCTGGTACGGTGAGTCAAACCACCCCCCGGCGTTGCTCCCGCTACTATTGACCGCGCTTACCGATGGGTCGGTGCTCAAGATATTGACAATTCCGGCCAAATAGGTCGGGTCAGCGGCCCACAGCACTCCCCCGAAGCTGTTGTCCAGAAAGGGATCATATAGTTTCGAATCAGTTGAGGTAAAATTTTCAGCTGTAAAATTGGCACCCGTTTGAGTATCAAGGACCAACCATGGGTAATTCTGCAATATCAAACTCTGCATCTGGTTCGTGATTGCAGAGCCCGCACGAAGACCACCATAGGGAGTACCCTGGTCATTTGTGCGGTAATTGTAGCGATACTCGCCGCCGAACTTGATGGACCCGGACGAGATATTCTCGAGGCGGAACGGAATCTTTAGATCGGCCTTGTACACCTGGTCGTTTTCCTTGTAGTCGGAGCTAAACAAGCTGGCATTGGTAAGATATGTCCAAGACGGATCCTTGTACTGCACCGATGGAACGAGATTCTCCGGGATCACATTTATCTGTGTCGTACCCGGAATTCCCCCCGTCTGGGTAAAGTCAAATTGAGGAGATCCGGGGGCGAAATTCCGAGAATACGAGTTGGCGGCTCTGAGCTCCGCCGACATGAATCCAAAATCGTTGGTGTATTCGAGAGAATTGAGTGCGACGTCAGTATTAGTAGTTCCCTCCCTGTATCTGAAATTGATGTTATGGAACAGATAGTCGTAGATTGTCCGCTGGTCCCAGGCATCGGAACTCAATCGGCTGACAACATTGACTGACTTCAGAGATCCCGAAGGAAGCTTGTAGTCAAGAATCAGGTTTGCTCCGTACCGCTTGCGGGTCTCCCGATGGCGATTGAGCGTCACATTCGTCACGATGACGGGCCTGAACCCGTCCGGTTGAACTGCACTGCTCTGGGGCGAGTACGAGGCATTCATGTTGTCCGCGTCCCGGTCATATCTCTCAAAGTTCCCGAGCGCATAGATCCCCAGGTCACCGTCAAGAACCCGATCGCTGGCCGACGCAACAAATCTGTAGTTTCCGTATTTGCCGCTTTTCTGTGTATAGCCCCCCTGCGCCAGGATATCATAATGGAATTCTTCAGGGGCCTCCCTCAATCGCATATTCACATACCCGCCGATCGCGTTTGCATCCATGTCAGGCGTCAGCGACTTGTACACCTCCACAGTCTTGATCATATATGGCGTGATCATCGAGAGATCGACGCTTCTATCCGTATTGATGGAACCGGCTGTTCCGCCCTGGGATGCTGCCCCTATCTGTGTGCTTCCCGTTGACGCGAGCGTGATCCCGCTTACTGCCACTGCGTTATACTGAGGGGCCAATCCTCTGATCACGACCTTGTTCGCTTCTCCAGAACTCTGCAGGGTCGATACCCCCGGCAGTCGGCTGATCGCCTGTGCCGCGTTGAAGTCCGGCAGCTCCTGAATCTTTGATTCAGACACAACGCTCACGATCTTGTCCGAGGAGAGCTGCTGGTTGATCGCCTGCAGCTGTCCCTGCGCCTGCGCGGTGACAACAACCTCTTCGCCTTCCACCGTTGTCGCTGAGAGCAGGAAGTCCTGTGTGACCGTCTCCCCCGCCGGAATAGTCACCTGAAGAGTCTTTGTGATGTAGCCGACATAGGTCACCACAATTGTCTGCTCGCCTGCGGGGATATTGCGAATAACGAAACCGCCATTCAGATTCGTGGATGCCCCGGCGGTTGTCCCCTTGACGACGACGTTGGCACCGGGCAACCCATCTTTACTGGTTTTGTCGTACACGGTTCCTTTGAGGGTACCCGACCCTTGCGCCAGCGCTGAGTGCAACAGGAAGATTGACAGGAGTATCCCGGTGCCTGTCAGTCTTCTGACAACGTATCCAGGAGACATTGGTACCTCCTCCTCATGATCCACAATTGAGTTGTTCCCTGCATGCAGGCGCTGCCGCGCCGTTTCACATTCACTCCGTCACCGTCTTCAGAACCGACGCAAACGCAAGCTTCGGTTTGCCTTCGCGATCGAACAACAACGGGTAGTTCGTTCTCCCCGCGATGGGGAACCCGTTCAGCCACGAGCCGCCGTCGTCGACCCCCCAGAATGTCACCCGTCCGATCCTGTCCGAATGTCGGACAAACACCCGGAACAGCTCAGCGTACCGTTCCGCAAGCTCCTGCTGTTTGGCGGCCGGGAGACCGTTCCGGTAGGGGTCTATCTCCTCCCGGTATGCAAATCGGCGGGAAACCTCCGCGTCTCCTCCGCCCTCCGGCCGGGGAAGCATGTCCACATCCAGTTCGGTAATCATCACCTGCACACCGAGCC
>DKBG01000141.1 GCA_002451155.1 Ignavibacteria bacterium UBA6906
TTGCGCGGATCGTCTTCGGGGATACCCGCCTCGACTTTCCCGACGAGGTCGGCTCCAACATCCGCTGCTTTCGTATAGATCCCGCCTCCGAGTTGCGCGAACAGCGCCACAAAACTGGCTCCGAACCCGTAGCCGACGATTAGGAGAGGGATCTTCGAGATATCGTGCGTGACGCCCGAAATGTCAACGATTGTAAACAGGCCTGCCACCCCGAGGAGGCTCATTGCGACGACGAAGAAACCGGAGACCGCGCCGCCGCGGAGGGCCGGCTGGAGCGCGCTGTTCATGTCTTTGACCGCCCCGGCCGCTGTCCGGATGTTCGCTCGGATGGCAACCCACATGCCCATATACCCTGCTGCGACGGAACAGAGCGCTCCGAAGACAAAGGAGAGCGTTGTCCAGAGCGCAAGCTGTGCAGGGAGTGCAGGATCATGGTCATTCCCCGCGCGGACAAATGCATACAGGATATAAATGATGCATGCGAGCGCGATTGAAAGATACACAATTGTTCGGTATTGCCGGTGCAGGAATGCCTCGGCGCCGGACTTGATGGCGTCCGAGATCTCCCGCATCTTTTCCGTTCCCGTTTCCCGACGCAGGACATCGCGGATCAGGTAGAGAGCGAACAGGAGACCGAGGACGCTGATTCCCAGGATGAGAGTGAGTTCCATAGAGCCCGGGCTACTCCTTTCTGAATGTGAAGGGACGAGTTATTGAAGAAACCAAGAGCATGCTACAGGGTACTGAACAATACGATATCGCAAAACAGGAGCTCTGGTGACACAGCCATTCTCCGTGCCGGAAGCGGAACGCGGTCGGCGCAGCACGCCTCCGGGAGCCATCCAGAGGGACTCAGACGGCATGACGTGATCCTCTCCTCCAGAGCGCGTAGGCCGGGATCCCGAGGAACACGATAATCAGGCCGGGCCAGGTGTAGGTCGGTTTCAGCGCGAGGAGGGCGATGCAGATTGAGGTCGCTGCCAGTATATAGAGCACGGGGAAAACCGGATATGCGAACGCGCGGATCGGCCGCTCTGCGTCCGGCTTCTTCCATCGAAGAACGAAGATTCCGGCCACCGTCAGGATGTAGAATACAAGGACAGCAAAGATCACATAGTCGAGCAAATCACTGTAGGTGCCGGACAGGCAGAGAACGCTGGCCCAGAGCGCCTGCGCCGCCAGCGCGACACCGGGAACCGCAAATCGATTCAGAGTGCCAGTCTTCCTGAAGAACAATCCATCCTTCGCCATGGCATAGTATACACGCGCCCCAGAAAGGATCAGTCCGTTGTTACATCCGAACGTCGAGACCATGATCAGAGCGGCCATTATCAGGGCTCCGATCGGCCCGAAAATGACCGAGGCGGCAGCGGTCCCGACTCTGTCATCAGCCGCGAATTGAATTCCCCGTCCCAGATCGTCTCCGGCGACCGGTGAGCCCTGGAGGGGGAGGACGGTGAGATAGGAGATGTTCGCCAGGAGGTAGAGCAGGATGACCGTTGAAGTCCCGAGAAACAGGGCGAGCGGAATTGTTCGTTTGGGATTGACGACTTCGGCGGAAGTGAACGTAATATTGTTCCATGCGTCGCTTGAAAAGAGAGAGCCGACCATGGCAACGCCTATGGCGGCCAGCAAGCCGATCCCTGTCAGCGGCTCGATTTCCAGGACTGCACCTGATGTCACATGGGTCCATGCAGCGTCCCAGAACGCACTCACGTTGGCTCCCACCGCCACGGGATTCCGACCGACCGCAACTCCCAGGATTATCAGCGCGAGCAGGGCTGCGGTCTTGGCCACGGTAAACACATCCTGCACAAGTTTTCCGCCGTGAAGCCCCCGACTGTTGATGAAGGTCAGTACAACGATGCTCGCGATCGCCAGCAACTGGGCGGCGGAGACCTGCAGGCCCGCCATGTTCAGGATGATGACCTGCGATCCCACTTCCGGGATCAACACGGCGGTGAATTTCGCGAACGCAACGGCCACTGCGGCGATGGTTCCGGTCTGGATCACGAGAAATAGGGTCCACCCGTAGAGAAATCCAACCAGCGGATTGTATGCCTCCCTGAGGTAGACATACTGTCCTCCGGCGTGAGGCATCATGCCGGCAAGCTCCCCGTAACTCAATGCGCCCACGATGGTGATCATTCCGGTGATGAGCCAGACGAGCAGGAGATATCCGGGTGAGCCGACTGTGCGTGCGATGTCCGCGCTGACGATGAAGATGCCGGACCCGATCATGGACCCGATCACAATCATCGTCGAATCGAGCAGGCGAAGCTCGCGTTTGAATTCGCGCTGCTCTCCTGCGGGTGGTGTCGCCATCTCAGATGTGCTAATGGGCATTCGGTCCAGGCATCTTTTTGGTGTCGAGGAAGTCTGGGTATCCGTACCGGTCGATGTTCAGTTCACGAGGATCGGGCGAAACTGCAAGCAGGGCCTGGGGATGGCCTTGCCGTCCGTTGTCACAAACGGGCGGAAGACAGAACGTTCAGCCTTCCGCTGCCGCCGGGCCTTTTTTCGTCCGGTGCTGGATGTATTTGATGATTATTGGGAGAACGGAAAGGAATATGATGATCGCAATTACGTACTCAATCTTATGCTCGATACCCGGAATAAGCCGGCCGAGATAGAATCCGATACAGGTCATGCTCGTAATCCAGAACACCGCCCCCCCAACGTTGAAGACGACAAACCTGGGGTATCGCATCTCCGCGATCCCCGCGACAACGGGCGTGAAAGTCCGTGCGAACGGCATCAGCTGTGCCAGAACGACGAAGAATCCTCCATACCGATCGAACATTTCTTTTGTCTTGAGGAGCCTGTCGCGGCGGAAGAGACGGGACTGGGGCCTGTTGTACATTGCCGGGCCGGCCTTGGAGCCAATATAGAACCCCGTGGAGTTACCCAGGATCGCGGCTGTGATGAGAAGCGGGATGAGAATAAGGATATCAAGCTGTCCGCGGGCACAGAACAGTCCCGCCGTTACCAGCAGGGAGTCTCCTGGGAGGAAAAACCCCACCATGAGTCCCGTTTCAGAGAAGATGA
>DKBG01000285.1 GCA_002451155.1 Ignavibacteria bacterium UBA6906
GCACTTGCATACGCTTCCTCCGCTCCGGCGGCCTCCTGCGAGGCAAAGTAGTTTGCCCAGAGTAACTGCATGTCTTGAGACGCTCCTCGAATCGAGAATGCCTCCGCGCCCACGCGTGCTATCGGACGAGGCCTCGTTCCTGTCCGAAGCAGCTCCAGGGCGTATGGCCTCATGTGCCGGCCGTCACGCACAACCGGTGATCCGGATCGGTCATGGTGACCAATGCGTGACGGCGGGACAGGCTGTGAGAATCCGGAGAGAGGCAACAGCCAAATGGTCAGGAGAGAAACAAAGAGGCGGAAGGCTGACATGGGATGTCGTTCCTTTCGCAGTGCACGGCACGTAATACGCTGCAGGGTCCCCATCGCCTTGTAGCGAATGAGCCGCAGGTCGTGAAGGTGGGCTCTACAACGAAGGAACTGGATGAGGGCCTACAGCGGGGTGGCGCTCAGGCCATCAACCGTTACGTGCCAGGAAGAGAATGTAGCCGCAATGTACTCCGACCGATATCAGAAAAGCAAGGCTTCGATTTGCCTCATGAGAAATCTATTCGAAATGGGGGTATTGCCTCATCTAGGTTTCTATTCCAAATCGGTGATAGAAGCGACACCTTCTGCACGGATTGCAGGAGGTCCTCATGGGGCTTACAATGCGAGAACGACATGCGGTGGTGCGGGAACTGGCGCCACGGTTTCGGGCGGCAACGAAGAAGCAACGCGGCCAGCTGCTCACCGATTTTGTGGCGTTGACCGGCTACACTCGGTGCTACGCTGCCTTTGTGCTCCGCACCTGCGGCACACGGCAGATACGGACGATCCAGAAGCAACGGGTGAGATTTGTCCCCGGCCATGCCCGTGCCAGGGGGACTCCACGTCAGCGCCGCAGGGCCTATGGCGGGCAAGTGTTCCTGGACACTGTCAAACGCCTCTGGGCCTTGTCCGATGGCCTCTGTGGGAAGCGTCTTGTCGTGTTCATCCGCGAGACGGTCCCGCACCCGGAACAGCAAGGAGCGCTCACCCTCGGCAACGACCACCTCCGCCGACAACTCCTCTCGGTCAGTGCCGCCACCCTCGACCGGTTATTGGCATCGATCAAACGCCAGAGCCGTCTGAAGGGACGATCAACCACTCGGCCGGGGTCGCTCCTGAAACACCACATCCCGGTGCGCACTTTCGCCGATTGGAACGACGTGCGGCCTGGCTTTTGTGAGGCAGATCTTGTCGCTCATGACGGCGGGAGCGCCTTCGAGGACTACTGTCACTCCCTGAACCTGACCGATGTGGCCACAGCCTGGACCGAGACCATCGCCGTGCAAAACAAGGCCCAGATCCGCGTCTTCGAAGGTCTCAAGCAACTCCGTGCCCAGATGCCCTTCCCCTTGCTGGGCCTGGACTCCGACAATGGCTCGGAGTTCATCAACTCACAACTTGCCCGCTATTGCCAGGCCCAACAGATCACCTTTACCCGGAGTCGGCCATACAGGAAAAACGACAACTGCTATGTCGAACAGAAAAACTACTCCATCGTTCGCAGAACGGTTGCCTATTACCGGTACGACACCCCTGAGCAACGCGCTCTCCTGAACGCCATCTACCGCACCCTCCGACTCTATACCAACTTCTTCCAACCCGTCATGAAGCTTCGTCAGAAGGTCCGCGCTGGAAGTAAACTCACGCGACGCTACGATACACCACAGACCCCCTACAAGAGGCTCCTGGCCCATCCTTCCGTCCCCCAGGAGGTTAAAGACAACCTCACGCTCCAGTACAACACCTTGAACGTCGTCGCCCTCAAACGCGAACTCCAGCATCTGCAGCAGGCTCTGTTCACTTCCGCCATCAAAGCGGGGCCGCCTCCCCTACCTCCCCGCTTTCCCTTCTATCCGGGGCCCGATCACCCATGGCGCAACACCGCTCAAACTCTCCAGCACCAGCGACCCCAGCGGGTCTCACTCGTATCGAACACGACTGTTGACTTACTCCAGAAGAATCACCACACTCCCACCCAGCAGCACATAACTCACAACAAATTATGAATAGAAACTTACGTGAGGCAACGAATCCTGTTCGAATAGAAATATCGTGAGGCAAATCGGGGACTTGCGGATAGTTGTCCGCCGCTGTACCTTGCCGGCACAGACATCGGTGCCCAATGGCTTCCTCGGCCTGAAGGTCGCCGTTCTGGACCCTGATCCGGTTCCCCCGCGATAGAGCCCACCCCGACGACTCCCAGAAGCGTATCCCAAGGTTCGAGCTGATATCAAAGGAAGTTCCAGATGTTCACAGGGAGAATTAACCCATGATCCGGATCGAACACAGCGTTGTCATCCAGGCGCCCGTTGACCAAGTGTTCCGCTACGCGGCCGACTACCAGAAATGGTCAGAGTGGTACGAGGGTGTTTCCAACGTCAAAGCCACAACTGCGGCTGCCGAAGGCAACGATGTCCGATACGCATACACGGTTCGCGTGATGGGCCTTTCTGCTGAAGTTGAAACCGAAATCCACGATTTCTCTGAAAACCAAGGTTGGACTGGCATTGCCACCAAGGGTTTGCCACACCGAACTACGTGGATCTTCGAACCCCTCGGGACCGGCACAAGGTTCACTCACGTGGTTGAAGGTCACGTGCCATTCCCATTGATTGGTTCTCTACTCGACTCCCTGTTCTTGAGGCCGCAGTGGGACAAGATCGTGAAGACCTCACTCGAGACTCTCAAGCAGCATTTTCTTCCCTAGAACGGAGGTTCTCTCCCTGGAGAATCGATACGACAGCGCACCGATCGGACCAGGAAGAGTTCTACCAGCTGTTGACCTACAAGGACGACGTGGATCTGAACAGGAAATTGGAGGAGTGGGAGCGCTTCTACAACTATGATCGACCGCACGGAGCTTTCGATGGAAGGACACCGTACGAAGTGCTAAGATCTCTCTTGCGATAACTGCGGAAATGTCTCATGAGGTATGACATATTACGCGCTGTGTGCAACGGCACTTAAAGCTTTGAGGAATGTTCTTTAAGCCATTTGGAGAGGTGAGCTTTGGAGAGCCTGCCTGACGCAAGCGAGATCATCATCGAGTAGGCTTCCTCTTCATTGGAGGTGACCTCCCAGCCGTTCTTCTGAAGAAAGATGTCCATCAGTACAAAGGCAACTCGTTTGTTGCCATCAACAAACGGATGGTTCTTGCAGACATGAAATCCATAGGCTGCGGCCTTGTCGAAGAGCGTTTTGTGGACAAACTTGCCTCCCACCGTCATCTTGGGCTGGGCAAGAGCAGAATCAAGGAGGCCGGGATCTCGCAGTCCGGGTCGTCCTCCATATCTCTGCAACAAGTCAGAGTGAATAGTGGAGACGATCCTGTTCGGGATGAATCGGGTAGCCATTACTTCCCGAGGGCGTGAAGGGTGTTACGGAATTTCTTGTTGGTTCGTTTGTATGCGTCTGCCCAGGCCGAGAATTCAGGATTGAACGGCGTGAGGACAACGCCTTCATCGGTCTCAACGAGATGGAGTTCATCACCTTCATTGAGGTGGTAGTTGTCGATTACAGTTCTCGGCAATGTGATCCCGAGACTGTTGCCTACTCTGCGAACGGCTGTCTTGAGCATGCGGCATCCTCATCAATGGTAGTACATTATAACAGATGTATTACAGAGAGTCAATGGCTGTGCCTCGTCAAAACTCCATCCGCGTGCGATATGGTGAATTCAGACTGATTGCGATACCATGTCTGTGTCAGCCGACAGGGTAGAAGCTTCAATGATCAGATCTTTGCTGTCGTATTGTGTCCGATTCCTCAAACCAGGGACTCAACTTCGCTCTCCCCACCAAAGATTTCTTCTTCCAGTCCATTCTCGGTTGGCCGAACCGCTCCCTGATCGGATGGTTTATGATGCAGTTCTGGCCCGGATGGACTTTTGAAGAGGGACAGGATGTGCGTGCGACTATCTCGAGTTGTTTTCTGAGAAACAGGATTTCAAGGTGAAGTTGTGTTTGTGATTTGAAGAGCGAAAGGCAAAACGAGAGGAAAGATCTGAGCATCTCGGGTTCTGTCCGGCTTAT
>DKBG01000146.1 GCA_002451155.1 Ignavibacteria bacterium UBA6906
CCTGACCTGAAGAAACTGGTCGCGTACTCCTCGGTCAGTCACCTCGGATTTGTGGTACTCGGTATTTTCGCCCTCACCGAGGAGGGGATGCAGGGGAGCGTGATCCAGATGATCAATCACGGGCTATCCACAGGAGCGCTCTTCCTCCTGGTGGGCATGNNATTCTGGCCGGAAGCGGAGTAATCTTCGCCGCAGCATATCTGCTCTGGAGTTATCAGCGGATTTTCTTCGGGAAATTGACGAATCCGGAAAATGAGAAACTTGTAGACCTCTCGGGGCGTGAATTGGCGGTACTGATCCCTGTGATCGTCTTCATCGTCTGGATCGGTGTCTATCCCGCAACGTTTTTGGGCAAATCTGAGGCTGCCTCCAGACACGTGATTCAACAGATTGAGAACGCCCGGAAAGGACTCCCAGTCCGAATGGCTGATCAGGGAACTGTACCGAGAAATCTCTCGAAGGTGGAATGAGCGCGATCGTTCGTCGGACNNCAGCTTTATCGCCCTGGTCGGGTCGCTCTTTGTCGTGGCGGGGGGGATCCACATCCGGATCCGCGGGCGTTCCACTCCGATGGCGAACCTGTTTCTGCTCCTCATCGGAGCGGTGATCTCGAACGTTATTGGCACCACGGGCGCGTCAATGATCCTGATCCGCCCCTACCTTCGCGTCAACCGCTACCGCATCCGCCCCTTCCACGTGGTCTTCTTCATCTTTATCGTTAGCAACATGGGCGGCGCGCTGACCCCGATCGGGGATCCGCCACTTTTTCTCGGATACCTCGAGGGTATTCCGTTCTTCTGGGTCGTTGAGACCGTCTGGCTCAAGTGGCTGGTGGCGATGGGGATCATTCTGATGATCTTTTTCGTGACGGATTCGATCAGTTTCGGGAAGCTCACGGCGCGGATACGCCATGAGGCTGAGGAGAAGGGGGAAGAGGGGGAGGTAAGCGGGCTTCAGAATATCTTCTTCCTGTCAGTGATTCTGATAGCCGTCTTTATTACCAGACCAATCTTCGTGAGAGAGATCTTGATGGCTGGCGCAGCAGCCGGCTCATACTTCACGACCAAGAAGACTATTCATGAAAAGAACGAGTTTAACTTCTTGCCTATCAAAGAGGTGGCGGTTCTGTTTCTAGGTCTTTTTGCCACTATGATTCCGGCGCTCGACTGGCTGGAGCTGAATGCCGAGCAGCTCGGCATCACTTCGCCGGGACAGTTTTTCTGGGCGACAGGGTTGCTCTCCTCCGTTCTGGACAACGCGCCGACCTACCTGAATTTCCTCAGCGCGCAGCTTGGCCTTTTTACCTCACCCGATGTTGTCCAGCAGGTCCAGCATTTTGTTCAAACCCACGGAGGCGACCTATCGCAGGCGGCCGGGCCGGTGAGTCCGGAGGCCCGCCAGGCATTTGTATCGCTCGTGCAATACCACTATCCGGCTATCGTGGGCGGCCACGTGACGGACAAGCTCATTGCAGTCTCAAGCCTGATATCCTCCCACTCCCTTCACGTACAGGCTGTATCGCTCGGAGCGGTCTTTTTCGGCGCATGCACCTATATCGGAAACGGCCCGAACTTTATGGTCAAGTCAATTGCAGACCAGGCCGGTGTGCATCCCCCGTCATTCTTCGGATATCTCTTCCGCTATTCAATTCCGATTCTCATCCCGACATTCCTGCTCATCTGGCTCCTCTTCTTCAGGGGCTGACCTCAGCTTCGCGATCATGCGGGTTCAGCTCTCCCGTCGGCTCATCTCCCTCAGGTACAATAGCCTGTTGATGCACCCGTGCAGCATTCGAGCGCAGGCGCACCGACCGGAGAGAGACAGGAATCGAGCCTGATCTGCTCCGCTTCTAGGAGAAATCAGGCCGAGAATTCATCAGGAAGCTTTGCGGTCTATAAAATGCCCGTGAACTTCGCCACGAGGGCCAGCAACGCAAGGGCGATAATCGCGACAACATAGTAAACCTGCCAGGAGACTTTCGAGCTCTCAGGCTCGGAGGCCGGTTGAGCTTGCGGATTCTTTACCATGGCTCCTCCTTCGTTCGGGGCGACAGGAGAGAGCTCCTGAATGCCCCATCGAATCAACGGCAATGCTGCCCGCACCTCCGGCAGGGTTTCTGTCCGATCGGCAAACGGCAGCAGTACAGACGGGATTCAGGATGCGGACGGAGGTGCTCTGGCAGCTGTTTGCGGTGAAGAAGGGTCCGACGGGGAAACATCGTCGGGCGGGAGAGGGAGGATGGCGGAATGAAACCAGGGCCGTTGTGTTGGCGAATCTGTGATCAACGCCGGGAGGAGGGTGATTTCCTTGACCAGCGGAACGAAGCGACGTTCAAGAATGCAGGTGGTGGATAGGTCCTTCGTCCCTGACGATTGCAGGCCGACGGCCACGGGATGGGGCCCGGGAACAACCGGGAACATTGAAGCCTGAAGAAGCAACGCTGCGGTGCCCAGATAGGCCAGAACGAGACTGCTGACAGCCAGTATGGAGACCAGTCTTCTCAATTGGGGTGCCCCTCTGTGAAAGGTACACAATCCAGAGGTATTGTCAAGTCGGACTCGGAAGAGTGCGGGAAAGCTGCGAAGGCTTACTTCAAATTGCGTTCCGACAGTTGTCTCCTCCGGCGCCTTTGGCACACCCCCCCGCCTCGTTGGAATTATTGAAAAGTATTTGTAGATTGAGGAGAATCTAATCGGCTTCCACACCCTTTTCTTCCCATGACCACTTCGCTTTCGCTACAGGATGTCTGGATGACGGCCCCCATGATGATCGTCTCCCTGACTGCCTTGATCGTCCTCGCCGTTGAGTCCCTCAAAAAACGAACTGAGACTATCGATCCGACACTGGCCATCCTTGGCCTGGTGGCTGCTGCCGTGTACGCGGCTGCGACACTCGGGTCGAGCGGGACAGCCTTCGCGGGGACAGTCCGTACCGGCGGGTTTGCTCACTTTTTTGCGATTCTTTTCTGTGCGTCCGGCATCTTGAGCATCATGCTTTCAAAATCCTATGTGGCAAAAGCGAGTATCGAGCATGGAGAGTTTTATTCACTCATTCTGTTCGCGGTTGTCGGGATGATGTTGATGGCATCGGCGGCGGACTTCGTGATCTTCTTTCTCGGGCTCGAGCTGATGTCCGTTGCCTTCTACATCCTTGCCGGTTTTGCCAGGGGGCGTTTGATGAGCAACGAGGCGGCGCTGAAGTATTTCCTGCTCGGCGCGTTTGCAACAGGCTTCCTGCTCTACGGCATTGCACTCCTGTACGGAAGTACCGGATCCACCAGCATCGAATCGGTATTCGAACAGGCTCCCCGGTTGATCGGCTCGACGATCTTTCTCGTCGGACTCGCACTTGTCATGATAGGGCTTACGTTCAAAATCGCTGCGGTTCCTTTCCATATGTGGGCGCCGGATGTGTACGAGGGCGCGCCGAGCACGGTGACTGCGTTCATGTCAACCGGAGGAAAGGCAGCCGCATTCGCCGCATTCCTGGTAATCTTTGCGCCCAAACTTACTCTGCTGTCGTTCGAAGTGCGGGAGATCCTCGCGGCGATCGCTGCCCTGTCGATGATCGCCGGAGGCTTGTTTGCGATAGCACAGTCCAATATCAAGCGTATGCTCGCCTATTCGAGTGTGGCGCACGCCGGATATATTCTTACCGGTATCGTTGCAGCCAACTCCTATGGGTCGAGCGGTGTCCTTTTCTATCTTGCGGCGTATACGGTCATGAACATCGGAGCCTTTGGCGTCGTCGCAATTCTTGAAACGAAGGAGGGCGGGTTCCTCACATTCGATGATTACGCCGGGCTCTCCGCGCGCAAACCGTTTCTGGCGGGGCTCATGGCCCTCTTCATGTTCTCGCTTGCCGGAATACCTCCATTCGCCGGGTTTTTTGGGAAGTACTATGTGTTTGTCGGTGCGATCGAAGGGGGGTTCACCTGGCTTGCTATCGTGGGCGTGCTTATGAGTGTTGTTTCCGCGTACTACTATCTTCGTCTGGTGGTGATGATGTACTTCCGTTCCGGGGAGGGAACGTTTGACCAGCCGGTTGCCCGGTTGGCACTTGGCGCGCTGGTTCTCTCAGCCATAGCCATCATCTGGATGGGTCTGTTTCCCTCTCTGGTTGTTGACCTGACCTCACGCTTCTTCTCCTAGGCTCACCATGCAGCTCGTCGCAACTACGGAACAAATGCAGGAATTTGACCGGGCTGCGATCAAGGGGCTCTCCATCCCCGGATTGCTGCTGATGGAGAACGCCGGAAGGGCGTTCGTCGATTCCCTCCAAGCACATGCCGGTTCGCTCGCCGATAAATCCATCGTTGTCCTCTGCGGGAAGGGTAATAACGGCGGCGATGGATTCGTGATTGCCCGTCACTGCGCGAACAGGGGCGCCAGGGTTCACGTTATCCTCCTCGCAAGACCTTCTGCCATCAAAGGTGACGCGGCAGTGAACCTGGAGGCCATCCGTCGTATGTCCGGTGCAAAAGGGTCCGGTCTCCGCTTCTCCACGCTGCTTTCGGCGGGCAGCCTTCGTACTCGCAGGCACGGAGATATCGTGGTGGATGCGATCTTTGGCACCGGTTTCGAGGGAGAACCCCGCGGTATCTACCGCTCAGTCATCGATTGGATCAATAGCGGGAAAAGCTTCGTGGCCTCTGTGGACATCCCCTCCGGGGTCAATGGCACGACGGGTGGGGCTGGGTCATCAGCTGTCAGGGCAGACCTGACTGTGACGATGGGCCTCGGCAAAGTCGGGCATTATGTGGGAAAGGGGAGGGATCTCACCGGCACCCTTTCGATTGCTGACATCAGTATCCCCGGTTTCCTTTACAAAGGGGGGCGAAGCTCTCTGTNNTACAGCGTTGGCAAGGTCTATATCCTTGGCGGATCAATGAATTTCACGGGGGCGCCCTTCATGACTTCTGAGGCTGCCCTCCGCTCAGGAGCCGGGGCAGTTGTTCTGGGTTTCCCGAAGACGATTCACCGGGTGATGGCGAGGAAGTTAACGGAAGTCATACTGCAGCCGTTGCCTGAAACGCCAGAAGGGACGCTCTCGCGGGAGGCGTTTTTGGATATTCGATCCCGAGTCGAATGGGCTGACGTCGTGGCAATCGGCCCGGGTCTCTCGCGGAACAGCGAGACGGACTCTCTTGTTTTGGAGGTCATGAAATATGCGAACAAGCCGGTCGTTGTAGATGCTGATGCCCTGACAGCGATTGCGGGCCAGGGTTCACTCGTCAGAAGGAGGAAGGCCCCCACAGTGCTGACTCCCCATTCTGGTGAGCTATCCCGGCTGACCGGATGGACATCGGCGGCCATAGAACAGGACAGGGTGGAGGCGGCGAGAGAAAGCGCGAAGAAGTTCAACTGTGTGATGGTTTTGAAGGGCTCTCCCACAGTGACTGCAACCCCGGATGGAGTCTGTTACCTCAATTCGACGGGGAATCCGGGCATGGCGACAGTTGGAGCCGGGGATGTCCTGACCGGGCTCCTAGCCGGCCTGATCGCACAGGGGATGAGCGCGGCTGAGGCCGCCTGGTCAGCCGTCTACGTACATGGGAGTGCTGGAGATTGTGCGGCCGTCGATCTTGGGGAGCGAAGTCTCCTTGCGATGGACATTTGCGACCGTCTCCATCAGGCCTTGATGAAGGTTTAGAAACCTGGGGGTAAGTATTGACGAACAAGGAACTTTTGTGGTATTATCTTCCACCAATTGTCTGGGCTCTTGCCATCTTTGTCGGGTCCTCGATTCCGAGTAAAGACTTTCCGGACCTCAAGATTTTCAGTTACGACAAGCTGCTTCACTTCGGCGTCTTCTTCGTCCTTGCGTTTCTGACTTACCGGGCACTTGCTCATCAGCGGCGATATCCCCTTCTCGCGGGACGTGCCCTTCTTCTCACCTTCATTGCAACTGTCGCCTACGGTGCCACGGACGAGCTTCACCAGTTCCTGGTGCCAGGCAGAACCCCGGATTTCTTTGACCTGGCGGCTGACTCCATTGGGGCCACCTGTGCGCTTCTTATCCTTCTTTTCTGGCGCAAGAGAAGAGAAAGGGCGGTTTCTGCCGGCTGACATCGGACATTGCTGATCGACTGTCCACGGCTTCTTTTGCGACTCATCTGGTTTGATTTTCCAACGATTTTTGGGTAAAATTAAAGGCTTGGACTTTTCGATTGTTGACACGGATGGTAGTGCCCGTGCGGGGAGTCTGGTAACCGGACGGGGCGAGGTACCGACGCCTGTATTCATGCCGGTGGGGACCCAGGGCGCGGTGAAGGCCGTGCTGCCCCGGGACGTCGCCGAGACCGGCGCCCAGGTCGTGCTGGCCAACACCTACCACCTGAGCCTCGACGATCGCACCGAGCTCGTCGAGCGCGCCGGAGGACTGCACGCCTTCATGGCCTGGGACCGCTCGATCCTGACGGACTCCGGCGGCTTCCAGGTCTTCAGCCTGCCGGGCAAGGAAGTGACGGAGGACGGCGTGTCCTTCCCGGGCGACAAGGGCCGGCCGCGGCTGTTCCTCGACCCGGAAGGCTCGATGGACATCCAGCGGCGGCTCGGGGCCGACATCGTGATGGCCTTCGACGAGTGCTGCCCGCACGATGCGCCACGGGCCTACGTCGAGCGCAGCGTCGAGCGCACGGCGCGCTGGGCCCGCCGCTGCCGCAGGGCCCCGTTGGCGGAGCACCAGTTCCTGTTCGGCATCGTCCAGGGCGCGGTCTTCGAGGACCAGCGCCGGCGCAGCGCGGCCCAGATCCGCGAGCTGGGTTTCGACGGTTACGCGATCGGCGGCGTCAGCGTCGGCGAGGGCCACGAGCTGATGGCCGCGGTCACGCGCTGGACCGCGCCGATGCTCCCGGAGGACCGCCCGCGCTACCTGATGGGCGTNNTTCGACTGCGTCATCCCGACCCGCTACGCGCGGGGCGGCACGCTGTTCACGCGGCGGGGGCGGATCCGCATCGGCGACAAGGCCCACCGGCGCGATCCCTCCCCGGTGGACCCCAAGTGCGGTTGCTACGCCTGCCGCCACTTCGGGCGGATGACGCTGCGGCACCTGCACTACGCCCACGAGCCGGTCTTCGAGACGCTCGCCAGCCTGCACAACCTGCAG
>DKBG01000302.1 GCA_002451155.1 Ignavibacteria bacterium UBA6906
ATATCAACGACAGGGTCTTCCCAGGAGTAGTTGTACCCGGCTACGCTGTTATCTGCCGCCGAGGCGAGATTGGCCGCTGGAATGACGGCAACGAGTTCATACGGCCCCCAGCCATCCGGCACTCCGTTGCGCCCCGCAACAAATGCCTGTGCGGTGAAATTGGGGTTGACCGGCACCTTGAGGGCGTCGGGAGTCGGACCTACCGTCATGTTCCGCCAGTAGTTGTCCATCTCCCTCGTCCCGCCGGAGAGCCAGTCGACCTGCTTCGTGAGAGAAGCCTTATAGATCTTATACCCGGCAAAGCCAGGACCTGAGTTCGCCCGGTTGTCCCATCGGACGCGCACCGACTGCTGAAGCGTATTGTCGACACGCATTTCGGGAACCGCCGGATAGTCAAACGGAAGGGCATAATCCGCGTTGGTCTTGTTCTGGTAGACCCAGCGGGCCGTCCCGATGGCGTTGGCCACACCCTGCAGACGATATCCGCCTGCTTCCGCCCATGTGATGGTGACGCTCTGTCCAACATTCAGCTTGAAGGGGCCGATGCCGAGGAAACCGTCACCGTCGAAGTTGTTGGCAGCCGTGTAGCCTTTTGTCCAGCTCGGCTCATACGGGTTGATACCAAGTGTGTTTGTTGATTTCAGATCCCCGTCCGGGGCGGTAATGCCGCTCGTCTTCAGGACGAATGTCCTGAGGTCTTCTGACGTGCTGCCCGCCTGGAACAGATTCGGATTGGCGGTCAGATTGAACTTCGTCCCGTCAAGGGACTTCCCACCGTCAGCATAGAACGTCCCGATGGAACCGACGAACGTCTCTTTCGGATTGCCGATACCCATATTGAAGCCCTTGCCAGCACCGCCGGAAAGATACCAGCCACGCTCGGCGCCAACACCGACGGCATGCGTGCCAAATCGTGTCGGGAAATCCGCACCCGAAGCGTCTTTTGCACCGAGATACGTCCAGGCGCTCCAGACATCAGCCATATAGCGCTGAGGACCGGCAAAGATACCCATGTCTTTCAGACCTGTGGCGCTTTCACCCGGGAATGCAATATGCATCGCCCAGGGAGAGCCGCTGGCGTCGTTGTCGCCATAATACCCGATCGCCCGCTGCGCAAAGAAAGCATTTCCTCTTCCGCCATTGGTGACGAGGTAGTACGACGCCATATACTCACCATGCGCAGTCAGGGCGATTCCCTCGATCACATGGTTCGTGATTTCGGCCGTTCCGTCGGCGTTCATATCGACAGAGCCGGTGTTTGTCAGCGTCATCTCAACGATGATGATATCGTTGAAGTTATTCCAGTTTAGCGAGTACTGGTGAATTCGCATCTTGACGTCGACGCCAACCGTCGTCGGGAAACCGCACTCATAGAGCGCCTGGTGCCGCTTCTGCGCGTCAACCCACTTCGTCTCTCGAGTGTAGTTCCGGGCTGCGTCGTTCGACCCCAGCACGGTCTTGCCGCGACCGGAATTCCCGAAACCGGCATAGGCATAGTTCGCGCCGGCGTTCGCGAAGTATGAAGGATTTGTGGCGCCGCCGATCGTTGCAGGGTTGAATGTGGGGCTGGGATCCCATACGGTAATCTCCATCGCCTTGTTCCAGAAGGCGCCATGATTCCAGCCGCCGGGCCACATATGTGTGGGCGTGGTCCAGGCACGGTCGAAATTCCCGATACGGATTTGCTTGAGAATATCTGCCGTCGCCTCCGAATAGAAAGGTCCCTTGTTCAGGGGCATGAAGGAATCCCACAGCTCACCCGAAACCATCACGGCGCTCCCGTTGGCCGGGTTCGTCACTGCGGAGGTCCTGTCCTGGGCCAGAAGCGTCGAACTGGATCCCGCCCAGATCATGGCGGCAATCAGAAGAGCGCTTGCGCCCAGCATCCTTGATTGGCTGATAAACTTATTCATATTGACAATTCCTTTGTGTTGATTTCCCTGTTGGAATACAAGGTGTTCAGGCCGCTAGAAATTCCATGTGAGGCCAAAATAAACCTCGCGAGGGACATCGTAGATCAGAGAACCGTCCTGCGAGACCGGCCTGTTGATCGTCGGTCCGCCTGTCGGGTCCTCAGTCTTTTCCCACGCAATCTGCCCAACGTTCGAGTTGTTGTAGGACAGAACGTTCGTCCAGTTGAACGCATTGATGAGATCAACATAGACCGCGAAACGTCCTAAGCCCGTAAACGTGAATCCTTTTTCGAGCCTGAAGTCGACCTTCTTGTTCCAGGAAGCCTGGCCGAGTTCTCGCGCCCGCGGGTCGCCAAGTGTCAGCGGGTAGAAGAAACCGCTCTGGAATGTACCGACACTGGAGAGTGAGAAATCCCACGGAAAACGCATGATCAGGTTGAATGTAATTCGCTGGGGCCTGNNCGCCGGTGATCGTGCTGTTGCCACCCAGCACGTTCCGTTCGATTGTGTTCCAGTACTTCATCTCGTCCCACGGGAGACCGCCGCCGTATTTGGCGCTGTCGCCTGCCGTTGTCGAGAATGTGTTCTGGTTTCCGCCCGCACCGACCGACTGCTTCACATAGCTGTACGAGTAGGTCACGCGGCCGCCGACACTGAACCAGTCAGTCACCGGTGCGATTCCCTTATTGAGGGTCACCTCGATGCCACGGGAATCAGCGTAGCCGAATTCCGTGCTCATATAATAGAGTCTCCACGGGGCATTCGGAGTAACCACGAAAGACTGCGATCCGTAGCTCTGGATGTCTTTGTAATATGCATTGACGTCAAGGCCGTAGCCCTCAACGAACGACCACTGGATGCCCAGGTCGTAGTTTGTCGACCTGATCGGATCCTGGTCGGCGCGAACCGTGACGGGCAACGACGGGTTGCCGAAATCGTTGTAGTTTGTATAGAGCCGAGAGAAGGGCTGCGACTGCTGCGTCTTGGAGAAGGAGAAGTACATTGCCGCCACATCGCTGATCGGGTGTGACACGCCGAGCCGAGGTGACAGGTACCACTTGATCGGCACATTTTCACTCCGAACCGGAACACGGGCCGGACCGCCCCCGGCGTCAGTGACGTCTTTGAACGGGGCAAAGTAGTTCGCGTAATCTCCGGCGGCGAGATCAAGACCATCGAGTCGGAGCCCGAGGTTGATGATCAGGCCCGCATACTCCATCTTGTCCTGGGCGTACACGCTGTATTCTTTTGGCTGGACGTCCCAGATCTCTTCGACGTAGTTCTTGTAGGTGCCGAATACCCCACCGATATATCCCGCGCGGCGCGTCATGTCCAGGTTGTGGAGCCGTGCCTGGATACCGCCGCGGAGCTGGTGGTGCTGATCGATCTGGCTGGTGAGGTCACCCTTCACGGTGATCACCGAGCTGGCGAAATCCTCGAAGTAGATCCCGGGGCGCGCGATCTTCCAGTTTGCCGCTCCCGACATCACGGTGACGTTTTCACTCGCCGTTTCGTTCCTCGGGGTCGGGGAGAAGAATTTGTTCATCTGCGCGTTTCCGGCATTCGCCATGACCCTGTTGACCGTGGCGGTATCGGCAAACGTGATGAAATCGGCGCTCTCATCGAGCGTCACGCTGCCGTCCGCGTTCGGTGTGCCGGCATACCCACGCATGGAATTGTTGCCCACGTAGCTTGCCTGGACTTCGTAGTAGGTGGCCTGCGAGAGCACATGTGTCCACTTCAGGCTTCCCACCAGGTTGTCACCGTTCCAGGTCGGCGTACCCTCAAGATAGTAGCGGAAGTCTTCAACATACGTGCTGTTCTTCCAGCCAAAAAGCTTCCCCTGGTCCTGAAGGAGAAACGTTGCGTTCAACTTCATCTCGGGGGTGAAATTGAAGTTCGCCTTCACCGATCCGTTGAGGGTTCTCGTGTGCTCATTGGGTAGGCGTCCGTAACTGTTCAGCCACCCGGCGCTTACGAACAATCCGAGGTTCTCCCCGATCGCTCCGCCAGCAGACAGATCGATGCTGTTGGTGGGCATGGATTCAGTGTACTTGCCCGGATAGTAGGTGAATCGGAGTGCCTTTTGCTGGTTCGCCGGAACTGTGCTGGCAGCGAGATTGGCTTTGATCGCAGCGTACTGTGCATAGTCAGCGTACACATTCGGGCCGAGATATTGCAGGCCACCGGTCTGGCTCGTACGGGCCTCCACGCGACCGGACCACGCACCACGTCCTTCTTTCATGTTGTAAGAGATGATGCCTGCACTAGCGCTGCTGTATTCGGACCCAACGCCTCCGGTAAGCACGTTCGCCTCCTCGATACTGGCCGTGCTGAGCGAAAGCGGTGAAGAAACGTTTGCCTCATTCTGACGGACGATGCCATTGTACGTCAAATACGGTGTCGACCCCCCGGGGACATCGTTGATCCAGGCAGCATACTGGTCTGTCACATCGATGCCATCGATGAGTGTCTTCGTCTCAAATACCCTGCCGCCACGAACAAACCCTTTATATGTGCTGGCAGAGGTCGCAATCAGATCTCTGGCGCCGGTCGAGGGAAGAGTTGTGAAATCGTCTCCTGTCAGGCGTGTGCGCGCACCAGTCTGGCTCTTGTCGATCGGAGGGCGCTCAGCCTGCACGACGACTTCGGCCAGACCAACAGCTTCGCTCTGGAGTGTGAAATCCGCAGTGACGATCTGGTCGGATCCAACGCGAACGTCGGTAAGAACTTGTGGGGTGAATCCGATTGCAGAAGCTCGGATTCGGTAGGTGCCCGGCGGAACGTTCAGAACGAAGTATCGACCGTTCACATCCGCCGAGGCGCCCAGGGTTGTTCCTTCTAAAACAACGTTCGCACCCACTGCGGGTGTCCCGTCGGCGCCCTTTACGACGCCACTGACTTTCCCGTTTCCTGCAAGTGCCAGGGGTGCGATGAGCACACTGGCCAGCAGAATGGGAATCAGCAACTGGTACCATCGTTGCCTCATGTGTTCCTCCTTGGATACTGTTGTGGCACAAATATGACGCAATGGAATCACACAGAATGTGCGGCCCGGAATACGGCCGCGATCAACTGCCCCTCTCCGCGAGCCAACAACACGAGAACAACAGCGTGAGCAAATGTCTGCCTGGTGGTGCGCCTCCTTTCCGAGAAGCGGTGGATTGCTGCGTGTGTGAAAGACGAGAAGCGTTCAGATATAGAGAACTGTGCGTGCAATGATGTGAAGCTGTATCAGTACACGTATGCAATCGGGAATGTAGTAAGAAAGATATGGGCTCGTGTTAGCGGCAACCGTTGAAGAGCAACGGGCGCGTTTCACTGCCGGAATAGCGTTTTATCATAGGCATATTACGACTCGTGAGGGAGTTTGTCAAGTGCAAACCAGAAAAGTTGCCGGGAGCCAGGAAGAATCCAGTCCCACCGCTCCTAAACCTGGAATATCATCTGTGAAACTTGAAGAGCGGCACGGACTTTGTGCAGCGGATCAGGGAGATTCCTTGACATTCTCGCGAAATTCTCTGAATTATGAGTGCCCCACACGAAACTTCCGAGGAGTGTTCGGGCCCACCGGCCGTTGAACATCAGGCCGGCTAACGTCCTCAGAATTGACCGGCGTCCCACAGCCCTCAAGCCCGTGTGATTCGGCGAAAAGAGCGCCCGCTCATCGTGGCGTGATCGCTTCATGAGGACTGACCAGGGAACAACACATCGTCGTATTTCTGCTCACATCCTCCCTAAGGATACCATCGTGTTCGAACCATCACATAGCCGACCGGACTCCGTATGACCACCCCTGACCTGAAACGCCTTCTTCATGATATCACCTCTGTCCGTGTCGGTATCGTCGGCGACTTCTGCCTCGATGTCTACTGGTTCCTCGATCCACCTGCGGGGGAAGCGTCCCTCGAGACCGGACTCAGCACACTCCCTGTTTCCCGCCAGCAATACACGCTCGGAGGTGCAGGGAATATTGCTGTGAACCTCCGCGCGATGGGCGTCCGGCATGTATCAACATTCGGAGTGGTCGGTAGAGACCCCTTCGGTCCGTTCATGCTTTCAGTCATGGCGGAATCTGGAATTCAAACGGCGTGCATGCGCACCCAGGGCTCCGACTGGAGTACCCACGTGTACACGAAACCGCACATCGGGGAGCGCGAGCAGCAACGCATCGACTTTGGAGATTTCAATCGCCTGCACGACGACATCGCAGGAGCGCTTCTCGGCGATCTGCAGAGAGAGACCGCGCTGCTCGACGTTGTCGTCGTGAACGAGCAGGTCCGCAGTGGGATCCACGCGAGCGATCTCTTTCGTGACGGACTGGATGCGCTGATCGCTGCACAACCGGAAAAGCTCTTTATCCTGGACAGTCGCCACCTGGGAGAAGCGTATTCGGGGGCAATAAAGAAGCTCAATGATCGAGAGGCAGCCCGCCTCTGCGGCTTGCTATCCTCTCCGGATCAACGGATCACCGCCGATGACACCCGCATCGCGGCGGAAAAACTCCGGCAACGATGGGCGCGCCCCCTCTTCATTACCCGCGGTGAACGCGGATGCATTGTCTCGGACGACACAGGACTTCACGAAATCCCCGGTATGCACATAGTGCAACCCGTTGATCCGGTCGGCGCCGGGGATAGTGTGCTCGCCGGGATGGCAGCTGCCCTCGGATCGGGCAGAGACTGCGTCACAGCCGCAACGTGCGGGAATTTTGTGGCGGGCGTCACCGTCCAGAAACTTTTCCTGACAGGCACCGCATCCCCGGAAGAAATCCTCGCCATCGGGGCGGAGCCGGATTATGTCTATAATGCAGATCTGGCCGAGATGCCCGCCCGTGCGCGCACCATCACCGGCAGCGATATCGAAATCGTGACAGAGCGCCCGGCATCGCTCCTGTTCAGCACCGCCATCTTCGACCACGATGGAACGATCTCTGTGCTTCGCCAGGGATGGGAATCCATCATGGAGCCGCTGATGATCCGCCAGATCCTCGGCCCGCTATGGGGAAAGGCGGACGAAGATCTCAACGCGAGAGTCCGCGATCGGGTGCGGGATTTTATCGACAAAACCACGGGTATTCAAACCATCACCCAGATGGACGGCCTCCGGCAAATAGTCCTCGATTTTCGTCTCATTCCGCCGGACCAGGTCCTCGACGCGGCAGGCTACAAGAGAATCTATGATGAGGAACTGGATCGCCTCGTGGAAACCAGGCTCCAGAAACTGATGCGCGGCGAGCTCACTCCGGAAGACTGGACCATTAAAGGAGCAATCCCCTTCCTGGAAGCCCTTTCGCACCATGGCGTGGTACTCTATCTCGCCAGTGGAAGCGACCATGACGATGTGCAGAAAGAGGCTGGTGCCCTTGGATACGCGCACCTGTTCGCAGATCGCATCTTCGGCTCTGTGGGGATACCGGAGAGGGACGCAAAGAAAATCGTGCTGGAAAAAATCCTCACCTCGCTTGGTACGGATACGGCGCGCCACCTCATCGTCTTCGGAGATGGGCCGGTCGAGATACGGGAGACGCACAAGGCAGGCGGTTTCAGCGTCGGAGTGGCAAGTGACGAAGTCCGACGATTCGGCCTGAACCTCCCCAAACGGTCCAGACTGATACGCGCGGGGGCCGATCTTGTGATTCCTGATTTCTCACAGCGAGAAATTCTCCTCGAGACACTTCATTTCACGGGGCGCTGACGGGTGAAGGGAACCGACACCACAATTCTGACAGCTCCCAACAGGGAAGCACGCCGTGGGCCGACGCAGCAGAACGTCTCCGGCACACCGCTCCCCGAAGAAAGATAGCCGCATGATTGCTCTGCAATCGTCAACCCTATCGGTGGACATCATTGATCCGGCAATCGACGGGAATCGCCTCGGTCCCCGGTTCTGCACGGGAGGGTACATCTATCAGGTTCGGGACGCGGTGGTAGGGGATCTCCTGTCAGGTCCAGAATACCCATCCCGCGATCCGTCGCCGATCAATGGCCAGGGCGCTCCTGAGGTGTTCCAGTTCACCCTGTTCGATGATGAACAGGAGACCCCAGCTACGAAACTCATCATCGGCGTGGGGGTCGTCGACAATGCAGCTGGCAAGAGAGCGACGGAGTCCCATTTCGACGCACCGGTCGAGGAGTATTGCCGATGGGAATCGATCCCGTCCGGCGATACACTCACGATGCGGACGGAGCAGACCGGCAGCGGGTGGTCGCTTGCGCTTCAGAAGGAGATTCTGATCAGAAAGCGGACAATTGTCTCCAGAACGACTCTCTGCAACCTCGGAGACAAAAACCTTCCCTATCGCTGGTTCGCGCATCCGTTCTTTCCAATCCCGGCAGGACCTGTTTGTGCTCGACTGCCGCTCGGGTGTCGTCTTCCTGTAAATCCCGCGTTCGAACTGGATTCTCTCGGTTCTCTTTCCCTGGTCGACGGCTTCGAGTGGACCACCGGCCACTATGAACTCATCCAGAATTTCGAAGGGGAGAATCCGTTTCGGGCTGTTCAGACGCACCCGCTGGTGACGGATGTAGAGCTTGCCTGCAATTTTGTTCCATCAAAAATCGCCCTCTGGGCGAACGATCGAACAGTCTCTCTTGAACCGTTTACGCTCGGATCGCTCGCCACGGGAGAGGCCTCTTCGTGGGAAATCGCCTACACATTCGGAGAACCGCGCTCATGAACATTCTCATCACCCGTTCCATGTGGGATTTCCCCGAAGATCCTCTGGAGAAATTTCTTGTCCGCGTGAAAGAGGGCGGGTTCGACGGAACGGACCTGCACCTCCCGTTCCTGAAAGAGAAGCCGGGCAGGATTCGCTCACTTCATGATGAGTATGGACTTTTGCTCATCGGAATGATTACGACTGACGGCGCAACCGTGTCAGAGCACCTGGATAGCCTGGAGAGGCGGTTCTCCCTTGCAGCGGAGATCGGACCTGCGCATCTCAATTGCCATACGGGGCGGGACATCTTTCCATTCGAAGAGAATCTTCGCATATTCCTCAGGGCAGAGGAGTTGAGCGAAAAACACGGCATCAGCATTTCGCACGAAACTCACCGCGGCCGGGCCCTCTTCAGCACCCTTGCCACGCGTGAGATCCTCGCAGCGATGGGAACGATCAGACTGACAGCTGATTTCTCCCACTGGTGCTGTGTCCATGAGTCGCTATTGGCCGATCAGACGGATATCATGGAGACTGCGGCCCAACGTACGGACTATATCCATGCACGGGTAGGCCACATGGAAGGACCGCAGGTTCCGGATCCCCGCGCGCCGGAATGGGCAGGAGAACTCAACAGCCATATCGGCTGGTGGAAACGAATCGCCGAGATTCACAGGGCGCGAAACAGCCCGCTTCTTGCCATCTGTCCCGAGTTCGGACCTTGGCCCTATATGCCGACCCTCCCCTGGACCCGGGTGGCTGTAACGAATCTCTGGGATGTCACCGTCTGGATGAAGGATCTCCTGCGCCGCAGCCTGTGAGCCGGGAAGAATACACGAGCATGGAAGCATCCCGACCGTTCTCNNAAAAGGAATTCTTATGATCATTGCTGACCTCAAACAGATTGCCGGACGGACCTACCCTGCACGGCGACGAACGCAAAATGTCGTCGGTGGTGCATCGCCAATCCAGGCGAAAAACTTCTCCCTGGGCTTCGTGACACTGGAGCCGCAGGGCGGACAGGTCCCCTGGCACAATCAGGAGCAGGAAGAGGTGTATTTCATAATCGAAGGACACGGTGAGATGTGCCTTGGCGGGGAGCGCCAAGCGATCGCGGGCGGGCAGGCTGTCTTCATCCCCCCCGGGATTTTCCACCAATTGACGAATACCGGTCTCACCCCTATGAAGATGATCTACTGCTATGGCCCTGCGGGCGACGTCGCGCACTGGAGACAGGAACTCGAAGGGACGCTTCCCAGAGCGGGCGAATCCGCCCCGCCTCTTCCTGAAGGGGCCCAGCCGCAGTGCACGGATCCCCCGAAGAAGTAGCAGATCTCCCACTTCAACGTGACGAGAATCGAAATGGAAAGAAACCAGATTCATACTGTCGGGATCATCATGAACGGTGTCACCGGACGCATGGGGATGAACCAGCATCTCATGCGCTCGATCGTCGCGATCCGAAAACAGGGCGGGGTGAAGATCGGAGATCGCGAATTTATTGTGCCCGAACCGATCCTCGTAGGACGAAACGCCGAAAAACTCGAACAGGTCGCAGCTCAGGCCGGCATCGAGCGGTGGACAACCAGTCTGCAAGAGGCCCTGGCGGATCCCGGCTACCCCGTCTATTTTGACGCGCAGACGACGAACATGCGGGTGCAGAGTGTACGTCAGGCGATCGATGCGGGGAAACACATCTACTGCGAGAAACCCACCGCGCTGACGACCGCAGACGCATATGACCTGTACGTCCGCGCAGAACAAAAAGGCGTCAAGCACGGAGTCGTTCAGGACAAGCTCTGGCTGCCCGGGATGCTAAAGCTTCGCGAACTGATCGATACAGGATTTTTCGGGAAAATCCTTTCGATCAGGGGAGAGTTTGGCTACTGGGTCTTTGAGGGCCACGGCCTGCCGGCTCAACGCCCTTCCTGGAACTATCGGAAAGAAGATGGCGGTGGAATTATCTGGGACATGCTCTGCCACTGGCGGTATGTCCTCGACAACCTGTTCGGCCATGTGAAGTCGGTCTCCTGCCTCGGCGCCACTCATATCCCGACCCGATGGGACGAGCAGGGCAAACCATATGCGTGCACAGCCGATGATGCGGCGTACAGCACCTTTCGCCTCGACAACGATATCGTCGCCCATTTCAATTCCTCCTGGGCTGTGCGCGTCCGGAGAGACGACCTTCTCACGATGCAGGTCGACGGCATTCGCGGTTCAGCGGTGGCCGGCCTGCGGAAATGCTGGATCCAACCGTATGAGGCAACACCACGACCCGTCTGGAACCCCGACATCGATCAGCCGCTGAATTTCTTTGAGAACTGGATCCCCGTTCCCGGGGAACCGGAATACGAGAATGCGTTCAAGGTTGAATGGGGACTCTTCCTTCGGCACATCGTGAAGGACGAGCCGTTTCCCTGGAACCTTCTGGAGGGGGCCAAAGGGGTCCAACTGGCCGAAAAGGGCATCGAGTCCTGGGAACAACGGACGTGGGTGGACATCCCGGAATTAAAGTCATTGATCAGGAAATGACCGAATACCTCATCCCATCGAAACAATCCCACCTTGACTATGCGTGATAGATACCAGGATCTGGCCGCACAGTACCGGTCAGCACTTTTCGAGGATGTACTGCCCTTCTGGGATCGCCACTCCCTTGATATCGATGAAGGCGGGTATTTCACCTGTCTGGATCGAAAGGGGGAGGTGTTCGACACGGATAAGTTCGTCTGGCTGCAGGCGAGGCAGGCCTGGACCTTCGCCATGCTCTATAATAGACATGAAAAGAATCCTCGGTGGCTCGACATCGCTGCACACGGCGTTCGGTTTCTGCGGGCCCACGGACGGGACCAGGATGGGAATTGGTATTTTGCGCTGACCAGGTCCGGGGACCCGCTAATGCAACCGTTCAGCATCTTTTCCGATTGCTTCGCCGCAATGGCCTTCAGCCAGTATGCACTCGCCACGGCCGACGATGAGGCCCGGTCAATCGCGCTCCAGACCTACAGAAACATCCTTCGCAGGCAGACAAGCCCGAAGGGTAGCTACTCCAAGGCCGTTCCCTGGACACGCCCCACGCGCTCTTTCGCGTTGCCGATGATCCTCTCCAACCTCGGACTGGAGATGGAGTGGCTTCTCGACCCTCAGGATCTTGACCGGACGATCGATTCCTGCATACACGATGTGATGGAGGTCTTCTTTGACCGTTCGCGAGGGCTGATGTACGAGCATGTTGCACCGGACGGCTCGCACGTCGATTCCTTCGACGGACGATTGATTAATCCGGGTCACGGAATCGAAGCAACCTGGTTCATTATGGATATCGCCCGCCGCCGGCGTGACTCCACCCGCATTCAGCAGGCCACCGATGCCCTCTGCTCCATTCTAGAGTTTGGATGGGACAAGAAGCATGGGGGAATCTTCTACTTTCTCGACGCGGAAGGCCGGCCGCCGCAGCAACTGGAATGGGATCAAAAGCTCTGGTGGGTCCACTTGGAAACCCTGGTTGCCCTTTCCATGGGCTTTGCCCTCACCGGCAGAACGGAATGCTGGCAATGGTACGAGCGTGTTCATGAATATACCTGGACCCACTTTCCGGATCCGGAGTACGGCGAGTGGTTCGGATACCTCAATCGACGAGGAGAAGTCCTCCTTCCGTTGAAAGGTGGCAAATGGAAGGGGTGCTTCCATGTGCCGCGAGGATTGTATATGTGCCACACCATCTTCAAGGAGCTGGCCGAACGCAATGACTAACCCCGTACTTCTGGCTCACGCGCACTATAAAGAACTCAAATCTTCCCGCTACACCCTTGCTGTCCTCCCCTGGGGCGCGACGGAACCGCACAACCTCCATCTCCCCTACGGGACCGACATCATCGAGACTGATCGTATTTCGGCCGAAGCCGGGCGGATCGCCGCGGGCCGGGGAGCACGAATCATCGTCCTTCCGACAATTCCCTACGGGGTCAATACGGGGCAGCTCGATCTCCCCCTGACCATCAACATGAACCCGAGCACGCAACGCGCCGTCATTCAGGATATCATCGATTCACTCTCCCACCACGGGATCGAGAAGCTGCTCATCTTGAACGGTCACGGGGGAAATGATTTCAAACATATCATCCGTGAACTCCAGCCGCATACCGCCATCTTTCTCTGCACGGCGAACTGGTGGCAGGCCCTCGATGCCAGAACGTTTTTCGATATCCCCGGTGACCATGCGGGTGAGATGGAGACAAGCCTCATGATGCATCTCTCACCTGATACCGTTCTTCCCCTCGGGGAGGCCGGGAAAGGTGAGGAGAGGAAATTACGTATCCGCGGTTTTCAGGAAGGATGGGCCTGGGCACCAAGGCAGTGGTCAAAAGTCACCGCGGACACAGGGACGGGCGACCCGAAGGCATCGACACCCCAGAAAGGGGAGATGTTCTTCAGGGCGGTAACTGAGAAAATCGGCAATTTCCTCCTTGACCTCGACGCGGCGGATCTCGCGCACCTCTACGAAGGGGATGAGCCATGAAAAGACTTGTCGAAAGTCTCCTCCTCCTCTCTGCCCTTCTGTTTGGATCATGCGGGAAGAAGGAAACGATAGTGTTTCTCGGGGACTCAATCACCCAGGAGGGGAACAGCCCTGGTGGATATGTCGATATTATTCGCACCAGGCTTTGTGCGTCGGACAGCTCCTCGTGGTCCGTAATTGGAGCCGGAATAAGCGGCAACAAAGTCCCTGACCTCCAGGCCCGGCTCGACCATGACGTTCTATCGCAACATCCCACCCTGGTGGTCATCTACATAGGGATCAATGACGTCTGGCATTACGCACTCGGAATTGGTGGCACTCCCCCGGACCAGTATGAGGCGGGTCTCCGGGATCTTATCCGTCGGATCTCTTCATCCGGCGCATCCGTTCTTCTCTGCACCCCGACGGTAATCGGGGAAAAATTCGATGGCACCAACCCCCTTGACCCAAGGCTTGATGAGTATGCGGCAATCAGCCGAACGGTTGCGGAATCGACCGGGACTGAATTGTGTGACCTTCGGAGCCTCTTCCTTACGCGTCTGCGCGAACTCAACCCGGATAACGCATCCCAGGACATCCTCACCCGGGACGGCGTTCATCTGAATGCGGCCGGTAACCTCTTCGTCGCCGAGCAGATTCTGGCCTACCTGGCTGAGAAATTCTGACAAATCCCGCCGTTAAACCAACTCTTTCGCCGACTTGTCCAATACGAGTAGCAGACCTTTCCCCGTTTATCCACTACCTGGAGACACCCGTGAGATCGATAGCCCGATATGCCGTGCTGCTGGTCCTCGCCACCTTCGTGTGCGTCCTCACTGCGAATGCCCAACGGATGGGCAG
>DKBG01000170.1 GCA_002451155.1 Ignavibacteria bacterium UBA6906
TCCCGGGAGCCCGCAACCGAATCCCGACAAACGAAGAAGGAAGGATGATGTGCGCCGTATCTCCCTTCCAGACGCACTCGATCCGTTCGAGACGGCTGACAGACTGAAGGATGGGTGTGCCCCTGTCGCTGATATCTGTCACGCCAAAGCCGGATACCAGGGTAACGTTGCCCGCGAGGCGACGAATCATGGAGAGTGATTTTGTCTTCGGATCTCCGACGATGCGATCCTCTCCGTCAGCATGGCGAATGCGATAGCTGTTGCCCTCTTCCTGATTGAATTCGGAAACAGTGGGTGCATTGCGAAACACGTGGAACAGATGGACGAATTGTGTCGATGAGGCCCTTCTCCTGCTGATGATCATCGGAAGTGGACGTCGATCAGTGACCATCTGCTTGTAAAAGCCGCCGAGCGGTGGACTGAATGCCCGAAGGACCTCGGTGCCTTTCCCGGGCGCGGCGAACACGCACATCCCCACCCCGGTCGAATCGGTAAAGACCGCTCTCCACGCGCCGTCGGTCTTTCCGGATTGAACCCCTTTCAGCTGGTCGTACCCCGGGATTCCGGGCGGGTGACCGAATCGGTCAATGGGATCAGGTCGCAGTCCAACCCCTTCGACGGCCAGGGAACCCGCACTGTGCAAAGGCCAATCGAGAATTCGCTGATCACTCCCCTCGATGGTGCACACATCGATGACATAGCGGTCTGTCATCATCACGGTCCGGGCGAGTGCGGAACCGGGATAGATGTCTTCTGAAGATCCGGAAGCGACCTGGAAGGAAGGGTTTGATCCGAAAAACTCTCTTTGGCCGTTTGCCCACGATTGACTGGTCTGGTCAACGACCGGGGTGTTGTGCGCGATTGTCTGTCGATACCAGAGCTGAAGGTTCGGGTTGAAATAGGATTCGTTCAGGGGGTCGACGATCCAGTTTCTCCCCTTTGCGAAGTAGCCGATCTGTAGACGGTCAGGATGACCATGTTCTCCACCCATAATCCCGTAGTCAAGATACAGATACTGCCGGTCCTTCCCTGATCCGCTCCGGAGGATGGCGAAGCCGTTTCCCGTAACATCGATGCTGTGCTCTGGGATGATCTCCGTTTCGGTGCGCGGAATCTCCGGAGCGATCATGAATAGCGTAATGGGGACTTCTGTCTCTCGTGCGCCTGACTCCTCTCCGACCACCTGCTTCCCGCGACCGAGGGTGGTGCGCGTGAGAAGTGCCGCATACCGCGGATCTCTGTATACCGCGTACCCGACCTCATAGTAGGTAGCGTATTCAAGGATACTTCCTCCACCGCTATCCTTGCTGCGTGGAAACTCGTAGTTGGGCAGAAGAAGGTCGAAAGGGGCGTCGAACATCTTCTTCATCGAGCGTCCGGCGATTGCCAGCTTGTAGAGATCGAGTCCGTTGTGCCGGCCCATTTCCGCGAGATGGATCATGGCTCGCAACGCGACAAAGTGATATCCTGACCACTCTGCCCAGAATCCGCTTTCAGGCAGAGCTGAGCCGAGCTGCCACTCGAACCCGTACCTCCCGCTCAGGGCGAAGTCGGTCAGACTGGTGTCTCCAAAGAGGAAGCCGACCGCTGCGGATACATTGTTGTACCAGAGCTGCCGGTTTGACGCGGATTCGGGAAAGAGCTGGGTGATTGCTGCCAGTGGATAGAAGAGGTCCTTCTTCAGATGGCTCCGGTCTTCCTCCGAAAAGCCGGGATAGTCAAAAAGAAGGTCGTATCCATAGGCCATGTCGACGCCCCAGAACGATTCGGAAAGGGTACCGAAGAAAACATGCGCGGGACCGAGAATGGTGTTTTCCGTCGGGTAGCTGAGGTAGAGGTCAGCGAATTTGAGCAGAATCTCCCTCCCCGCACTTGCGTACCGTTCATCGCCGTAGACCTGGTAGAGAATCCCCATCCAGACAAGTTGGCTGGCAAGACGCCTGTTGGACCAACCCGCCCAGGCCATATCGTACGGCTCGCCACGGTAGACCTCCAGCGTGTCCGAAGGACACCTGTGATCGAACGGTCGGAACTCCTCGTACAACAATTCCACATTGTGACGGGGGCAGGTGTACATCTTGTATCGATATGTCTGCTTGATCGGGGAGACGTGAATTGGCCTGTGCGCGATGAAGCGATCGATACGGTCTCTGTTTCGCTCGTAGATTTCCCGATACCAGGGATACGCCTGAATCCATTCCCTCGCCGTAACGATGTCCGCTGAATCGGCGAGAAGACGAGGATGCTGCCGGAAAGGGGTGTCCGCCGAAACTTTGGTCGCCCCTGAAAGCAGGAGGATTCCTGCAATGATAACTCGCTGGTGTATCAATCGGTCTCGGACCCTCATCTGATCTCTCTCATGAGTCTCGTGTGCGTGCACAGCAATGCGGGAGACCCCGCAGGTTCTGCCTCCCTAGTGTGGTCTGACGAATCGAAGTGAAATTGGCTGCCGCCATTTGAATTCCATTCGATCCGGCAGCAGCGCACCCTCGGTGGTTCGGTATCCGGCATTCCGGAGGGTCTGAAGATTGACCTCAACATGTCCGTCGGTGCCCCGCCCATCGACGGGTGAGCCGGTGACGACCACCGAGTTTCCGTCAGCCGCGACCTGCACTAGGAGGTTGAAGGGACCAAAGAGCGTGTATCCTCCCCGTAGCTCTATTTTGGCCCCTGGCTTGATCCAGCGGTCCGGGATCCCCGCGAGGATTTCAAGATTTCCCCTCCGGTCGCGGACAATGAGATTGCGCACGGCGTCAACCAGGAGGGAGCTTGCTTCAGCATCGGAGGCATCGCCTGAAGTTCGGATCCCCTTGTCCCGTGTCAGCTGCTCCTCGAGAAACGTGCCGGTTGTGGTTGCGTGGTTGGCAAATGCATACAGGATTTTCTCCGCCCGCTGGGAGTCTCCGAACCACTGGTGGGCGAGAGAATGCGTACCGCCCAACCAGGGCCAGACCGCATCGGTGAGCCACCCGCTGGAGACGATCAGGCCCTCGCTTGTCCGAGTGTCAAGCATCGCGAGGGTCCCGGTGATGACCGAATCGATCAGCGGGTCTTTGGCTTCGAAAAAGTCTCCGAATCGGAGAGGAAGAAGGAAGGCATACTGGCCGCGTTGCGGAAAGTTCGATGAAGTGTCTCCCACAATAATCGGGAGGTAGGGAATTCCCGAGTCGTCGGGGCGGAGATCCTTCCTGGCCGATGCCCGAAACGATTCGCTGAAGGCGTTCAGCGCCGTTTGCCAGTTTCCGACACACGTATCCTTTCCCAGCCAGCGTGCAGATTCGATCGCTTTCTCCAGGCCGATCATCGCCCACCAGACGCTACCGTAGTCTGCGCCGGCTTCGCTCAGGCCACCATCGAGAAAGCCGGGTGGCATCAGACCATGATAAGGCGCGTTTGAGTCCTTCAGTGTGCTGTCGCGCATCCGCTGCAACCAGCGCGCTCCTTCCTCCATGACATGCCAGTGATCTTCCATCCACCGGCGGTTTCCGGTCGAGCGAGCGTACCTCCAGATGGCGTTCATTACCATCGGTGTTTCGGGAAGAGCCTCCGTCGGCACACTGACCCTTATCCTTCCGTCAGGCTGTCGATACCGGAGCGCGCCCTCGATATACCTGCGGACGCTGAGGGTGTCGCCGACCATGAGTGCTTGCGGAGCGATCAACACCATGTCTCCGATCCAGAGCCCGCGATAGACTGAGGGTCCGGGCTGAAACTGAAACTGGCCGTCCACGACGTCCGCAACCTGGTAGATTGTCCGCACGCTGGTCTCAAGGAGGTACTGGATCCCGGCATCGGGTACCTTCAGGACTCCGCGGGGAACCGGGGCATCGTGCATCCAGTACTGTCGGACCTGTTCAAGTTCCCTGTTGAAATCGGGAGGCGACGGCGGGAGAGCACCCGGGCCATGGATGACAAGGATTTCGGCCCGTGTGGTACCGGCCGGCAGATCAAGGTCCATTCCCCCCTCGCGGACACGTGCACGCAAGGGAGAGGGGTTGGAAACAAGGAATGGTGTGCCGTCAGAGTACACTGTGCCAGAAGCGGCGTCGTATCTGAGAATCCGCGATGAACGGATCACAATGACCGGTTGAGCGCTGCCGCAGTTAAAGTCTGCTATCATGGCGTCGAACCGGGGCGCGGCCACCGACTGTTCTGATTCCAGTCCACAGCTATACGCAATTTCCGCCCTAGCGGAGGCCCTCCCTTCGATAATCTCGCGCGGAGTTACGTTGACCCCGGCGGGAAAAACCCAGAACGCGTTGAGGATAACATTTGCATCAGATCCCGGTGCGGCGTGTACCTCGACGGCGATTTCTCCGTCCAGATTCAGATCGACGGCGTGAAACACCTCGGCAACGGGGATTCCGTTCTTGCCGCTCGCGACCGGATCGACCCTGCAGGTCCGGGCTCCTTCAACCTGAAGGTCAAGGACTCTCATCCCGGCGCGTGATTTGTACGACTCGCAAAGTCCGAGGGCGACAGTTCTTTGTCCGCCGGGCTCCACCGAAACGCGGTAGCGGATCGGCCTGTTCGTTCCCCAGGCGACGTTTCTGAAAAGGCTGTCGGTGCCGGCGGGGATCGGCGCCCAGCCNNGGCGAAGGCCTGCTGCCGAATCGTGCCTGAAGGAACTCCGAGTTCAGTTTGAATAATCGGGATCTCGGGGTCGGGGAGGAACTGCCGCCGCACAGCGAGTGATTCCCCGACAATCGAAATCGTGACCTCAGTGAAGGGCTTCACGTATGGGCCCGGTCCGAAATCATACACCAGCGATCCTGATTCCGTGACGGCGGTCTTCAACCAGTCGGTCGGCAGGCAGATAACCGAGAAGGAATGAGCGGGCGCGTATCTGAAGTCGACAGAATCCGAAGCTCCCGGGCTCAGGAAGAGCAATGTGACGATCAGGAGATAGGTCATCGTGTGGAGGGTAGTAGGGTTCATTGTCTCACCAGTGTCATCCTGAATTCCTTGCCATGTGGAACCACGATGCGATCAGGACCGGCCGCCCCACCGGTCGGGATAAACCCCCGGGACTTCAGGCCGCGAAGATCGAGAATAGTCACCCATGTTTCGGTAGCCTTGCCAATTGGCCCGATACGGATCGTTGCGCTTGCGCCGTCGGAGCTGATCGTGAGTGTGAAGGATGCCTTTCCGAATAATGTGGGAAGAGACGTGAGACCGATTTTCCCACCTGGCCTGTACCAGGCGACCGGCGTCCCCGCGCAGAATTCGAGCGTGTCGTGGCGTTCCATTATGAGCAGTCTGCGAACCTGCTCGATGAAGAGGGCGCTTGCCGAGGCATTTGAACCGTCCCCCGAGATCTTCTGCCCGGCATCTCTTGGTAGTTGCTCCTCAACCCATGTCCCGAGTGGCGACGCGTGGTTGGCCACGGCGTAGAGAAGCCGGCCGGCATCGTCATAGTTTCGCTGGTACGTATGGGCGATTCCCTGGAGCGAACCGAAGAACGGCCAGAGACCATCCTTCAGCCACCCGGTGTTCGTGGGGAGTCCCTCTCGGGTGCTGTCATCCAGCATCGCCAGCGTGCCGGTAACAATCGAGTCTCGTGGATCGAAAACATGCCCCAATCCCTGGGCCTCCAGAATGGCCCAGTTGGCCTGCTGCGGAATCACCGTGCTGGACGTATCGCCGACACGCATTGGGAGATACCAATGCCCGCCTCCGTCCTTTCGGAGATCGCGTTTTGCGGCCCGGCGGTACGAGACCAGCAGTTCATCAAACCGGGATTGCCAGTATCCGGCTCGATCGTGTTTTCCGAGCCATGCGGCTGCGTCGGCACCGGCTCTGAATCCAGCCAATGCCCAGAACACCGACGCATATTCATACCCGACTCCGGAAAGGCCGCCGTCCGCGAATGCTGGGGGGAAAAGGCCGTACCCGGGAGAAGCCGGATCACTCATCGTTCTGTTTCGTTGCTCCTCGATCCACCCGAGCGCCCGGTCGAGTTGATCCCAGTGGGACCGCAGCCATTGCCGGTCTCCTGAGAGGCGTGCGTATCGGGTAAGCGTGTATGCGAAGATGGGCGTCTCTTTGTTCATGACGTACGGGTCCATCACCCTCACCTGGCCGGAGGGCAGCTGAAACTGCATCAGTTTGTCGAGGGCAATCCGCGCGGATGTGAGGTCTCCAAGAAACAGCAGCGCCGTGATGTGCCACGCGGCGTCATGGACCCAGAGGCCGCGATAGACTGACGGGCCGGGCTGGAATTGCTGACCGCCATCGACAAGCTCTGCAATCTGATAGAGATTACGGATGCTTGCGTCCAGCAGGTACTGGATGCCGCTGTCGGGCACTGCGATCCGGCCCTGAGGAATCCGGGCGTCTCCCTCCCAGAATCGACGCGCTGCCTCCTTCCCCTTCTCCACCGTGGGAAGGAGCGCAAGATGCTTCTCCGACCAGAGCCCATGAAGAACAAACGCGTCGACATGCTTCGTCCCCGCCGGCAGCACGAGGTGCCAGATGTTGTCTTTTTCAAATCCATCGACAGGGCGCGGACGGGATATGAGGACGGGGATGTCATCCTCGACGAGAATGCCCCTTTGCTCGTCGTACCGGAGCGATCGCCGGGATCTGATGGTGATTTCGGGAGAAACGTCTTCGTCTTCGAATTCTGTTGAAAGCAGATCGGCTCTGAGTTCGTTCCTCCAGGAGGTCTCCTCGGCGCCGCAGTCAAAGTAAAGCTCTGCTTCCCCCGACCGTCTGCCGCTGATCAGGTCTCCCGGTTCCACGACGGCGTCAGTCGGAAAGATCCAGAAGGCATTGAGAAAGGGATTTGGATCCGGACTTGAAAGAGCGGCATGCGCTTCAACCGAGAGGCGGCCGTCCCCGTTCTCATCCCGCCCGTGCATCATGATGACCTGCGGCTCACCCTTCTTTCCCTCTTCCAGGGGGTCGAAGATTACAGGCGGAGCTCCCTCAACCCGCAAGTCGAGGATTCGTGTGCCGGGCCCCCACTTATATGGTTCGCAAATACCCAGGGCGACGAGTTTTTCTCCTCCGCGGCGCACCGGCACTCGATAGAGTATCGGTCGGTTGACTCCCCAGGCCGCGTTCCTGAAGGCCGGGTCTGTGCCCGCCGGCGGTATTGCCCATCCGATAGTCCCATTCCACCCCAGCAACCTCTGGACTGCCGGTTTTGGGTGACTGGAGATAACCCCTTTCTTTCCAAGAGGGACAGCAAACACCGTCTGTCGCATACCTCCGCTGCTGCTCCGGAACTCCGCGTCAACAATCGGTACGCGGGGGTCCGGCAGGATTTGCCGTATGAGTGTGTATTCACGCTCCTTTGCTCCGACCTGCACTTCGGTCAGAGGGATTGTGTATGGTCCCGGCCCGAAGTCGTAGCCGAGGCCGTTTGTTTCGGTGACGACGGTCTTCAGCCAGTCATTGGGAAAACAGATGGCAGTGAGGTTCCGGTACGGGGCATACCGGAAGTCTACTCGGTTCGTCTGCCCAATCAGAAGGGACGGCAGCAAGGAAACGCAGAGAGTGACGAAACGGAACACACGGACCTCCATTGGGTGAGTGGTGCTCACAGTGTCAGTGTACAGCGAGCAATCGAGAGAGGAGGGAGGTGAATGGTGAGTGCCTCCTTCTCAGTCTCCGCCGTCCAGGGAATCGGGATGATCGTATCGGGATGCTCAATTGTATTACACGCATTCATATCATCATGGTGAAGGATTGTTGCGTCGAGGTGCCTGGTGTCCACCCCTTTCACGGTGCATCTGACCTCATGGGGCAATGAAGGATCGGGATTGACCAGTGTGATCGTGATGGAGCCCGTAGTTTCCGAGGCGGACACTGAGGGGCTGCCGCTCTGGTTGAAGTTCTGTTCGACGCTCAACGACCTGCCCCCCCGGTGTTCTCTTGCGAGGAGAAAAGCATAGTATGTCGGGGTTCGAATGCAGGAGGTGCCCGAAGTCAGGAGAAGTGCCTGGAGTACATTGGCCAGCTGTGCCAGATTGCACATGATCAGCTTATCTGCCTGGCGGTGGAAAATATTGAGGACAAGGCCGGCTGCAATCGCATCCCGAATCGTGTTCTGCTGCCAGAAAAGGCCTCGCTGCTTTTCCACCTCTTTGTCGCTGAGGTCCCAAGTACCCCATTCATCGACGATCAGGCCTACACGACCACCCTGCGGGTGGACTGGGAACGAGTCGATCAATGTCCGCTGGTCGATGATTGCCCGCTCGAGGGCAGTGAAATGGTTTAGTTGCTCTCTGAGAGTTTCATTCGTGTATGCTGTTGGCGTGCTCTTCCCCCAGCTGTAGAAATGCATTGCGAACCCGTGGAGGGGTGGGCGGTATTTGCGGGCATTCCAGTACGCTTCAAAGAATCGGCGCGACCACTCGATGTCATTGCTTTCTGGCCCAACGGCGATCAGGTAGGGTATGGTTCCCCCGAGCGGGGTGAGGTAGGTCGCGGCACGGACATACGCGCTGCAGTATTCCTCCGGCGTCATGTGCCCTCCGCAGCCCCAGCTTTCATTGCCGATGCCCCAGAAACGGACTCTGAACGGGTCAGGCGAACCGTTCTCAACTCGCTCAGCTGAGAGTGAGGTTCCACCAGGATAATTGCAGTACTCCAACCAGTCCCGAATCTCTTCCGGCGTTCCGCTCCCGATGTTTGCGGCAAGGTAGGGCTCTGCGCCGATCAAGCGACAAAACTCGATGAATTCGTGCGTGCCGAACGCGTTCGTCTCGACAGACGATCCCCACCAGAGATTCATCCGCCTTGGTCGGTTAGCGGGCAGCCCGATGCCATCCCGCCAGTGATAGGTATCAGCAAAGCAGCCTCCAGGCCATCGCAGGACGGGGATACCGAGACGACGGAGGTACTCGATTGCCAGAGTGCGAACCCCTCGGGCATTCGGCACGGGGGATTCAGGTCCGACCCATACGCCGTCGTAGACTGCGGATCCGAGGTGTTCCAGGAAATGGCCGTGAAGTTCGGGTCGGATCACGCCGATCTCTTTGTGAGGGTCGATCACTACGTCGACCTTCATCATCGTCCCCCTCGGCTCTTCCGGCCTGTCATGCCGGGCTGGAGCCATGAGCGCTCGATCTCTTCAAGTGACTTTCCTTTTGTTTCCGGTACAGACAGTCGGACAACGAAGACCATGATGGCACAGAACGCGGCATAGAGGAAGAAAGGGAAGCCATGGTTGAAGTGCGTAACCAGCCAGGGATCTTCATCGATCATCGGGAACGTTTGTGAAATGAGGAAATTGGCGGTCCACAGGAGCAATGTCGCTATCGACATCGCTCTTCCGCGAACCTTTGTCGGGAAGATTTCGGAGATTACGACCCAGACGACAGGTCCCACGGACATGGCGAAACATGCAATATACCCGAGCACGAAGATCAGCACCCATCCCGCTGTCGTCCCAAAATACGCCGCAGCACCCAGCCCGAGAAGAGAGATTCCCATACCGGCTGAGCCGTACAGAAGCAGAGGTTTTCGCCCCCATCGGTCGACCGTCCGAATGGCGACTGCGGTGAACGTGAGATTGAAGATTCCGATGACGACGGTCTGGAGAAGGGCGCTATCGACGCCCGAGCCGAGCTGTTTGAAGATCTCCGGAGCGTAGTACATGAAGACATTAATGCCCGTGATCTGCTGAAGAATTGCGAGGGCCACACCGAGGAGCATGGCTTTTCGGAGACCCGGGCGAAAAAGCTCGGCAACTGTTCCCCCTTCGAGAGCCAGTGTTTCCCGGATGGCGTGGAGTTCGATCAGGGCATTCCCCGGCCCGATTGTTTTGTCGAGAATGGAGCGGGCCCGGTCCTCCTGTCCTTGCTTGACGAGCCACCGGGGTGTTTCCGGAATAGTGAGCAGCGCGAGAATGAACAGGGAGGCGGGAAGCGCTTCGGAGCCGAACATCCAACGCCAGCCTCTCTCAATGTTCCATTCCTCGCTGCCGAGCCCCGCGATGAGGTAGTTGACGAAGTAAACCACAAGAATCCCGCCGACGATCGCAAGCTGGTTGTAGGATACGAGCTTTCCCCGAATCCCGGCGGGCGAAATTTCAGAGATGTAGAGTGGGGAGAGGAGGGATGCCATGCCGATTCCAACTCCACCGATAATGCGCGCTGTCACGAATTCCGCAGTTGTCTCAGGGATCGCGGACCAGACCGCCGAAACAAGGAAGAGGACACCTGACACCAGGAGCGCGCGCTTTCGGCCGAAGCGGTCCGAAAACTCTCCTGCGAAGCCGGCGCCGATGACGCATCCGACGAGCGCGCTTGCGGCGGCCCAGCCGGTCTCTGCCGCGTTTAACGTGAAATGTGATCGCAGGAATCCGATGGCGCCGGAAATGACCGCGGTGTCATACCCGAAGAGCAAGCCGCCAAGTGCGGCAACAAAGGTCAGGCGGAGAACGTACGTGCCGCTATACCGGTTTCCCACAACGGGAGCCGTGGGTTGAGGTGACATCATACGGTGGATTCGTGATCAGTGATGGAAAGAGCCGATGAAAGACCTTCCTGCCCGGATTGTTCCGGATGAGGCGTGCGGTCTCCCTTCCCCGGTGATGCGTCTCTTGCCTGGGCCGGCAGTTCTCGGGGTCAGCTGCTGGCGTGCTCAGGCGTGGTTCAGGGGTAGTGGGCAGGATTCGGTGTCTGGAAAGTTGTTGCCCCCATGCGTCTAATACGAAAAAAAGAGCAGGCGATCAAGGGAATTTCACCCTGGAAACGCAGTTCCATGAGTTACACACGCTGGTACGCCCTGCCCCCGGCCGGTGCCTCGGAAAAATAAGGATATAGGTGTATCTAGAATGGGAGGGAGATGAGTGGCTGGCCCATCTGTGTTCCACAGGCGTCATCTGCCCCACTGGTATCCGGCGTACGCCTCATATTTTGTCACGTTTCGTCTGGTCGGTTCGCTCCCGTCGGCCGTCCTTGTCCGGCTAAAACAGGAGCGGATACTGGATGAGCGTCGGATCATGCGGAGCACGCCGAGATCGGAGGTGCGAACCGCGTTGGACAGGATGGGGGAGGAGTTTTTTCGGAAATACGACGATCTTCTCGACTGCGCGTCAGCCGGGCCGCGGTGGCTGGGCCAGCGGGATGTGGCGGAGCTCGTGAACGGTGCGATACAGTATCGTGACGGGAGGGACTACGATCTTCTCGCGCACACGATCATGTCGAATCACGTGCATCTGGTCTTCGACATCCATGGACCTGGGAGGATAGCTTCGATTATGCACTCACTCAAGGGATGGACTGCCTACCGCGCCAATCGTCTCCTTGGCCGGTGCGGAACATTCTGGCAGGATGAGAGCTACGATCATGTTGTCAGGGAGTGGGGGAACGATCTTGAGCGGACCGTCTGGTACACGATCACCAATCCTGTTGCAGCGGGGCTAGTGGACCACTGGTGGAAATGGCCCTGGACCTACGTCTCCCCCAAGTTTGGCCTGAGTAGGACAGACTGACAGTCTGTCCTACTCGTACTTCAATGCGTCGATGAGGAAATGCCCCATGACGTCACGTTTCGCGGCGACGACAGCCTCCCTGACGNNCCCTGTTGCTGCATCCGCTTGCGCATCTGCTCCTCACGCTCCGCCTTCATTTTCGCGTACTCTTTCTTCTGGTCGTCCGTCAGGAGCGCGCCGATCTGCTTGTCGGTTTTTTCTGTCTGCGCACGCATGGCGG
>DKBG01000263.1 GCA_002451155.1 Ignavibacteria bacterium UBA6906
ATTACAAATCAGCTGCTCTACCAATTGAGCTACGCCAGCGAGACAAAAAAACCCCCGGCCAGGCGAACTATCGCCGGTCGCAGTAGACGCATCGGGCTGCAGTGGGATTTGGATGTAGAGCTGAGCATTATAAGATACAAAAAAACGATTCAGAGTCAAGGAACCATCTCGCCGACTTGTGCGATTGTCGCGGTCCATAGGTAAAACGTGGCGAAAACGAGCGTGTTTTTGGCACTGAGAGAGAATCAGCGGATGAGGGGCCTGCGCGCAAGCTTTTGGGCTGCTGGATGGGCGGGGTCGTACAAAAGGGCCAATTCCACTGCATGTTTGAGTCCCGGTTCCTCCTTGCCCGACCTGAATCTGTACTCCCCCCAGGCCAATGCCGCATTGGAGTAGAATCTCCTCACAATCGGGCCCATTTCCGCTGATTCTGGGATCGGCCGGAACTTGAACTCCGGCGACGGAGAGTCATGAAATGTGGAGTCGCGAAAGAGGCGGTAAGCGAGTCCCCAGGGTACCCGCTGGAGCTGTACGGTGAATTCAGGTTCGATCTCGCCCGTGACGTATACCGGGTGGGTGGAAAGTGCGTTCCGCACGATTGCGTTAATCATCCCCTCGAATCTGGCCTGGATGACTGCCGACTGATACGGGCGTTCCTGCTCAAACTTCTGAAGTTCCACCAGGAAGGCGTCGATCTCTGCCCGCGATGCGGCCAGAAGCGACGGGAATCTGTTCCGCACCTCCCGGATATACCATGATCTCCTGAGGAGCTCCTTGTCAATGACCGTGACATCAGTCCGGAGGTTTCGCACCAGCTGATAATAGTAGGATGCGGAAACCCAGTAGTCCCACTGGTAGGAAAGGACAACCGCATTGCTATCGAAGGAGGCGAACATTGCCCTGGTATAGTCTTCGACCGTGTGATTTTCCGACTGGTCGACTCGCGGGAATTGGACGAGCAGAGCAACCAACGCCGGGATGCACGCGACAGATGCAATGAGAGGCCCGGACCATGTGAGCCGTCCGGCAAGCCACTCGAGAACGCGGTAGAGGCCGATCGTTCCCCACAAAGCCACACACCAGTACGCCAGCAGAAAATAGGATGCGATATCATGGATCTCATAGTTGATCGCGTACAGGACACAACTTACCCAGAGAATAATTGTCGCCCAGAAAAGCGTCCGATCGGATCGCCAGAGAACGAGAAGGCCCAGAAGCGCAAGCGGAAGTCCCGTGTAGGCAACTTCAGCGGGAAGGCCGTTCAGGAATGCGGACAGCTGACGCAGCGCGGCGTCGGAGGAGGAGAATATCCAGACCCGATACTGCTTTCCGGAAACATGCCAGAGAAGCCGTTCCAGCGTGGTCACATGTCCCCATCCGGGAACCGGATCCCCGGCCGCGCGGAGGGGAAGATAGAGGTAGAGTGAAAGGCCGGCCAGGCCCGATACAACGCCTGCCGCAAAGATCTTCCGGGCACGCACTCCCCACCGCTGCAGCACGACGAACCAGATGAGCAATCCCGGGAGGAGCAGGATCGTGGTCATATGGTTGGTGAAGGCAAGCCCAAGCACAAACGAACAGAGCAGCCACCATGACGTCGCCCGGCCCTCGTCGTCCTGTTCCACATAGGCAGCCCGGACGAAGAGGTAGATGACCGCTGAGAGCAGAAGCAGGTGCAGGCTATATACTTCGACTCCGAGGGCCTGGGTCCAGAAGGTCCGGGAGAACGCGAGAAGAAGTGCGCCACCAACAGCAGAGGCTGTGACGCAGAACAGGCGCTGCCGGTGGCCAAGATGCACCGCACCGTGAATCGGGCCGAACAGAAGAAGCGATCGGACGGTCAGGAAGAACAGAACCGCTGCCAGCGAACAGCTGAGCGCGGCCATTCGATTCAGTCGGACGATCTCCTCCGGCCCAATCGGCAGCCGAGCGGCAAGAGCACCAACAAGCGTAAAGAGCGGGTATCCGGTGGGATGTGCCACGCCGAGTCGGCAGCACACCGCGGCAAGCTCACCACTGTCGATGAAACCGACACCGGGTGTCAACGTCAGCAGGTACACCGCACCTGTGAGCAGAAGGACAAGCGCCGCGGGCGGCCAAGACGCGGTACGAAACGTACCCAATCGGCTCATGCCGAGAGCCTCCGCGCAACAGTAAGAAAGTGTGATCGGGTGCGCCGCATGTGAGTTGAAACGTGAGCGCGAAGCGCCTCACCATCCGGGAAGGAGAGGAATCTGCCAAGGGTATTGAGCTTCTCTGCTTCCGGGAGGAGCGTCGAGCGTTCTGCCAGGGTTATGCGGATGACGGTTTCTATGTTCCGGTATTCCCGGTACGAATCCAGGAGTTCCGTCCTTTCATCGACCTTGAGGAGCGATCGTGATTGCGCGCCGAGGATTTCCTCGATCCGTCTCAGTCCGCGCAGCGCGGGCACCTCACGCCCGAACCTGAGCTGCATCATCTGGGCAAGAAATTCAACGTCAGCCATCCCTCCTTCGCCAATCTTGACATCGATGGGGACCGGTCCAGAGAACCGCTTCCTCGTCTCCATCTTTCTCCGCATGCTGACAATCGCATCCACCCAGCCCGGGGGCAGGGGCATCTCGTACACAAAAGTATCGATGGACTTCATCATTGATTCGACCAGATCCCCATCACCGATGACGGGCCTGATCCGCGTCAGCATCTGACGCTCCCAGAGCGAGGCGCGGGTAGTGAGATAGCGGACATATCCCTCCGCATCGGCAACAAGGGGAGCGTTCTTGCCTTCCGGGCGGAGTCGCGTGTCGACCTCATAGAGCTTCCCGTCCTCCGAGACGGACGAGAGCCTGCTCACCAGCGCGGCGGCAGCTTCCTGGAAACGGCTGGCCTCCGCGGGTGTCCGCGTCTGCGAAACGAAGAGAAGATCCAGGTCCCCGTCGAAGTTCATCTCCCGGCTCCCGTACTTCCCGAGGGCAAAGCATGCATACCGTGTACCGGACAGCCGGCGTCGCCTGATTTCCTCTCCGATCGCCTGCATCAGGACCGCATCCGCGAGGCGAGAAAGATCACGCGTCAGCAGGGCAAAGTCACAGAATCCGAGAATGAACCTCACGCCAAGGCGGACCTCTTCCCTGTTCTTGTACCGTACCAGAGGTGTATGGCCAGGAGTGAAGGCCGGTTCTTCTTCGAGACTCGATATCGACGAGGCAAGAGTCTCGAGGAGCAACGGGTCTTGTGCCAGGCCTCTGGCGAAGCGGGGACTTGCTTTGCAGACATCGAGCAGGAACCGGCGGAAGCCCGTGTCAGACAGTTGCTCGTAGAACTGCCTCGGAAATTTCTGCGCAGCCGCTATGGACGCAACGTTGCTCAGGGTCATGTCGGGATCCGGAGTCGCCGCGATGTCGCCGAAGAGCACCTGAGCGATGGCACGGAATGCGTCCCTTGCGCGCCCATCCAGCACGCGTTCCTCAGTGAGGGCACTTCCCGCGCTCAGCACCTTAACATTGCGGAGCGCCAGACGGTCGTCGCGGAACCCGAATGATCGAAACACCTGCGCGAGGTGTTCTCCCGAAAGCGTCCCGTCAAGAACCGGAAGGATTCCCTCCTCCTTCATGGAGGGGCTGCTCGACAGGACCTGATCAAAGATTGCCCTGACCGATCGGAGATGGACATCGAGAAGATCCTGGAACTCCTTCGCGGACGCCAGTCCAAGGCGCCGCGCTAGTATCGTGGCGGAGCGGGTGTCGGAGGGAAGGACGTGCGTCTGCGTATTGAGGGCAGTCTGCAACCTGTGTTCAACCCTCCGGTAAAAGGTGTACGCCTCGCGCAGGCGCTCTTCTTCCCGCCCCGTGAGGTAGCCGGCCGCAGCGAGCTTACGGAGAGCGGAAAGGGTATTCCCGTCAAGGATCTCCGGTCTCACACCTCCGTTGACCAGCTGGAGCGTCTGAACGACAAATTCAATGTCCCGGATCCCTCCGGGCATGAGCTTGACATTCGCTTCGTCTCCCACCGAGCGTTCGATTCGCGCCTTGATCCGTGCGACGTAATCCGCCGGACGCTGAAAGAAGGTGCGCGGGGAGATGAACGGTCTGAGATGCTCAAGAAATGCGGTTGCCAGCCCCGGGTCGCCAGCGACGGGACGCGCTTTCAGGAACATCTGACGTTCCCAGATTTCCCCACGGGACTCGTAGTAGGCGAGGTAGCTCCGTTCCGAACGGGCAAGGGGGCCCGCGCCACTCTCCGGCCGGAGCCGGGTGTCCACACGGTAGAGATACCCTTCTGCGGTGGGCTGGGAGAGGGTGCGGACGAGCAGTTCTGTAAGCGCGTTAAAGTACTCATGATGAGATACAGAGTCGGCCGGTCCTGCCTTTGGCCGCCGTTTTTCTCCGCGGATCATCCCCTCCGCCTGATACACGAACAGGAGATCGATATCCGAACTGTAGTTCAACTCGTTGCCACCCAGCTTGCCAAGTCCAATGACCGCGTACGGTGTGCGGGGCGCACGACCAAAGCGCTCTGTGAGCTCGAGTTCCGCCGTATGGAGGGCGGCATCGATCAGCGAGTCCGCAAGTTTCGAGAGGCTCAGCGTGACGCGTGCAAGATCGGACAGCCCCAGAACGTCCTGCGTCCCGATTCGAACCAATTCCCTCCGGTGAAGTCGCTTGAGCGCATCCAGCCTCCGCGCAGGGCTGGCGAACGTCTCCTCAATCCGTGTTATCTCATGGCGGAGATACTCTGTTGTGATCGGCTCTGTGAGCACGGGAGAGGTCGTTAGCCAATGGAAGAGCGACGTGTCACGCACGAGGATGTCGGAAAAGTACTGGGAGGAGCCGAAAACCGTGCAGAGGACATCGGCCATGACAGGATAATGGAGGAGATCATTGAACAACGCGGATTTGCTGAACGTCGCCTCGCTGAATCTTAGCAGATTGGTGAGCACCATGTCGGGATCCGGCGACACAGAAAGCCGCGTAGTGATCATGCCGGCGAACTCCTGCAAAGAGTATTGACTCCCTGAGGCGACAAAGTCGTCCTGGAGTTTCTCCAGGTGGTGCAGTGCACTGGTGGGGTCTGAGAAAAGCGCAGAAGGAGAATCTGACACAGCCATGCGCTATGGTAAAGAAAATTGCTCTGATGTCCAACCGGCAAGGAGACCATCATTGGCCAATCCGGGTTGCAATTCGGCGGATGCATAACTATATTCCCAGCAAAGATTTAGACCTTACACAGATTGTTCTTCTCAAGATGGGATTGCCCCCATGACCAAGCTCATCGCCCTGTTCAAGAAACCTGGTGATACGGAAGCCTTTGATGGACATTTTGAACGTGTCCACCTCCCACTGGTCCGGAACCTTCCCGGCATCCGAGATGTGGAAATCACGCGCATTGTCGGGGCGCCGATCGGAGAGTCAAAATACCATCTGATGGCGGAGTTGTTTTTTGACAGCAAGGACGCGATGGACGCAGCCCTTGCCTCTCCCGAGGGCCGGGCGGTCGCGAAGGATCTGCTCGGGTTCGCCGCCAGTGTGGTTCAGGTATTCCAGGGGGAAACAAGCGCACCTGAGACCTCCCCGGAGTGAGGGTGACTCGGCGGGCGCATCTCAACAGAGAGGATGCATGAGATATCTCGCACAACTCCTTCCGGCGGTCCTCGTTGTTCTTTCCGGGTGCGGATCAACCAGGGAGATCGCGACCGCTTGGGAGCCGCTGGACGGTCCTGCGGCTCAGAATGTCTCCGCACTCCTGTCGGTCCAGCCGGGCTCAGGTACCCTCCTGGCCGGACTGACGACGGGAGATCTCTTCGGTTCTCCGGACGGGGGTGGATCTTGGTCACGGATTGGCGGCCTCGTCCCGCCTGTTCCCATTTCCCGCTTTGTACAGGATCCTGACAGGCCGGAAGTAATCCTTACGCCGACGGAGGCTGGGCTGTTCCTTTCGCTGGACAGGGGCAGGAGCTGGCGCCTAGGGGGTCCCCGGTCAGCCACCGGGAAGTTCCTCCCATGCAGAGCCCTTGCGATCGACCCATGGAAATCCACTGTGTGGTACGCGGGAACCGCCGGGAACGGCATCTACAAGTCCACTGACCGGGGAGAGACCTGGGTGGTCTCGAACGGGCGGGGAGATTCTCTCCTCGCGTCCCGGGACATTCATGAGATTGCTGTCGCCCCCTCCCACCCGGACATCCTCTTTGCGGCCGCGTCCGGCATCGGGATCGCGCGTTCCACAGACGGTGGTGAGACCTGGGCGCGCTCGACTCCGCTTGTGACCAGCTTGTCGCCCACGATCACGCACGTGTTGATACACCCGCACGATGACAGGCAGATAATTTACGCATCGGACATCGGAACCGTCGCCCGGTCGACTGATCGCGGCGAGACGTGGATCGTCACAAACCAGGAAGAAGAAGCATGGAGGATTCTGTCGCTCATTCCCGATCCTTCCACTCCCGATCAGGTGTATGCAGGCGCGGAAAACGGGCTTTGGGTCTCAACGAACTTCGGCGCATCCTGGTCCAACCCGCTGCCCACGTTAGCAAACATTCCAACGTCCGTCACCGCGGTGGCAGCCGAACACCGAACGAAGCTGTATGTCTACGGAGCCGGCCTCGGGTTACAGGTCTCCCGGGATGGCGGAAGGGTATGGGAACGCGCGGACAATCATTTAGGAGGAGCGTTTATCTCGCTTGTCAGCAGCGATCCCGCCGGCCACGATGTGTACGCGGCAGTGGGAAGCGCGCTTCTCAGATATGACGGGCCGACCGCATCATGGCTCCCCGCAAGTTCTGGCCTTTCCGGCGGGAAGGTGACGTCCGTTGCATTCGACGTGGATAGCACCATGACGCTTTTCGCGACCACAACCGGAGGGGCATTCAAATCAATCGATCGCGGCGATCACTGGAAGCCGATCGCCCGGAATGTGCGCATGTCCGCCCGGTATATCGACACACACCCGACGATCCGGACGCGGATGCTCGCCTCCGGGCCATCGGGGATCTTTGTATCCACAGACAAGGGGAACAGCTGGTCACAGACCCAGCGCCAGGACCCTCCATTTGAGTTCACATCTCTGACCTTCACTCCGACGAACGCAGGGATCATTCACGCAGCAACGCAAGCCCAGGGAGTTCTTCTCACGACAGACGGCGGCATACGGTGGGAGCAATCACGGTACGGGATCTCGTCAGACGCGATTGCGGCGATCACCATGAACGCCGCCACTCCCGCCGAGTACTTCGCATGGACGAAGCGGGGCGAATGCTTCCGGTCAACCGACAAAGGACTCGAATGGAAGCGGTTTGTCCCGCCCTGGGGAGCCGAAGACTCGGTGCAGATCGCATACGATCGTCTTCAGCCTTACAGTGTCGTCGCGCTGATCAACGGGCGGGACCTCTTCTATTCCCACACCGGGGGAAGATCCTGGGTCCGCTCTACCGCCGCAGGTGCATTGACGGAGGTGACATCACTTCACTGGAACGCCAGGACATCAACATTGTATGCGGGGACATCAGACCGGGGACTGTACCGGATCTCGCTTGTGGACCTGGTTGCATCAGCCAGAGAGGAATGACTGCACTCCAAAGTGCAGACAGAAGAGGGCCTGCTATACGGTTTCTGGTTGTCCTCTCTCTGCTTGCCACGTGCACGACCCCATGCCAGGAGGCCGGAGACCCTGACACGCGTTTCCGCATCTTCCTTTTCCTTCAGGACTCGTCCCCTCCCGGAATCTGGGGGGCGGTCAGAACAACATCACTGTACCCCTGCATCGGATACAAACTCCGGTTTGGGATTTCACGCAGCGCAGACACGCTTTCCCTCACAATTGTCGGGATGCTCAGGCCCTCCCCCTGCATCCAGGGCATGGAAGAAGCACAGGGACGAACCTATCTGGCTCCCCCCGGCGAGCGCTCGTTCATCCTCAGAATCCGATATCGTGCCAGCACAGACCTCTACCGTGTGACGCTCACCAAAACCGGATTGGAGAGCACCCTCATCACGTCTCGCTTCACCTTCCTCCATCTCCGACACCGGTAACCCACATCCCCAGTCCTCCCGGGAATTGTGCGTTCGATTGGACAGTCCCACGGCGGGGCAATCTGCACGCCGCTTGCGCAATCCCGCCAGATGGTCTATATTAGCTGGTGTGCACTTGAATGAGGCGACACGATGAAACGTTTGGCAGCCCTGATTGTATTGTGTATTCTACCTCCCATTTCCTCCCTCGCCCTCTTCGCACAGCCACGGCTCGAGATTGAGGGCGGAACGAAGCTTTCGCTCGGCTCCATCCATCGAGGGGAGATTATCGAACGCACGCTGAGGGTTCTCAACAAAGGAACGGACACACTGGAGGTCAGCAGCGTGACGGCATCCTGTGGGTGCACTGCGGCGATGATTTCTTCTCCGCGGCTTGCCCCGGGGCAGGGTGGAACACTGAACATTACCTTCAACTCAAAGAACTTCACCGGTGATGTTCGAAAGACCGTGACACTCCACTCCAACTGTGATGACAACCCGAACCAGGTGATCGAATTCACCGCCACGGTGGTTGATGAGGTCGTCTTTTCGCCTCCGCAGTTCTGGTTTAAGGATGCGGAAGTTGGCAAAACAAGCCACTCCACAGTTCGCCTCCGCAACAACTCCGATCAGCCACTCATATTGAAGGGAGCGAGACTGACTTATGCTGACTTCTCCCTCACCCTGCCCGCGCATCCTCTGAAGCCGGGAGAGGAAGTGGAGCTTGTGATGACTTTTACCCCGGAAAAAGCAATCCCGTTCATTGCAGAAGGCGTGTTCATCACCACGTCGAACCCAAATCGGAATGAACTGTACATCCCCGTGTACGGAAACTCGAAAGTATTCAAATTCGAATAACACGAGCAGGCCGAGGAGCTCCCGCCGCCACCCTCTTCGGCCACCCATCCGAACCCTCCTTTCCCTGAAACATTAGCGCCACGGTTCCGTCCACCTTAGAGGAGGAGACTGTCCCCGGCATCCCGGACACCAGTGGGGCTTCCCGCCTCGACGCAGTGTCAACCAGACGGATCCATTTCTTGTCAAACCTTTGGGATATCAAATACAACCGGGCTCACATGGCGGCTGCCTCGGAAGAGCAGCTTATCTCACAGGCCAGAACAGGCGATCATACGGCCTTCAGGGTCCTTGTGGAGCGTCATATGAGACAGGCGTATAATGTCGCCTACGGCTTCGTGAATGACCATGCGACCGCAGAGGATGTTGCGCAAGAGGCCTTCATTCGGGCCTATCGCTCATTGCCGTCGTTCCGCGGGGAGTGTGAGTTCGCCACGTGGCTGTACAGAATCGTGACGAACCTTTCCCTGAACAAGGTGAAACAGCGACAAACAGAAATTTCTCGTCACGTTTCACTCTCCGAGGCTGTTGAGACCGCCACCGGATCGGACGAGAGCACCCAACCGGATCTCCGGGCCCATATCGAGAAAGCCTTGCACGAGCTGCCCACATTGCAGAGAGCGGTGGTCATTCTCCGGCACGTCGACGGGCTATCGACCCGGCAGGTTAGCGTGATCCTGCATTGCTCCGAAGGTACGGTGAAGACACACCTGTTCCGCGGAGTGAAGAAGCTGAGAGAGAGGTTGGAATTCTTACGGACCGAAACCGCATGAACGGCCATCGCCATATCCAGACACTTCTGTACGATTATGCACGGCAGGCTCTTGGGGATGCAGAGAGGGCAGTCGTGGAGGAGCATCTGTCGAGCTGCCGGGGGTGCGCTGCAGACCTCGAGGACCTACGGGTTGTGCTTGGAGCGCTCAGCGAACGGGACCAGCGGCCGAGCGATCTCCTCCCGGAGACATACTGGACCTCTTTCGCGAATAGCGTTGAGGCACGGATAGCGGACGGCGCGGCCCGGGCCGTAACAGCGAGCCGGGCAGCGGAGCGATGGACATTCCTTACCAGTCGATGGAAAGTCGCGGCGGGGGCTGCCGCGGCAGCGGCGGCTCTCATCGCAGTTTTCTTACTCTGGAACCCCGCGCCGGAACCCGCCGTCTTGGAGAGTGGGGCCGAATTTTCGGTTGATAGCTCGGCAACGCGCATGGGACAATACCTCAGACGTTCAAAGTCCCTTCTGGTGGGGGTTTTCAATATGCCACTGCCGGACAGCGGGATCGCGGATCTGACAGCGGAGAAGAAGACCTCAAGAGAACTCGTCGAGGAGGCGAGAGTCCTCGGACGGGAATCTCTTGATCCGCGCGGAAAGCGCCTTGTCGGTGATCTACAGAAGATATTTATCGAGCTCGCCAATGCGAACGACCAGGAAGCGACCCCGACAGTTGAACTGCTTCGATCGAGCATTGAGCGTGACAATCTGCTTTTCAAAGTCCGTATGGCGGAAACGGCATATGGAAACGCGCAGTTCATCCCTGCGGGTATGCGACGCTAGAGGAGCTGTATGATGAAACACACTCTTGTTTTCCTTGCGGGCTGCTGCCTCTCAACCGTGTTCGCTCAGGAATCCCCCCTCGATCCACGATCGACCGGACATTCCGCGTTCCCCACTGCCCAGATTGTCGCACAATTCTCTTTTCGCGGCGACGCCGGGATGCGATCGGCGGAGGATAGCAGCTACCTGTTCTACCGTGAAGGATACAACTTGATACTTGAAGATCAATGGGCGTCGGCGCGGGAGAAGTTCGCCGCCCTCATNNAGCGTGTACGTTGATGACGCGCAGTACTGGTCCGCCTACGCCCTGATGCACATCAATCGTGAGAAGGCGCTCGAGATGTACCGACAGTTTCTCGCCACCTACCGGTCGAGTCCGTATTACCCGGACGCGGTTGCGGATCTGAACCAGCTTCAGATCAATATCGGCCTGGCCGCCAGGAAGGCGCCCTACGTTGCTGTTATTCGTCCGGACGGGTCGGAGGCAACCTACACCATTGCCGTCGCGCCCCGCGTCATGAGCGTCGAACGGTTAATCCGTGCCACGCAGAGGAATACCCCGCACATCGTCAGAGAGGAAACGATCGAACCTGAAATCCGGCTCAGGATACAGGTGCTATCAGCATTGGGACGGGGCAAACAGGATCGGCAGTCATTCGAGACGTTGAAAGAGGTTGCACTGGATCGATCGCAGCCGAAAGTACTGCGGCTCGTTGCGGTCAACTCGATCGCCGAATCCCGCGATCAGGAGGCGGTCCCCGTCCTGCTCAGGATTGCCAGAGAAGACACCAACGCTGATATTCAAAATACCGCAATCGATTTTATCGGGTATGCCGCCCGGAACAAGGAGCGATCCGTTGAAGCGCTGAAAGAACTTTTCGAGTCCCTCCCCCGGTCCCGCCCAGATCAGCTGGAAACCACCCTGTACGCGATCGCAGAGGTAGGAAGCGACCGGGCAGTCGACTTTCTTGCCAAAGTGGCGAGCTCTCACGCAGACTATAACCTCCGGAGCGATGCCGTCTTTTATCTCGGCAGTATCGGCTCTGAGCGGGCCAGGCGAGCATTGCTTGACGTGTATCGGTCAAAATAAAATGTCAACCGAACACCAGTACGGTTTGTCCAATCGTCAGACGGATGCCCGAGGGCTATTCGATCAGTGCATCGACAGAGGAGAAGAAAAATGAATATTGGGGTCGTGATATCGCTGACGGTTCTCCCGGTCCTGTTCCATGGAGAGCCATCCTACGCAATGCAGGACGACAATGACAAAACGGCAACCGTAGTCATCCGGACGTCCGAGAAGCAGGGATTTCTTGGTGTCTCCGTGCGGGATATGGATGCGGACCTCGCGAAGAAGATGAAGATCAAGACGCAGGAGGGGGCGCTGGTCACCGCCGTGGAGGAGGGCAGCCCGGCGGAAAAAGCGGGGATCCTGAAAGATGATCTCATCGTCCAATTTGGCGGGAAGATAATCAGTAATGTTGAGGATCTTCAGAAGAACGTTCGGAAAGCGGCTCCTGGCACCGAGGCAACCGTTGTTGTCATGCGCGGCGGGCAAAAGAAGTCTCTGAAGGCCTCGGTCGGCAAGATGCCGCGAACGGTTGTCGCCCTTGACAACGCTCTCAGGCTGGCCGTTCCGAGAGTAGGACGCAAGCACTTTTCCCTTTCGCTTGGCCCCGCCTCGATATCCGGACTCAGTCTGATGGAGCTTAACTCTCAGCTCGGGGAATATTTCGTCGGGCCGAACGGACGAGGGGTACTGGTCACCGAGGTTGAGAACGGGAGCGCCGGTGAGACGGCTGGCTTCAAGGCGGGCGACGTCATCATCCACCTCGGGCGGGAGACAGTTGAGGATCTCCGGGATATCACCGACGGGTTTTCCGAGTACAAGGATGGAGAGAACGTGCCTGTGGAAATCCTGCGGAGGGGGGAGCGCAAGACCCTGTCGTTGAAGGCGGAGGACGACGAGTCGCTCGGATGGAATCCGGATCGAATGTACCGTTGGGATCACTTGCCACACGATACCCTTATCCAAAAGGAATTCCAGCAGCAGCTGCAGAAAGTCCGGGAGTTGAAGGAGCTCCGCGAGGCAGAGTCGATCGATCTGGACAGGCTCAAGAGGGACCTCGAATCAGCGAAGCGGGGAATCGATCTTCAGATGAAGGAACTCCGCACCCAGATGCGCTCTCTTCGCCAACAGGCGTGAAGTAGAGCTGCCTGTATCGCGCCCGGCCGACGGAGGGATGGACAGCCGGGGAGCGCTGACCGGGCGCGATACAGGCGCAACTGACAACTCCTGGGAAAACGCCGACGCCCCATCCCGGATGTCCGGGGTGGGGCGTTACGCTTCAGCAGTGTCCCTGGAGTCTATTTGAATTTGAACGGGATGGTCATCCAGGAGACAACCGGACCGCTGGACATGATAGCCGGAGTGAAACTGGACCGCATCACCGCGTCGACCACAGGATTGTTTAATATGGGATTCGAGCTCGAGACGACTTTTGCCTGGATCGGCCGTCCGTTCCGATCAATCTGGACTTTGATCACGATTTGCCCTTTGACCCCAGCCGAGTGATCATCCTCAGTGAACACCGGCTGCGTCAGTTGAAGAATCCGAGGCTCTTTCTCGACCGGGATGAACGGAGCATTCGCGGTCTCCGCGGCGGGTCTCTTGACCGGAGTGCTCACGGATGTCGGCTGTGACTCTTCGAGACGAGGGGGCGGCTCATTCTGAACCTGTTCGGGAACACGATCCCGCCCGCCGGCCGGTTGCCGAGTCGCGACAGCGGTCTTCTTCTCTGCGCGAGGCGGGGAAGGAACCACGACTACTGGAGGAGGTTCCGCGGGCAATTCCTCTTTCTGGACCTCGGGAAGTGTCTGTGTCTGCTCGACCGCCGGTGTCCGTGAGGCCTCAGCCTGCTGCACTGGCGCGGGGGAAGAAACCGTCGGCGTCTCTTCTTCTGCATCACCGTGGAGGAGGAAGTATCCCGCAAGCCCCACGGCCAGGAGGATCCCCGCGACACTCCAGACGATAAACCGTTTCCGGGGGGCCGGAGCCTTCTCACCGGCGTTGCTGTCATCTTCGTCTGTTTGTGGAAGCGGCAGTGGCAACGGCTCCGGTTCGCCGACCATATCCGGAACGGCATCTGGCGGCTGGGGTACCGGGTCTGGCGGCACTGCGGCAGTCTTTGCGTTTGCGGCGGCAAGGATGCTGTCGACGCGCGCACGATATTCTCTTGCGCGCCTGTTCGAGGGATCGATCAGCAACACGCGGTCAATCTCCTTGACAGCGGTTGCCGCATCCCCTTTTGCAAGCCATTCATCGGCATGTTGAAAGTACTGATCAAGGACGAGCTGGAGCTTCACCCGTTTTTCGTCGGCATCTGATACCTGCGGCGCGGGCTGCGCCACTCCACGCCTCTCGCCGTCAGCGCGGGCTCGATCGACAAGCCCGGGGAGAGACTGCAGAAGCTCGATCTTCTCTTTCGGCAGCATCCCTCCTCCCCGGAGGCGCCCGAGCTGCTTTTCAAGAGCAATCAGAAAGATGTTCCGCGGGTCAACAATCTTCGACCTTCCCACCAGTCTCAGCGCCTCTGTATAATTCCCGCCCTGCGCCTGGTCCAGGGCAAAGGCAAGATCGTCCATCAGCCCCGCTTTCTTTTCAGCTGTACTCATTGACTACTCCAATTCACGTTATGTGCTTAGGCTCCGCCGCCGGCGGCCCCTCGTCGGGGATACACCAGTTTCAGCTGAGACTCTCCCGCCTGTGTCCGCCGCATTTCATCCTGACGGATTGCATTCTCGCGTTCCCTGACTGCTTCATTGAGTGGATCGAGCTGATAGGCTTTTGCGATTTCATCCAGTGCGCGGGCCAGCTCACCCTGCGTCTGAAGTTCTTCCGCTGCGGCGAGATGGGCCTTGATGCGTCGCTCGGGGCTATCATCACCCTGGTCCATGGTTCCCACGCTCTCTGATTCAGTCTGTTGTTCCCAGATTGCCGCCTCGAGCGCCCGAAGTTCGGCATTATCCGGGTCAATCGTGAGTCCGAGCGCGACCTCAGCCAACGCATCCTCGGGGGAACCTCCCTCGGTCAGTCTCCGCGCACGGGAAATATGGTAATTCAGTTTTGCCTGCTGTTCGTTGGGATCTCCTCCCGACGATTTGGAGAACTTTTCGGTGAGATCAGTCAGCGTATGCTGGAGTTCGTCCACTATTTGCGACGCATCCTTCTGCCGCCCCGTGTCGCCTTTCTGATGAAGGCTGAGGTATTCCCCCTCGATCTCCGCCTCGAGCGCACGCACTGCCTCGTTCAGCGGATCGAGCACAAATGCTTTGGTCAATTCGTCGAGGGCTCTTGCATACTCACCCCTGCTCTGCAGTTGTCTGGCGGCATCAATGAACCGCTCAATCTCCGCTTCCGGCGGTTTTTCCACATCGCCGGTGGCCGGGGGCGGGCTGCTCGACTCCCCGGCCCGCTGCACCTCGAGAATTTCCTGCTCCACCTTTTTCACGTCTTCGTCGAAGGGATCGAGTGCAAAGGCCTGAGCGACTTCCGCGAGAGCGTCATGGAATGCAAGCGATCCGAGGTGTTCTCGTGCGCTCGCCAGGTGCTTGCTCACTTTCTCCTTGTTGAGACTCTTTTCACGTTCCTGCTGGCTTTCTTCCTCACGGAGGAGTTTATCCCGTTCGGCCTCCGTCATGCGGCGCAGCTCATCCTCCCGCCGCAGCCGTGCCTCTTCCTCCTGGATGCGTCGCTGTTGTTCAGCTGCTCTATGCTCCTCCTCCTGTGCCTCAAGAATTCCCTGTTCGCAGGCGCGAACCTCATCGCTCACTGGATCGAGCATATATGCCCGTGTAATGAGGCGAAGCGCCTCTGCAAACTTCTTTGTCGACGCAAGTGCCGTTGCTGTTTCGATATTCTTCTTTACAGCAGCGTGCACGGCATCCCGTCGCTGCTTCTCCTCCGCTTCCTTCCTCCTGCGAAGTTCGAGTTCCGCCTGCCGTTTTTGCTCCTGCGCCTCCCGTATCTTCCGCTGAAGCTCCGCCGCTCCTGCATTGAGGGGGTCGATTACAACAACGAAGGCCAGTTGTCCCGACGCCTCCTCGAACTTCTCCGCCTCGAGATACTTCGCCGCAAGCTGAAGGTATTGCTGAATCTTGAGCTCCTGGGCGGTTCGTCGGGCCTCGTCAGATTTCCGGCGCTGTTCTTCCTTCTGCTGGCGGACGCGCGTCAGCTCCTGCTCAAGGATCTCGCGATGTCGATTTTGATCATCCTTCTGACGCTTTTCCTGCAGTTCCGAGAGCTTGGCATCCTCCTCCGTTTTCAATCTGGCCGTCTCCGCTTCCAGGAGGGGAACCTCCTCGTTAACGGGATCAAGGAGTCTCGCACGCTCAACTTCCTGCCTGGCCCGCTCGAAGTCTTTCGCCGCGATGTGCTCCCTTGCCCGACCGAGTATCGTGTCCACGGCTGCTTTCATTGCGGCCGTGCGGGATTCACTCCGCTCAGTATTCTGACGGGGAGGATCGACAGAAGCCGACGGGGGGACCTTCTTCGCGAATGACGCAGGAGCCCACTGGGAGCTTCCCTTTGTCGGCTGACCCTTCGCTTTGCGTGCGCGCATGAGTGCCTGGATCCGCTCGACATATGCGAGACCATATACATTGCGCCGGTCCTGCGCCTGCGCCTGCCGGATCAGCTCGAGCGCACCGTCAAGATCTCCATCTTTCATTCGCTGATCAGCGTCTTTGAGCATCGCTTCGATCTGTTTCAGATCGCCGCCCAGCCGTTCAGAACTCTGCTCTTGCATTTCCGGGGATCCCATCGGATTTCCATTGGTGCAGGTTCCGGCATTCCTCCTGGAACCATAGAGGGCCTCCTACCCCAGCCTCGGGGTGTTCGGGCATAGCTAGTAGAAACAAAGGTAACGCCAAAAAAAGGTGCTCAATTCAGAGCGTTTTCGAAGCAATCCTGCGGCCGGCCAGAAAATATTACCGCCCCTTTGAGCAGATTAGGGGGAGGAGTTGAAGAATCTACACAGGTAACAGGTCCGATTCGGATGAAGGAGGGCAGCTGGCACAGTAATTCGAGCGAGTACCAGAACAGACCAGGAGTAGGAGCAATCGAGCGATTTTCCTGTCGGGGATCGGGGCCGCACGGAATCGGGGTCCACTCTTTCGCACAGTCCTTTGGCGTTTGACCTTCTCCCCGGCTGCAGTACAATTCGTTGGTCATACCTGAGAACCACCGTTTCATCCAGTCACTCCTGATCGCTGGGTGGCCATCGGTTGAAATGGCACGTTTCAGGTGGAAGGGGCTCGGAATCCGTACGAGTAAGAAGGTTGAGGAATACTCTTTTTTTCTCTATCTTAAACGTTGCGCTTTGACACTGGCAGGTCGTTCTCCGACTGCCATCACCGTCCCGCTGCGGACCGCGTCGCCCAGCACTGCGGATTAGGCCCGGTGCCCGGCGGCATCCTGTACGTTGACCCAGTGAGCCGCTCCCGATCTCGAAATTGTATCCATATCTCTTCATTCATTATTTAGAGGACTCACCATGACCACCTCCACCGTGCTGTCGAGGACGTGTCTCGGAGCGATGATCGCCCTTCTTTTCATGGTTGCCGGTTGCGGCGGCAAGAAGATTGTTGAGCCTGTCCCCGTTGGCGAAATGACCGATTACCGGGATGCGGCCATCGGGTTCCGCATTTCATATCCCAAAGGGTGGATCCAGGACGCCGAAGTTGGCGTGCGCGCTCGTTTTTTCAACGCCGCGGGAGTTGATAAGCGATTCCTCGATCCGACCGGCCCTTATCCGGACGGAGTCACGATCATGGTGGACCTCGTCAAGACGTCGTCACCCGATTCCACCTGGCGGTCGCAGGTCAGCGAAA